>NZ_AUJZ01000005.1:0-353889 GCF_000424485.1 Butyrivibrio sp. WCD2001 | reverse complement strand
GCTTGAATGCATCTATAATAGCATCTTCTTTATCTTGAGGACATTGAGGCGTATGCCCCTGCCCTGATCCCACTCGGTAATTTTCTCTCTTTTCTATACCAAGTTTATCCTTAACCTGTGCGATATAAAGATTTGGGACTCTTAATCCATGAACCTCAGCAACATAATCTCTTATCTCTGCATATGTTGCTGTTCCATCCTTTCCCTCCAGCATCTCTACATCTAATTCTATATCAACAAAGCCATCTACCTTTTCCCTACTTAAAAGCACAACCGTCTCAACATGATTTGTCCAAGGGAACTGATCTACTGCCACAGCCCTCTGAACATAATAGCCGCCCTCTGCAAGGGTTTCGAGATCCCTGGCGAGGGAAGTAGGTTTGCAGCTTACGTAGATCATGTGCTTTACGCCGTAGTCGATGATCTTTTTAAGTGCCTTGGGATTGATGCCTTCACGGGGAGGATCAAGAATGATGAGATTGGGCTTGTCCACGATATCATCAAGAACTTTAAGCACATCTCCTGCGATAAATTCGCAGTCCAGAAGCTGATTTCTCGCAGCGTTCTCCTTTGCGGCCGCAACAGCTTCTTCAACAATCTCAACACCTATCACCTTATTGGCAATGGGTGCAATTATCTGGGCAATGGTTCCTGTTCCGCAGTATAGATCATAGATGATCTTGTCACCCGGATCCTCCGACATGTTGTCATAAAGTCCGTCGATGTATTCCCTGACAGTGCCATACAGAACCTCTGCACTAAGAGAATTTGTCTGGAAAAATGAGAAGGGTGTAATCCTGAACTTAAGTCCAAGAAGCTCCTCATAAAAGTAGTCCTGTCCATAAAGTACAGTTGTTCCTTCATCAATTATGGCATCTGCCTTGGCATCATTTTTTGTATGAAGAATACCAACGATATGCCCGGAGAGCTCAAGGGTTAAAAGCATCTCCGCGTAATTCATGAGATTGTGGTCTTCCTGTGTCGTCGTCACTATGTCTATCAGGATGTCGCCTGTCTTCTGAGCCTTTCTTACGAGAAGGTGTCGAAGATAACCCTCCTGTTTCATTCTATGATAAAAAGTGATTTTTTCCTGTCTATATAATTCTCCGAAATACGAAAGTGTGGCGCTTAAGATGTTGTTGTAATCATCATCCACAATTCTGCAGCCTGTTACGCTGACAATATCATGCATGCTGTTTCTTTTGTGCATGCCAAGAGTGAGGGGACCACCTATCTCCTCATCTCCAAAAGTAAATTCCATCTTATTTCTGTATGCAAATTTGATGGGGCTTGTTTTTATGCCCTCCCAGGTATAACTCTGAGTCTGCTTCTCCAGAATAGGATTAAGAATATGCCTTACCTGCTGTTCTTTCATGCCAAGTTCTTTGACATAAGGCATGGTAAGATAGCTGCAGCCTCCGCATTTGCCAAAATGTATGCAGGGGCTTTCTATAGCATCAATAGGCTCTTCGAGAACCTCGAGGAGCCTACCTTCTGCTCTGCCATTTCTGTTTTTAATAATCACACATGACACCTTCTGACCGGGAAGTGTGTTCTTAACTATCACTTTTCCCTCAGGTGTCTCCATAATGCCTTTGTTAGGAAATTCAACCCTAACAATTCTGCCCGTTACTATATCTTTTTTCTTCATTTCTCCAAATCCAGATCAACGAAGTCGTCATCAAAGTCGTCGAAATCGTCATCATCATAATCGTAATCATCCTCGTACTCGGGCATCATGTAATTGAATACCAGATAAGCGATTGTTGCTACAGCAGCAATTGCTCCGAAAACTGCAAGGCACCATAAAACAATGTTTGATGGCTTCTTAGCGTTTGCAGCTTCTTTTTTCTCTAAAAGCTCATTGATTCTGACTGTTTCAAGAAGTTCTTCGATTCTGTTCTTATCCATTACTTACCCCTTTCCAAGATGTAGTTAGTGGTTAATACCCCTCATCCGGCACTTCGTGCCACCTTCTCCCAGCGGGAGAAGGCATAAAATGTTATATATATTATAGCATTTATTAATTCACAATCTATTGAATTGGCAAAGTTTATACTTTTTTAAGCTTCGCAAATGCAGCGAACATGATTTTCTGTCCGTAATCGTCAAAATCGATTGTGACCTTATAGTCTCTCGGTTCCTTGACGATATCAAGGACAGTCCCTTCACCGAACTTAACATGCAGGACTCTGTCACCTACGCCGTAATCAAGTGCTGCTCCGGCTGTCGGCATTCCTTTGGATAATCCGGCGAGTCCCGGTTTTCCGAGAGAAGCCTTACTGTGTGCACTGGCAGCTCCTGCAATAAAAGGTTTGTCCTTTGGTACCGCTCTCTTTTTGGGAGGTGCCGGCTTTGCGACAGGTCTTCCGTAAGCAGGCTGGGTCGCCGCTTTCGTCCCGGCATAAGCACTTCTCTTAAGAGGCGAGTTTGCTGTACCGGCTGCATAGGTGGGTTTTGAGAAGTCCATCTTTTTCTTAAAAATGCGACCTGTATCAAGATCGATATCCTCATCGTCATCGATGGATTCTCCGCCATCATACATGAAGGAAGATTCAGCCGCTCCGACCTTTTCAAGAAGCTCAGCCGGAATCTCAGTTACAAATCTGCTCACAGGGTTGTACTGGAGCTGACCTCTTGTCATTCTGCTTCTGGCACTTGTGAGTGTGAGATGTTTTCTTGCTCTGGTTATTCCAACATAAGCAAGTCTTCTCTCCTCCTCGAGTCCCTCGGGATCTACTCCTTCGTCCATCAGCGCCATGAAGCTGGGGAAAACATTCTCCTCCATACCCGCGAGATACACATGATCAAACTCGAGTCCCTTTGCACTGTGAAGTGTCATGAGGAGCACCTTGTCGTCATCCTCGGATACATTGTCAATATCCGCCACCAGAGCAACCTCTTCCAAGAATCCCGTAAGCGTAGGTTCATCCTCTTTTTCCTCGTAGCCGGCCATTTTGGATATAAGCTCGTCCACGTTCTGTTCACGCTCGTTATCCTCGGTGTTCGCGTCCTCATCGATTGTATAGAGATAATCGATGTAGCCGATTTCTCTGATGATGTGCTGCATAAGCTGATCAAGTCTCGCCTCTTTTGCAAAGGCTCTGAAAACTCCGATCATTGACGCAAATGCCTTGCACTTTGCCTGCGCTGTCTTATTAAGTCCCGGGATCATATCAGCCTCGGCGCACGCCTTCAGAAAACTGATATTGGCCTTATCTGCGTATTCCTGAACATGAGTGATACTTGTAGCTCCGATCCCTCTTTTCGGAACATTTATGATACGTCTCGCAGCAAGGTCATCCGCACCGGAATCAATAGTCTTCAGATAGGCGAGACAGTCCTTGACCTCACGTCTGCCGTAGAAGTTCACTCCTCCCACAAGGTCGTACGGAATTCCTTCATACACGAATCGCTCTTCCAAGAGTCTCGACTGCGCATTGGTTCTGTAGAGAACTGCAATATCCTTATAATCCGCTTTGCCTGACTTTTTGAGTTTGCAAACTTCGGATGCTATAAACTCAGCCTCCTCGGGAGCCTGATTCACAACCTTTAATCTGACGAGTTCGCCTTTCCCTTCGTCAGTCCAGAGAGCCTTGTCTTTTCTTCCGTAGTTATTCCTTATGACAGCGTTTGCCGCATCAAGAATACTCTGTGTAGATCTGTAATTCTGTTCCAGTTTTATCACTGTCGCATCGGGATACACTTTTTCAAAATCAAGGATATTCCTGATGTTCGCGCCGCGGAATCTGTAAATACTCTGATCATCATCACCGACCACGCAAAGGTTCTTATACCTGTCTGCAAGAAGCCTTACGAATTCAAACTGTACGTTGTTGGTATCCTGATACTCATCAACCATTATGTACCTGAAGCGTTCCTGGTACTGCGCAAGCACCTCCGGCTCGTCCTTGAAGAGCTTCACCGTGTTAAGAAGAAGATCATCAAAATCCATTGCATTATTCTTCTTAAGCGTATTCTGATACTCGATGTATGCCTTCGCAATTTTCTGCTTCTTAAAGTCGTTTCCCGATGCCAGCATGTATTCATTGGCATCGACGCAGTTGTCCTTTGCATGCGATATCGCAGTCTGGATGTTGCGGAGCTTTAGCTGAGTTGTCTCCAGCTGATATCTTTTGCAGATATCCTTAAGTACCGACTTGGAGTCATCCGTATCATAGATTGTAAAATTGTTGCTGTAACCGATTCTGTCAGCGTAGCGTCTTAAGATTCTTACACAGGTTGAGTGAAAAGTCGCAACCCATATGCTCTCGGCGCCAAAGCCTACAATCTTATCAACTCTTTCGCGCATCTCGCCGGCCGCCTTGTTGGTAAAGGTTATCGCGAGAATGTTCCAGGGATTAACTCCGCATTCGTCAATTAAATAAGCGATCCTGTGCGTCAGGACTCTGGTCTTTCCCGAACCTGCTCCGGCAAGTATCAGGACCGGACCGTCTGTCTGCAGAACCGCTTTTTTCTGTTCACTATTCAGGGTGTCGTAAATGCTCATTAAATATGTACTACCTTTCGAAAATTACCCTCATCCGTCGGCTTCGCCGACACCTTCTCCCAGAGGGAGAAGGCATTATTTTTTCTTCTTCTTTGTCTCTTTGTCGCCCTCGCGCTCCTCTTCGATGTGATCGATGATGTTCTCGATAAGAAGCATCTTCATGAAAACATCGTAAGCAAGCATAGAGACAAAATTGAACATCTGAAGTTCGTTCTTGTCTTCGCCCTTCGCCTCGGGAAATGATTTCTGGGCGGTCTTATATTTTTCCTCGATGTCAGTTTTAAGATGGGCGATAATATCCTTCTGCTCATCGTAGATTGTCTTGTAGATATCTTTTAAATTTATGTCCTCATCGTCTTTTCCAAAACGTTTGTAAACAGGCTCAAACAAGGTCTGGATATCACTGAAGGACAGCATGTTTTTATAGTAGTAGATGAACATCAAAAGTATGATGTGATCCTTGGAATACTTCTTCTTTACCGGAGGGGGAAGCAGATCATTTTTGGCATAGTTATTGATCATGGTCTTCGTGAGTATCTTATCCACTCCGGGATGCCTTGAGGACTTCCTAAGGCTCTCATCCATAAAAGTAAGCAGCTGGTCCATATACAGGTCGATGTTAGGGATATCATTAACATCAACCTGAGTGGTTCTGTCCATGCTGGCCATTATGCTGTTTAGAAAATCATCATAGTCTAGTGTCATAAATTCACTCCAATTTAGTATCCCCTCATCCGTCAGCATCCCCCAAGGGGAAGGCTATTTAGATTTAACCTTTTCTGCCTGGCGCATCATCTCCCTCGCATTCTCCATTGCAGAATCTGTGATTGTGGCGCCGCCAAGCATTCTTGCAAGTTCTGATGCTCTCTCATCATCCGAGAGTTTTCTGATCCGGGTGACGGTTCTCTCGTTTCCGCCCTCTTCATGAGTTCCCTTCGCGATCTCATAATGAGTGTCAGCCATAGATGCAATCTGAGGAAGGTGTGTGATGCAGATTATCTGGTGACCCTTTGCAAGAAGTCCAAGTTTCTCCGAAACCTTCCAGGCAGTCTGTCCGCTTATTCCCGCATCTATCTCATCAAAAATGAGTGTATCTATGTCATCCTTTTCAGCGACAACGGTCTTGATTGCAAGCATGATTCTTGAGAGCTCACCGCCGCTTGCCACCTGATCAAGGGGTCTTATCCTCTCTCCGGGATTTGTGGAAATCATGAATTCCACATCATCATAGCCTCCCGCGGAAACTCTCTCTCCGTCAGGCTTAACATCAATCTCGAATCTTACATCTATGAAGTTAAGATCCTCCAACGCTTTGCGGAGAAGCTCCGATAAAGCTTTGGCATTTTCTTTTCTCAGGTCTGAGATGCTCTTGCAGGCGGATAACAACTCATCATGGAACCTCTTCTCATCAGCAAGAAGACCGTCTCGGTATGCTGCAAGGTCCTCGAGTTTTTTTAGCTCCTCTTCCTTCTCATCCCTGTACTTTAAAACTTCCTCAATGCTTCCGCCATACTTATCCTTGAGATGGTTTATGGTGTTGAGTCTGTCCTCTGTTGTCGCAAAATCTTCGGGATCAAACTCAAGCTCATCGATATAGGATGAAATAGCATGACGAAAATCAGATAATAAATTATCGATATCAGAGAGCTGTTCCAAAAGCTCCGCAGCCTTATCGTCATAGCTGCTAACCGAGGAGAGCTCACGCACTGCTCTTCCTATAGCATCCGCAGCGCTTTCACCGGAGTCGCCTGCTCCCGTCACCTCAGCGGCAATACCTGCTGCCTCGGCAATCTTCCTGGAATTGACCATTCTTCTGTATCTGGTCTCAAGCTCCTCATCCTCACCCTCTTTGGGGTCTGCATCAGTAATCTCATTGTATTCGAAATTCGCGAGATCCTTTTGTCTCTCACGTTCTCTTTCGTCTAAGTTGGTCTCATCGAGAGCCTTCAGAACATCCTTCCAGCTTCCGTAAGCCTTTGCACACTTTTCCTTAAGCTGCAAAAGCTCCTCACCTGCAAAATCATCCAGTATCTCCAGATGCTTTTTCTTGTGAAGGAGTTCCTGATGGTCATTCTGACCGTGAATATTTATAAGTATGTTTGAAAGATCACGAAGCTGCCTTGCGCTTACTGTCTCGCCGTTTGCCTTGCAGACACTTCTGCCCTCCATGATTTTTCTCTGCAAAATAAGTGTTCCGTCTTCTTCTACAGGAATATCAAGTTCCTTAAGGCTTCTTAGCTGCGCTTCATTTTTGATTCCAAAGGTCAGCTCGATAAGAGCATATTCAGCTCCCGTGCGAATCATACCACTGTCAGCTTTAGCACCGAGCGCCAGATTCACACTGCCGATAATAACTGATTTACCGGCGCCGGTCTCACCACTCATTATGTTAAGACCGTTTTCAAACTCAACCTCCTGCTCATTTATCAGAGCAAGATTCTTCACATGTAGATTGTATAACATATTTACCTCTTTCCTTTTTGCTTCTTCGGGCAAGTCAAGGAAATGTATATAATAACTGTCCGTTTAATGGGACAGGTACTATCAGCCTATTATTTCGTTCAGGGCATCCATAACCTTCTGAACATCGTTATTGGTACGTATAGCTGCCATGATGGTATCATCACCGGCAATACATCCTACTACCTCTTCAAATTCCATAGCATCAAGAGCAGCGGCTACAGCCATCGCCATTCCCGATACCGTGCGGATAACCAGAATATTCTGAGCATGATCCATACTGATAAATCCTGCTCGCAGGACATCCGCATACTTGTCAGTCATTCCTGCACTGTCCTGAACAAAAACATATTTATGCCTTCCGTCAGGAGTAGCTCTTTTGGTCAGTCGGAGCTCTCTTATGTCTCTGGATACGGTCGCCTGGGTAACCTTAAAACCCGCAGCATTGAGCATATCCGCGATCTGCTCCTGAGTTTCGATAACATTGTTTTGAATTATTTCGATCAGTTTGCTGTGACGTTTTTTCTTCATACAAGTTTTTTCCTTAAAATGTTTAAAAAGCTTTCACTGCTTAGTTTCAATATCTTGGTAACCTGTTTTGCTGCGGTGATATCTATCCTGTCCCCGCTCTTCATCATCATCCTTTTTCTTCCGTCGAGAGAAGCCTCCAGCTCCAAAGTACTGTCTCCGCTTCCTTTTCCGATTTCTATAGTGACCTTATCATTCTCGGAAAGCACTATTGTCCTTCCGTTAGCCGCATGCGGACATATCGGTGTCAGAAGAAGTATCCGTGCCTTTGGATCCACAATCGGTCCGCCTGCAGACATATTATAAGCCGTCGAACCCGTAGGCGATGAAAGAATTATTCCATCGGACTGATAGGTTGTAAGCGGCAGATCATTTACATACACATTAAAATTGAAAACCCGGAGCGATGAACATCTTGCGATTACGATGTCATTTAAGGCGTAGTTGATAACACCTTTTTCTTCTCCCTGACAGAGAACTCCCTGAAGCATCATACGGTCTTCTATTTCATACTCATCACTAAGAAGCTTATCCATGGCGCTTTCGACCTCAGATAGGTCAACCTCCGCCATATAGCCCAGCGTTCCAAGATTAACTCCGATAAGCGGGATATTTTTCCCAAGGACATTACCCGCCGCCTGGAGCATCGTTCCATCGCCTCCAAGAACAATGCAACACTCTACGCAGTCCGGAACCTTGCAGGAATACTCCTTGCCGTTTTTATTCGCCGTACTCTCTATCTCGGCGACCTCGCAGAATGCCCCCTTCTGCTCAAGGTAATCCCTGATGCGCAGGGTGGCCTTCATTCCGGGATCTTTGCCTCTGTTAGTGATTATGAAAAACCGTCTCATAGACCTTATAACTCCCCGTGTGCTCTTCCTACCGTCTCCTCAATAAGTTCCTTCATATCAGACTCCGTTGAAAAACCATTGCCTGCACTCAAAACCTCTGACAGCAAATGAAGTCCCTCGCCTTCATTGATTTCAGACACCTCATCGTTTCTGCTCTCATCCTTTTTGATATAAAGAAGGTATTCTATATTTCCCTCCGGTCCCCTAACCGGTGAAAAATCGAGATTTAAAACCTTAAATCCGATTATGTGGGCAAAATCTATTACCTTGCAGATGACCTCTTTGTGAGTCTCAGGTTCTCTCACAACTCCCTTTTTACCTACCTTCTCGCGGCCCGCCTCAAACTGGGGCTTGATAAGGCATACCATCTCTCCGCCATCCTTAAGAAGCTTTCTCGCGGGAATAAGTATTTTGGTAAGTGAGATGAAAGAAACATCAACCGATGCAAAATCAAGGTCATCGTCTATATCATCTCTTGTAAGATATCTGAAATTGGTTTTCTCCATGCAGACCACGCGCTCATCGGATCTAAGTTTCCAGGCAAGCTGACCATGTCCCACATCCACCGAGTAAACTTTCACCGCTCCGTTTTGAAGCATGCAATCCGTAAAGCCTCCGGTGGAAGCTCCTATGTCCATGCATACAAAGCCATCGAGTTTTAGCTCAAAGCTCTTCATAGCCTTCTCAAGCTTGAGACCGCCTCTGCTGACATAGGGGAGTTGTTCTCCCTTTACTTCAAGAGATGTGATTTTTGATTCATCAAAGGATGTTCCGGGCTTGTCTTCTCTCTGACCGTTTACAAAAACATCGCCTGCCATAATGACAGCCTTTGCCTTCTCACGGGAAGTGGCAAGTCCTCTGGAAACCAGAATTACATCCAGTCTTTCCTTAGCCATCTACTGTTATTTCCTCATATTTTCTCATTACTTTTTGGGCAATCGACTCAGCATCAACACCAAGTGCCTTATAGAGCTGATCACATGAGCCGTGAGTTACAAACTCATCCGGAAGAGCTATACAAAGATGGTGAATATCAATTCCTTCATCATAGATAAAGCGTCTTACCTGATCTCCAAAACCACCATTCTCAACGTTCTCTTCCATCGTAACTATAAGCTTATGTTTTTTCGCTGCGTCCCGCACATGCTCTCCGTCAATAGGCTTAGCAAATCTCGCGTTGGTAAGTGAACAATTGTAGCCTTTTTCAAGAAGTATCTCTCGAACTTTCTCCGCGGTTTTCACCATACTTCCCAATGCAAAGAGGATGATATCTCTCTCCTTGTACAGTGGCTCTGCCTTACCCATCTCAATAGGTGCACGGAAGTCTGCAAGTCCATCGTATGCTGTACCCCTCGGATATCTGATCGCCGAAGGTCCATCGAAAGCAATCGCGAACTTAAGCATGTCGGAAAGCTCCCATTTATTCTTGGGCGCCATTATATGCATATTGGGCATACTGGAAAGGTAGGACAAATCAAATATTCCCTGGTGAGTCTCACCGTCGCTTCCAACAAGTCCTGCCCTGTCTATCGCAAAGGTAACCGGAAGATTCTGAAGACAAACATCCTCCAGTACCTGATCGTAAGCTCTCTGTAAAAATGAACTGTACACCGCAAAAATCGGATGGAAACCGCCGACTGCAAGTCCTGCTGCAAAGGTAACCGCATGTTCCTCCGCGATTCCCGCATCAAAAAATCTGTCGGGGTACATATTCCTGAATCTCTTAAGTCCGGTTCCGTCCGCCATTGCTGCTGTAATTGCAACCGCCTTGGGCTCGCGTTCACCTATTTTGCACATAACCGTGCTGAAAATATCCTGATAATTGGCTGTGGTTCTGGGATTCCTCGGAATTCCGTTCTCAATAAGGAACGGCTCCGTACCATGGAAGCGCGCAGGATGCCTCTCTGCAGGTTCAAAGCCCTTACCCTTCTTGGTAACCACATGAATCATAACAGCCTTACGAACCTTCTTAGCCTCGCGGATAGCAGCCCGCAGTGCTGTGATATCATGACCGTCGATTGGTCCAAGGTATGTGATGCCGAGATTCTCAAATACCATTCCCGGAACAAAGAGCTGTTTAAAACTGTTCTTTGCACGTCTGATTCCCTTGACCATCTTGGGACTGGAATTCTTAAGGGAGTTGTATATATCATCCCTCAAATTAAGGTATCCCTCATTGGTTCTTACGACATTGAGGTATTTCGCCATTCCACCAACATTCTCTGAAATAGACATCTCGTTGTCGTTTAGTACCATGATAAAATTCGTATCAAGCTTCGCAGCATTGTTAAGGGCTTCGTAGGCAAGGCCACCTGTAAGTGAACCATCACCGATTACAGATACGATGGTAAACTTCTCATCGGAGAGCTGTCTTGCTCTTACCATACCAAGTCCCGCAGATAAACTGGTGGAACTGTGGCCTGTGTCAAAGCAGTCACACTCCGACTCCGATCTCTTGGGAAATCCACTCATCCCACCGAATTTCCTCAGATTATCAAAGCCGTCCTTACGACCGGTTAAAAGCTTATGTGTGTAGGACTGATGTCCGACATCCCAAATAATTTTGTCCTTCGGAAGATCTAGTTCTAAGTGAAGAGCCATGGTCAGCTCAACCACACCAAGGTTTGATGCCAGATGTCCACCGGTCACACTTATCTTTTCTATGAGAAAATCACGAATCTCCTGCGCAAGTTCGCCCTGCTTGTTTTTCGGTATTTTCTTTATGTCGTTTGGTTTCTTTATACTGTCGAGTAACATGTTAATCCTCATCCGTCAGCTTCGCTGACACCTTCTCCATAGGAGAAGGCATAAATGTTATCACTTTTGTCTTGAGATCATCCACTTTACAAGAGGTATCAGGAATTCTTCGCTGCCATCGTATTTTGAAAGGATGGAGGCTGCTTCGTCCGAAAGCTTCCTGACTTCTTCTTTTGATTCTTCAAGTCCGTGAAGTGTCACATATGTAGTCTTCTCATTCTTTTCATCTGAACCAATCGGCTTTCCTAGCTCCGCTTCGTCGCCCGTAACATCAAGAACATCATCCTGAATCTGGAAGGCAACTCCGATCTTCCTCGCAGCCTGTTCAATATCATCAAGTGCCTTTTTATCGGCTCCTGCGAGAAGTGCTCCTATCATCATGCTGCTCTCCAGCATTGCAGCTGTCTTATTCTCATGAATGAAAATGAGTTCCTCGGAGGTCGCTGCAGCCTTTCCCTCAGCCTCTATGTCTGCGCACTGTCCGCCAACCATCCCGTATATACCGGCCTTCCTGGCAAGGATTTCAAGAGCCTTAGCTCGTCTGTCGCTAATATCTCCGTCGAAGGGATCGGGATTTGTTTTGCATAAAAATACCTTCAGAGCGGTTTCGTATGCATAATTTAAAAGTCCGTCTCCTGCAAGAGTAGCCATTCCCGCACCATATACAACATGGGTGGTCTTCCTGCCTCTTCTGTATTCATCGTTATCCATCGCCGGAAGATCGTCGTGCACAAGGGAATAGGTGTGGATCATCTCAATGGCCGCAGCAAAAGGCGCCACCAGATCCTTGTCCTTTCCGGAAAAAATCTTAAACATCTCAAGCATCAGAACCGGTCTGATTCTCTTGCCACCTGCCATGACACTGTAATTCATGGCTTCGATTACTTTTTTCTGATAGCCTTCCTCAGCGGGAAGAAAGCTCTTTATGATATCCTCTGCTTCTGCCGCTCTGCTATCCAGCATCTTATCAAAATCGGACATTACTCAAAATCCTCCGTGCTGCCGTCAGCCATAACCTTCTGAACCTTTTTCTCAACCTTGTCGATGGAATCGTTACAGTATTTAAGCAAATCCATGCCTTCCTTGAAGAATTTAAAGGATTCCTCAAGAGTGACATCGCTCTTTTCAAGAGCCTTGATGCGCTCGTCTACTTCAGCGAAGGCTTCTTCTATTGTGATTTCTTTTTCTTCGTTTTTCTTAGCCATATTTTCTCTTCTCCGCACCCACAACTTCTGCCCCGATAACACCGTCGCTGACATTTATTTCAATCTTGTCGCCGGGCGCTACATTTTTGATACTCCTGACATTCTTGCCTTCGGAATCAGCCACATAGGAAAATCCCGACTGCAGTTTATCAAGAGGACTGAGGGCTTTAAGCCTCTCTATATCGACATCCAGGCGGTGCCTGTTGTCCCTTATGAGGTCTGTCATCAGACGCTCAAGCTTGTCAGTAGCCTGCGCAGCTCTCATTCTCTGATCGCGTATTCTCGCCTCCGGTGAAAGGTGTTCCAAAAGGCGCCTATCGGAGGCTGCCTTCTCGCGGAGTCTCATTATCCTGTCGTTCATTCTGCGGGTAAGAATATCGCGGTAGGCATCGATATCCTGAAAAAGCAGGTCAATCTCATATACCGCCAGCTCTGCTGCAGCAGAAGGTGTGGGTGCTCTTAAGTCCGCAACATAATCGGCTATCGTAGTATCCGTCTCGTGGCCTACTGCCGAGATGATGGGAATCGGACAGTTGAAAATCGCTTCCGCCACAATCTCTTCGTTAAATGCCCACAGATCCTCAATGGATCCGCCGCCTCTTCCGACAATGATTACATCCACATTCATTGCTGTGAGAGTCTCTATGCCTCGGACAATACTCTCCTTCGCCTGATCTCCCTGAACTATTGCAGGATACAGATATATCTGCACATAGGGATTTCTTCTGGTGGAAATATTTATAATATCTCGCACAGCCGCACCGGTAGGAGCTGTCACAACTCCAAGCGTTTTTATATGCTTTGGTATCTGCTGTTTATATTCATTAGCAAACATTCCGCGCTCTGACAGCTCTTTTTTCAAAGCCTCAAAACGCTCAAACAAAGCACCTGCTCCATCCAGTTCAATTTTTCTGGCATAAAGCTGGTACTTCCCGTCCCGTTCATATACATCTATTGATCCGGTAACGCAGACCTGTTGGCCCTCCTGCATACGGAATCTAAGCCCCGTAGCGGCGCTTCCCCGGAACATCACACAAGAAATCGCTCCGGACGCATCCTTAAGCGTGAAGTAGATGTGACCGGAGGAGTGATATTTGCAGTTACTGACCTCGCCCTTCACCGTAAGTGATGAGAGCAGGAAGTCCTGCGTGAACATATTTTTAATATAGGAATTTATCTGCTCAACTGTATATACATTACGCAAGTTTTGCCAGCACTCCGTTTACAAAGGAAGAAGCGCCGTCCTGGCCGAATTTCTTGGACAGCTCAACTGCCTCGTTGATTGCTACCCCTGTGGGGATAGATTCATCGAATTTAATCTCATAGACAGCGAGTCTCAGGATTGCGAGCTCAACTTTTCCGATACGCCCTGTATCCCATCCCGTTGTCACTTCATTGATGAGCTTGTCAATCTCCGGGAGCTTCTCTGCGATGTTCTCGTAGCGCTCCTTCACGTAATCAACATCTTTGGCACTCATCTCTATGTCGCTTGTTTCAATGAACAGGTCCTCCTGCTCACGCATCTCCTCGGGTGTATTGAATTCTACACGAAAAAGAAGCTGAAAAACCTGTTCTCTAAGTTCTGATCTTTTCATAATATCCTCTGTAATCCTTAATCAGGCATCTTGATGCCGGCAATACGTACGTTGACGTCAGTAACACTAAGTCCTGTCATGCTCTCGATGGAGCTCTTAACCTTATCCTGGACCTGCTTACTTGTAGCGGGAATGTTGTAGCTATAATCCATAAGAATGGACATATCCACACGTACCTTACCTTCATTCAAAAAGATCTTGGAACTCTTCTGGATGTTCTTCGGACCTGCCTTATCTATATTTTCACTGGTATAACCACCTGCCATCTCACTTACTCCGTCAATCTCAAGAGCAGCAAGCGCAGCAATCTTGGCAACAACGTCGTCGGCAATCTTTACAGAGCCGATTCCCTTTGCCTTTAATAGTGTATTATTCTGTACTTCCTTTTCCATAATAATCATGTTCCTTTCATACTGAAATCCTTATAATTATACAAGATAGAAAAGCGGAGGGCAACTTTTTATGTATACCCTCCGCCAAAGCTTCAATATGTTTTTTCGTAAAATTTCGTGCTATTATTTGTCGCTCTTTTTGTTCTCTTCAATGTACTTGTCGAGCTTATCAAGTTGCTTTGTAGCGAATGCCTTTCCGCCGATACCGAAGGAAATTGCAAATGCAACAGCAAGTGCTGCAACAATGATAATGAATGCTGAGTTAACGATTGTAGTAGCAATTCCGAGCTGGTTGAGAACCATGAAAATGCCGATTACAAAGATAACTGCCTTGGAAACAAGTGCATAGCCGTCCATTCCGTTCTTCTTAAGAGCCTTCTCTGCAAGGATTGCAGCAAAGTATGTAAGTGTAAGAACGATGATAGCAGCAAGAGCCTTGGGCATATAGCCGATAACAGCAGCGCCGATGTCTGTAAGGAGCTTAAGATCTACTACCGCAAAGCCCTGTACGATGAACATGATGTTGATAACAACCTGAACAACGGTACCTGTAACCTTTGAAAGAACGAACTTCTCTGTCTTACCCTCTGTTGCGTCTGTGAGCTTCTTATCAACGCCTGTTGAAGCAAGGAGCTGAGTAACGATCTGACCTGCGAATCTGCCGATAAGGTAGCCGACAAATACAACAAGGCAAGCTACTACTATGCGAGGGATGTAATCAACAACAACTGTGAGCATGCTTACAGCGGGTGCTGTGATAGCATCAATCTTAAGAACGTTGAGTGCTACGATGAAAACAGGGATCATGATAAGAACATATACGATGTAAGCAAGTGTATATGAAAGCTTAGCTGTGTCCTTAACCTCAATGCCTGCCTTAGCCTGAAGCTCATCAACCTTAAGTCTTGCAAATACAGGAACAAGAAGTGTTCTTACTGTTGTAGCGATAAGGTTACCTACAAAGATAACGATAAGTGCTGCAAGAACGTTGGGAACATATCCCCAAATTGTGTTAAGCAGTCCCATTACAGGAGATGTAACACTGTCAATTCCCAATGTGTTAAAAATCTGTGGAATAAAAAGTAAGAATACCAGGAAGTAAACAAGCTTACTGATGTAAGTAATTGTAACTCCGGGTCTCGGACCATCTGCTCTTGAAACAATGAATCCAAGCTTAGTGTGTGTCATCAACTTAATGATGAGTGTCTTGGCAATTGAAGCCGCGATGTAGGCTATAAGCAGAATAACAAGCGCTACTATCACTTTCCCCAGGCCCCCAAATATGCCGGTCATGAAACTAGTAACATCGAACAAATTAAACATACCATTTCCTCCTTGGTGTTTATATAGTTACCCGGTCCTTACGAATGTATGAAAACATGTAGATAATCATAAAAAACCGAACGATACAATTTTACCACCGGGGAACGCTCTAAGCAAGGTAATATCTATATTTGCAAAAAGAAACTTCGTACCCAAAATGCAATTTTCAGCAACATTTTAAAGTACGAAGTTTTAATATAACCAGATTATAAGAATGTATTGTTCATCAAAGGTCGTATATGAAACTGTATTGTTTGAGCCCTCCATATATCCGAATACCTGCTGATCGGTTATGAGCCTTCTTATGAATTCGTCGTATACGGCTCTTGTACTGCATTTTATCGTGACATTGTTACTTCCGTCGGCGTATCTTCTTGAGAAAAGATTCCCCAGCGCAGTCATGTCATTTTCCGTAAAGTACTCACCTTCCCTTACATAATAATTGTTGCGCATTGAAGTGCAATCCGGCATTGGAAGCGTCTCGGATATGGTATGTGTCTTACTGATATCCTGAGTTGTGCAGCACAAATAGGTGTAGTTGATCAGCGGAAGTTTTTGCGAATCAGCTCCTCCGCTCTCAAATTTCTGATAAGAGGAATCTCCCCAGGTCGTATCGACGTAGGTGTACTCTCCGTCAGCATATACAAGATTCCACGCATGGCCGACACCGTTCACCTTACCTGTGACCATCGTGGTAGGAACCCCAAGTTTGTTAAGGATATACTGCGTAGCTTTGGCATAGCCCTGGCACACCGATTTTCCATATAAAAATACCGAGCATATATTCTGATTATCCGGCGCACTCGCGTCGTATTCAGTATTGGTTATAAGATAATCATAGACATACTTGACCTTCTCATAATCATCAGCATCCTGCGGAGCTCCTGCCAGGCATGTATCCACATAGGCATCGATTTTGGCCTGACGTGAATCAATCTCCTCATCGCTGTAAATATAATTGCCTGTAAAAGATATCTTCTTCAGAACTCCTGCTACCGTATAGCGTGTGTAGGTATAACCGTCCATATAGAAAAGCTCGGGGTGATCGGCAAGTACAAACTGACATACCACATCGAGAACCTCTTCATCAAGTGTCGATACAACTACGTCCTCAGCGCGTCTCTCAATAATTCTAAGAAGCTCGACGTATAAGGTCTGTCCTTCCTTTGTCAGATGTTCATAGGCGTAGTTGCCCTGCTGAGCCTTCTTTAAATCCTCTATATCAACTACAGATAAACCGAGGGATTCTCTCTGCGCCTGCTGGAAGGAGTCACTAAAATAGGTTGTCGCGTCCTTCCCCTGCTCCTCGTCGGTTTCCTCAACATCCTTGCGGCGTCCTGTTCTTCCAGTCTCCTTCTCAATCTGAGTGATGAGATCATCGATAGCCTGGTTAACCTTATCGGGATCAAATGTACCCGAATGGGAGGCATCGTTATTAGAGACTTCAACGGAATCTACAGAAGCGTCGGTTGTAGGGGCATCTGAAGCTTCTGCCTCCGCGGCTGCAGGTTCAGATTCTGCTGCTACTTCTTCTCCCACCAAAATCTCATCATCGGAATTAATAAGATTGTTGGCCTTAAAAAAGTCAGTAACCGAATCATTACATCCTGCCAGAAATGCCGCCATAAAAACGGATGCAAAAAAGACAGATGCTTTCCCTATTAAGTTTTTAAAACATCTGTCTCTTCTCATTAGTTTTTCCTAAACTCGCTAAGCGATAATCCTTTGTTTCTGTCGAGAACCATCTGGGGACTCCACTCGTTGATAAAGATAAGAAGCGGTCTTCCGTTCATATCCTTTATCTTCTTCATATCAGAGGTGCCCACAAGTGAATTCATGTCGACATCCTCGTTATCAACCCAACGTATATACTCATATGGTAACATATCCAGGATAATTTCGACATTATATTCGTTCTCAAGTCTGAATTTAAGTACGTCAAACTGAAGTACGCCGACAACGCCTACGATGATTTCCTCCATTCCCATGTTGAATTCCTGGAAAATCTGGATAGCACCTTCCTGCGCAATCTGCTCGATACCCTTGACGAACTGCTTTCTCTTCATGGTATCAACCTGACGAACCCTTGCAAAG
This sequence comes from Butyrivibrio sp. WCD2001, assembly GCF_000424485.1. Lineage (NCBI taxonomy): Bacteria > Bacillati > Bacillota > Clostridia > Lachnospirales > Lachnospiraceae > Butyrivibrio > Butyrivibrio sp. WCD2001. Next base: position 336,174 of record NZ_AUJZ01000005.1, on the reverse strand, counting down.
TGCTCGGGTGCGAAAGTCGGGATTCCCTCATAGGTTACGGAATCCTTGGGCATGCATACCGTATCACCGATTGAAAAGATACCGGGATCGAATACACCCATTATATCACCTGCATAGGCCTCACTTAAAATCTTACGTTCATCGGCCATAAGCTGCTGAGGCTGTGAAAGTCTGAACACTTTTCCTGACTGAACATGCTTAACTTCCTTGTCCGCATCGTAGCGTCCGGAGCATATTCTCATGAAGGCAACTCTGTCTCTGTGTGCCTTGTTCATGTTGGCCTGGATTTTGAAAACAAAAGCAGTAAATTCGTGCTCCTTGGGGTCGATAACCTCTCCCTCTGAATCAGTTCTTCCACTCGGAGGTGTAGCCATCTGAAGGAAGTTGTGAAGGAAGAGCTCAACACCGAAGTTCTGAAGCGCAGAACCGAAGAACACGGGAGTAAGCTTACCTGCTCTGACCTCTTCAAGATTAAATTCAGCACCTGCACCGTCCATAAGCTCGATCTCACCCTCAAGATTCTCAAGAGCTTCCTCACCTATTGTGGAAACAAGCTGATTCCTGTCTTCCATAGGGATTATGGTCTCTGTACCTTCCTTTGTTCCCTTCATTGTATCCTGGAAAGTTACGACATGTTTCTCCGCTCTGTCATAAATTCCCTTGAAGTTCTTACCTGATCCGATAGGAAGATTCATCGGGCATGTAGCAATTCCAAGGTGATCTTCGATATCATCAAGAAGCTCGTATGTATCCATCGCATCTCTGTCGAGCTTATTTATAAATGTAAAGATCGGAATATGTCTCATGGTGCAGACCTTAAAAAGTTTCTTGGTCTGGGGCTCAACACCCTTACTTGCATCGATGACCATGACTGCGGAATCAGCAGCCATAAGTGTTCTGTAAGTATCCTCTGAGAAATCCTGGTGTCCGGGTGTATCAAGGATATTGATGCAGCAGTCCTCAAAGTTAAACTGAAGAACTGAGGATGTAACCGAAATACCTCTCTGTTTCTCAATCTCCATCCAGTCTGAAACGGCGTGCCTTGCTGTAGCCTTACCCTTTACGGATCCTGCGAGATTGATGGCTCCGCCGTAGAGAAGGAATTTCTCTGTAAGTGTGGTCTTACCTGCATCGGGGTGGGAAATGATTGCAAAGGTACGTCTCTTATTTATCTCTTCTGTGATCTGGTTGTTACTCATTTTAAAACCTTTCAAAAAAACGCAAAAATTACTATTACTTCCAAAATATCTGCCGTGCGCTCATGAAAAAATATTTCACCTAAAAAAATGCGCACCCAACCTATTTTAAGGAAAGGTGCGCGTAAAGTCAATTACTGACTTAATCTATTTGTATTTTCTCTATAAAAACGGGTTATAGAACCTGCTGCCGTTTATGTGCGTAAGTGTAATCGATGCCACCAAAAGCAATGCACATACGACGATGCAAAGGTAGTCTATCCATCTGAATTTTCTCTCCATATACCAGGTTCGCTTTTTGTTTTTCCCAAAGCAGCGAAGCTCCATGGCATTTGCTATGACCTCGATTCTGTCCATACTGCTTAATACCAGCGGTATAAGAATTGAAGAAGCCGACTTAAGCCTGCTTATAAGCGACGCTTTTTTACTAAGCTCTATCCCTCTGGCCTGAGATGCCTGGCTGATCTCGTGATACTGTTTCTGTATGTCCGGTATGTAGCGAAGTGCCAGCGCCACTGAATAAGCAACGGAATACGGAACTCCTATCTTATTAAGCGATGCCGCAAATTCACTGGGATTCGTGGTGCAGACAAACAGCAGCACAAAGGGTATCGTCGCAAAGTACTTCAGAATGTAATTGAGCTGAAAAAACAGCTGCTCAGCGGTTGGTGCGAAGTATCCCGAAAGTCCAAAGAGAAGGGTTGTACTGCCGTAAACTCCGCAGCCGTGGCGAGGCGAAAACAGATAAACCAACGTTGTACTCAATGCAAGATAAACCAGTGTAAATACAAGCATAAAGGTTACATCCTTAAGTTTTATCCTGCCTACAGGGAAAAGCGCGACTCCCAAAACCGACATGACAGCAAGAAGTCTCGTGTCATATGTAGTCATGGCGGCAAGGCTCCACAAAAGAAGACACACCAGCTTGGTAGCCCCTGTAAGCTCATGAATCGGAGACTCTCTTTCTATATAATTAAAAAGATTATTCATCGCATAATCCTCTCACATTCTCTCGCTCATAGTCGATAAAGTCCTGAACAAAGGTGGCAGCATCTTCAATACCGCACAAATTTGCCAGATCGTAAAGACTGGTCTCTTTAAGGCTTGCCCTGTCGACAATTTCAGAATCAGTCAGAATCTCTGCACAGGTTTTATCCGCGATTATCTTCCCGCCGGAAAAGACTATGCCTCTGTCAGCATATTCCAGCATAAGATGCATATCATGAGTTATCATGATTATCGTGATTCCCTGCCGATTCAGCTGTCTCAAAAACTCCATGATTTTGGTGTAATGCCTATAGTCCTGTCCTGCAGTGGGTTCATCGAGAATAAGCACCTTGGGCTCAAGTACAAGAATGGAGCATATGGTAACTCGCTTCTTTTGTCCATAGCTAAGCGCTGATATAGGCCAGTTTCTCATCGTATAGAGACCGCAGATTTTGAGCGCTTTTGTGACCTTTTCCTGAACCTCTTCCTCCGGGACTCCCCTGAGCCTTAAGCCCATAGCGACTTCGTCCATGATCATGACCTTGGAGATCATCTGATTCGGGTTCTGCATTACATAGCCCACATAGGCTGCCCTCTCCTTGATAGACAATGCGGAAAAGTCGCTGCCTTCAAAGAATATCTGCCCTTCATCTTCGTTTTCCATTCCGCAGATAACCTTGGAAAAAGTGGATTTCCCGGCACCGTTGGTTCCGACGATTGCCACCATTTCACCCTTCGAAACAGCAGTGGAAATATTATCAAGGGCCCGTTTTTTCATCTTTTCATAAGTAAAAGAAAGACCCTTTGTTTCAAGGAGCTTCTCTTTAGATGAAGCCTTTTTATCTTTGTGAACCTCCTTCATGAACTTCCTTAGCTGAGCTTTGTCAGTATCGGAAAGAATAAGATTTTCTATTGAAGAAGGTCGCATTTTGCTCTCTATACTCACGCCTGCATATTTAAGAGCAGTAAGATACAGCGGCTCTCTTACTCCGCATTCGGAAAGGAGCCCTTTTGAAAGAAGCTCATCAGGACTTTCATCTGCAACTATATGCCCCTCCTGCATCAGAACAATTCTGTCAACACTTCTGTGAAGGACATCCTCAAGACGGTGCTCAATTATGATAACCGCAGCACCTGTCTTTTTTTGAAGCTCATCGATAAGTTCAATCGCCTGTTTTCCCGTCTTGGGATCAAGATTTGCGAGAGGCTCGTCAAACAAAAAGAGATCAACATCACTGGCTAGAACTCCTCCGACGGATACTCTCTGCTTTTGCCCACCGGAAAGCTCTCCGGGCGCATGAAGCAGAAAGTCCTTTAGATTCAGAGTTGTCGCAACTTCATCCACTCTCTTTCTCATATCCGGTAAAAGAACACAGTCATTCTCAAGAGCAAAAGCCAAATCTTCCGCAACAGTCATCCCTACAAACTGGGCATCACTGTCCTGAAGAACAGTTCCCACGATATGTGAGATATCAAAGATTGACATTTCCTTCGAGTCTTTACCGTTTATCAAAAGAGAGCCGGTGATATCACCCTTATAGGACGACGGAATAAGACCGTTTATAAGACTTCCCAGAGTGGACTTACCGCAACCGGAAGGCCCCGCTATAAGCAGCTTTTCACCCCTTTTAATTTTGAGGTCAATATTATAGAGCGTAGGCTTAGCCTGCGCCCTATATTTAAATCCAAGATTCTTAAATTCCAGTATATATTCGCTCATATTATAATCAGTTTTCTTCCGTAAGGCTGCCCTTCTTCGGGATTGCCTTAGAATAAGCTATGCAAAGAATTGTTCCAACAATGGCAGTTGTAATAATGTTTATGATAGCACCGGTCACACCCTGAACGAATACCTTATTTGCAGGTTCCTGGAACATAAGGATGTCCAGGATAGGTGCAACAACTATCCATGAAATAGCATGTGCAATAGCCTGACCTACGTTAAAAGTGATAATACCCTTTGTACCAAACTCGCCCTCATCTATCTTCAGTTTCATTGTTACGATTCCCATGAGGCAGCCAAATACCGCTGAAGCGATAACCCAGCTCCACCATACTCCCCAGCCGTAACTGAAGTCGATAAAGAAGTGTCCGATAAGGCCTGCGAGAGCTCCCGGAATCGGTCCGAAAACAGCGGCTATAAATGCAAGCAGACCATACTGGATTGAAATGTTAGTGTTGGGCACAGGACTCGGGATTGCAACGAATCTTCCGAGCACAAAGAAAAGTGCCGCACCGATACCAATAGCTACAATTGATTTTACCCCTAGTTTTTTCATACTTCTTCCTCCTAAATATACGTTTTATAGCATTGATGTTCCTTCAAACTCCGGTTTAATTCCAAAGTAGTCAAGAACAGTGGCTCCTATATCAGCGAAAGTACTTCTGGTTCCGAGGTTCTTCGGTGTTACATTCTTGCCATACATAATGAAAGGTATGTATTCCCTGGTATGATCCGTGGTCTTCTGGTATGCGGGATCACAGCCATGGTCAGCTGTCATCATAATGATGTCATCATCGCGAAGCTTAGCGACCATCTCGGGAAGCTTGTTATCAAAGTAATTAAGCGCCTTTGCGTAGCCGTCGATATCTCTTCTGTGTCCGTAAAGCATATCGAAATCTACCAGATTCACAAAGCAGAGTCCGTCGAAATCCCTGTCCATATATGCGAGTGTCTTTTCGATTCCATCGGCATTGCTCTCGGAGAAAACATACTCCGTAAGGCCTTTTCCTTCAAATATGTCTCTTATCTTACCAACGCCCAGAACATCCTTGCCTGCTGCCTTGAGCTGGTCAAGCATGGTTGTCTTCGGAGGCTCAAGTGAATAATCGTGTCTGTGAGGAGTTCTTGTATAATTACCGCTTGTACCGACGAAAGGTCTTGCAATTACACGTCCCACGCCAAGGTCTCCCTGAAGCATTTCTCTTGCAATATGGCAATACTCATAGAGGGTCTCCAGCGGAACTATATCCTCATGTGCTGCAATCTGGAACACACTGTCTGCAGATGTATAGACGATAAGATTTCCTGTCTTTACATGTTCATCGCCGTAGTCATTGATTACCTGAGTGCCTGAGTAAGGCTTATTACAGATAACTCCTCTTCCGACGCGCTTACTGAATGCATCCAGGAACTCCTGCGGGAATCCGTCGGGGAATTTCGGCATGGGTTTGGGTGATATCACACCTGCGATTTCCCAGTGACCTGTCGTTGTATCTTTATCCTTACTTGCCTCCTGGCATTTGCCATAAGCTGCTGTGGGATTGGGAACGGAAGGCACACAGTCAACTCCATCAATATTGAAAAGTCCCATCGCTCCCATATTAGGCATGCTGAAATACTTGCTGGTAGCGCATGACCTTATTGTATTTACATCAAAATCTCCGTACTCTGCAGCATCGGGCTCTTCTCCGACACCAAAGCTATCAAGCACTATTAGAAAAATTCTTCCCATATTTGTATCCTCCGGAAAAATTAGAAATAGTAGGTAAATCTTTCTTTCCTACCCTATTAGTTTATCATGAAATAGTATCAAAACATTATAATTTTTTGATAAAATGAGTTTTTTCCATATTAAAAAACTGAGAAAATGATTCAAGGTCACTTTCTCAGTTCTTCTTATTTTGTATTTATCGCAGCAAATCTGCTTTTGATTATTTCTGTGCAACATCCTTCATTGAGAAGCTGATTCTGCCCATACGATCCTTGCCAAGGCATACAACCTTAACCTCATCGCCAAGAGTAAGAACATCCTCAACGTGATCGATACGCTCGTTAGCGATCTTGCTGATGTGTACCATACCCTCTTTGCCGGGTGCAAACTCAACGAATGCGCCGAATTCCTTGATGCTTACAACTTTTCCTGTGAAGATCTGGCCCTTCTCGAAATCTGTTGTAATGATATTGATCATATCAATAGCCTGCTGCATCTTATCCTTATCTTCACCGCAGATGCTTACCTTCCCGTCATCTGTGATGTCGATCTTAACGCCTGTGCGGTCGATGATCTCGTTGATTGTCTTACCTCTCTGACCAACAACATCACCAATCTTATCAGGATCGATCTCGATAGAGATGATCTTGGGAGCATACTGGCTAACTTCCTTACGAGGCTCAGCGATAGCCTTGCTCATGCACTCATCCATGATGAAGAGACGAGCTTCGCGGCACTGTGAAATAGCCTGAGTTACGATATCCTTTGTAAGACCGTGGATCTTGATATCCATCTGGATAGCTGTGATACCTTCCTTAGTACCTGTTACCTTGAAGTCCATGTCTCCGAAGAAGTCCTCAAGACCCTGGATATCTGTAAGTACTACGAAATCGTCATCTGTATCGCCTGTTACAAGACCGCAGCTGATACCTGCAACCATCTTCTTGATCGGAACACCTGCTGCCATAAGTGACATACATGATGCACATGTGGAAGCCATTGATGTTGATCCGTTAGACTCAAAGGTCTCTGATACGCAGCGGATTGCGTAAGGGAACTCTTCCTCTGAAGGAAGTACAGGGAGAAGTGCTCTCTCTGCAAGTGCGCCGTGACCAATCTCACGACGTCCGGGTCCTCTTGAAACCTTTGTCTCACCTACTGAATAAGCAGGGAAATTGTACTGGTGGATATATCTCTTACCTGTTACGAAAGGATCAAGTCCCTCAACCTTCTGCATCTCTGAAAGAGGAGCAAGAGTTGTTACGTCACAGATCTGAGTCTGTCCACGTGTAAACATAGCACTTCCGTGCACTCTCGGAATAAGATCAATCTCTGCAGCAAGAGGACGGATCTGATCAAGTGCTCTTCCGTCAGGACGCTTGTGATCCTTGAGGATCATCTTACGAACTGTCTTCTTCTCATACTGGTAAATAGCCTCTCCAAGGATAGCAAGCCACTCCTCGTTGTCAGCGAACTTCTCTTCAAGACGAGCTGTGATCTCAGCGATGTTAGCCTCACGCTTCTGCTTCTCATCTGTGAATACAGCGTTCTCCATCTCTTCCTGAGGAACTACTTCCTTGATTGCTGCGAAAAGCTCTTCCGGTACTGCACAGCTTGCATACTCGTGCTTCGGCTTTCCAACCTCTGCAACGATGCCCTTGATGAACTCGATGAGCTTAAGGTTTACATCATGTGCAAGGTAAATAGCTTCCTTCATCTTATCCTCGGGAACCTCGTTACAACCTGCCTCGATCATGATAACCTTCTGGCCTACTGAAGCAACTGTAAGGCGCATATCGCCCTTATCCCACTGCTCCTGTGAAGGGTTGATAACGAACTCGCCATCGATAAGTCCAACCTGTGTCATAGCGCAGGGGCCATCGAAAGGAATATCTGAAATAGAAACTGCTACAGATGCACCGATCATAGCCACAAGCTCAGGTCTGCACTGTGTATCTACAGACATAACCATAGTCTCAATTGTTACATCATTGCGGTAGTCCTTAGGGAAAAGAGGACGCATAGGTCTGTCAATAACACGGCTTGTGAGAATAGCATTCTCAGAAGGCTTTCCCTCGCGCTTATTGAATCCTCCGGGGAACTTACCGATAGAATAGAATTTCTCACCGTACTCTACGCTGAGAGGGAAGAAATCAATTCCGTCTCTGGGCTTGTCGGAAGCTGTTGCTGTACAAAGAACGGTTGTATCGCCGTACTTCATGAATGCGCATCCGTTAGCCTGTTTTCCTACCTTGCCGATCTCAATTGTAAGAGTTCTTCCTGCAAGTTCTGTTGAAAATGTTTTCATGTTTTTCTCCTTCTCGCGCCATCCTCGGGCGCATTATGTATATAAAAAAATAGTTATTTATATTAACCCCTCATCCGGCACTTCGTGCCACCTTCCCCCCAAGGGGAAGGCACGAAGGTATTAATAATTCCACATTTTAAATTGAAACCATTTTTGTCTTGAAAAAGAAACAAGGCGGAACAAGCCGACTATTTCTAATCGGCATCCCCGCCCTATTCTCCCATCGGAAATTATTTTCTGAGTCCAAGATCAGCAATAAGCTTACGATACTTCTCAAGATCCTTCTTCTTAAGGTATGCAAGAAGAGCACGTCTTCTACCTACCATCTTAAGAAGACCTCTTCTTGAGTGGTGATCCTTCGGATGTGTGTTAAGGTGCTCGTTGAGCTCCTTGATTCTGGTTGTAAGAATAGCAACCTGAACCTCCGGTGAACCTGTGTCGCCAGCTGTTCTAGCGTACTGATTGATAACCTCTGTCTTCTTTTCCTTTGTAATCATGTTTCATTCTCCTTTAATTACAATGTGCCGAATACACAGAAGCGGCTGGAGTATCCTACCTCCGAGTATCGGTAATAACGTTACTGTTCCTCATGCGAGAAACCAATTGATTTTAACACAGTGAGCAATAAATGTAAAGTGAAGGCCATCGTCATTCATAATCGAAGAAATTTCTTCCAGCGTCAAGGTCAAGCCGAAGCTGCCCCTTTAAAGCCTCAACACCTGAAAATTTCTGTTCTTTTCTATGGAAAGTCAAAAGAGCAATCTCTAAATATTTTCCATAGATATCTTCATCGAAATCATAAATGTAAGTCTCAACACTCACCTGACCGCTGTCTGAAACCGTCGGCCTAAGTCCGATGTTAGTCATGCCGTGATATTTTCTGCCATCGATTCTGACTTCCGAAAAATATACCCCAAAAGGTGGCAGGCACTTTTCAGAAGGCGGCAGCAGATTTACCGTAGGAAAGCCAATTGTTCTGCCAAGCTTTTTGCCATGTTCGACAAGGCCTCCCACATAGTAGTATTCTCCCAGAAGCTCAGATGCGCGCTCCATCTCAGCATGAAGTATTTCCTCTTTTATAAAGCTTGAGCTAACATTCCTTCCGAACATCTGAAGTTTTTTTATGGCGTGAGTTCTGTAGCCGAGTTCAGGTGCAAGCTTATTTAAAAGCGCAAAATCGCCTCTTCCCTTATATCCGTAGGATAAGTCATCCCCTGCTGCAAGATAGGCTGCATTCATCTGCTCATGAAGGATTTTTCTGACAAAATCCTCCGGCGCCGTCCGTGCTGTCTCCGCATTCATCGGAAATTCCACAAGAATATCTACGCCAAGCTCCTCGAATTTACGTCTCTTTTCATCCTTAGTGAGAAGCTGAGATAAAATGATATCCTTTTTTTCATTCTCGCTTTTTGCCATAAGCTGTGAGAAAAATACAGCCGGCGGCGGATCAAAGGTAAAGATTGTCGCCTTCATACCCTGATCTTTCTTATCAAGGATATGTTTAAGGAGCTTCTGATGCCCCATGTGGACTCCGTCAAATTTACCGATGGCTACTGCGGTTTTATCCTCTATATTAAATTGTGTGGTTCCGGATATTATCCGCATTTTTACCTCTCCGTATAGAAAAACTTCTCCACCTTGAACTGGCCGGTTCTGCCGTCGCATTTGTAAATGCCAAAGAATGTGCCGTCCTCAGCGTATACCCTCACTCTGGTGCCGTCAGCATAGAGCTTTTCGGGTTCTACAAAATCCTGCTCATCCTCGGGAGCTTCACTTACAAGGTTCTCCACCTTGAAGCTGTTGCCGTTTTCAAGCATACGCCTGAAGCTATCCTTAACAATACAATAGTCAAGGTCTCTGAAAAGGCTCTCAGTGGAGGCAACTATCGTATCCACTTTTCCCTCATCGCGAAGCTGCTCGATCTGATCAAGGGTGTGCGCAGTCTCGAGATGAAAGCTTCCTACAGCTGTTCTTGTGAGATGTTCCATGGCTGCGCCGCAGCCCAAAGCCTCGCCTATATCATTGCAAAGGGTTCTGATATAGGTGCCCTTTGAACACTTAACCTCCATTGTGAAAACGTGCTCATCCTGAAGATGAGATTCATCGAGAATTGTTATAGCCTCGATTTTGATTCTTCTTGGCTTTCTCTCGACTTCCTTGCCCTGTCTTGCTAGCTCATAGAGTTTCTTGCCATTTATCTTAATCGCGGAATACATGGGCGGAATCTGGTCATACTCACCCACAAAGCGTTTAACCGCTTCGTGCAGCTGCTCACTTGTGACATTGACCTCATTCTCGGAAAGCACTCTTCCAGACATGTCCTGAGTGTCTGTCGTCACTCCAAGTCTGCAGACGGCGATATATTCCTTGTCGTGATCCGTGAGCATGTCACAGAGCTTCGTCCCGTTTCCCAGACAAATAACAAGGACTCCGACCGCATCCGGATCCAGAGTCCCTGTATGTCCGATCTTTTTCATCTTTAAAATGCCACGGAGGCGTGCCACCACATCACTAGATGTATAGCCAGCCTCCTTGTATACGTTAATTAGTCCGTTGTACATATGACCCTCATATATTTATTTTGCAGCGAGAACGCCCTTCAAATCTCTCTCAATATACTCTGAAAGTGAGTTTATTATATCATGCTGGGTTCCGTTCATGGTACAGCCCGCAGCTCTTGAATGTCCGCCACCGCCGAAAAGCTCTGCGATCTTTGCAACATTCACTTTTCCCTTGGAGCGAAGGCTGACTTTGTACTCAAGGCTTCCGATCTCATACATGAAAATTGCACACTCCGTACCTGTTGTCAGAAGGAGCTGGCTGACTATTCCGTCGAGATCACTGGATTCAGCGTGATAAAAGTCCATCGTTTGTCTGGATACCACACTCACGATGCAGTCTCCGTGCATGAAAAGCATGCTCTCAAGAAGTGCTCGTCCCATTATCTGGTTCTGAACATAGGTCTTCTCATAGAATACAGAATCTATAAGGCTTCCAAAATCAAAACCATAGCCTATGAGATCCGAAGCTACCTGCATGGTAGCGGGTGATGTGTTTGAATACTTGAATACCCCGGTATCTGTAATTATTCCCATGTAGATAGCCTTGGCTATCTCAGCGTCAAGCTTGTCCTTATCAATGCAATCATAAACAAGCTCACATGCTGAACTGGCTGTGGGAACAATATAATTCTCATCACCTGTACCTTCATTGCTGACATGATGGTCTATATTAACTGTCTTTTTTGCGGCATCAAAGAATTTCTCAGCATCTCCGAGTCTTTCTTTTCCACAGTCGAGGGCAAAGAAAATATCATAGCTGTCGACGTTAGTCTTAAAGTCCGATTTAACCTCAGCAGTAGCTTCGATTATCTTATAGCTCTCGGGAATCTTTTCAAGAAAAACGTCCACCTTGAGATCCGGATAATTCTTTTTTAAATAGAGATATAATGCCATTGTAGAGCCAACACAATCTCCGTCGGGGCGAATATGCCCACCGATTCCAATGGTTTTGGCGTCCTTTACGAGTTCGTCTATTCTCATCTATTATTCTTCCTCTGTGGGTTCTTCGTCCACTTCTCCCCTTGCTGCCTTTGCAGCTGCGTCCTTTGCTGCAACTTCGTCGATTTTCTTCGACATGTTGATGGCATACTCAATTGAATCATCCATGATGAATCTGAGCTCGGGGGTGTAACGCATATTGAGTTCCTTGGCTACTGTACTTCTGATGTAGCCAGCAGCGGATTTGAGGCCTTCCTCAGTGCGGAGTCTGTCCTCATCGTTGCCCATTACGGAAACCCATACTTTACAGGTCTTAAGGTCAGGTGCAACCTCGACATCCATAACGGATGTCATGGGGCTGATCCTGGGGTCCTTGCTGTATCTGATTGCCTCAGATATGACCTTTTGTACTTCACCGTTTATACGGATATTTTTTATACTGTTTTTTCTCATATTTTTACTCCATGCCCCTCATCCGGCACTTCGTGCCACCTTGTCTACGCTCCGCTTCGGTCCGCGCTGGACCGACGGTCTACGTTCCACTCCGGTCGTTGCTAAGCACTCGTCCCCCGGACGAGTAGCAACCCCGGACGTCGAGCGCCCCCAAGGGGAAGGCTTTTATTTTTTGCGCCCCCAAGGGGAAGGCTGTTATTTCTTGTCTAACTTCTCACGAGGAATCTCGACCATGATGTATGCTTCTACGATATCGCCTACATTGATCTGGTCAAAGCCGTCAAATACCATACCACACTCGTATCCGTCCTTAACTTCCTTGACATCATCCTTAAATCTCTTAAGAGTTGCAAGATCACCTTCGAAGATCTGCTCGCCATCTCTGGAGATGCGAACCTTGCAATCCTTCTGGACCATACCGTCAGTAACGATAGCACCGGCGATATTACCAACCTTGGAAGCCTTGAAGAGCTGACGGATCTCAGCGTGTCCGATAACCTTCTCCTCATATACGGGAGCAAGCATACCCTTCATAGCGTATTCAACATCCTCGATAGCCTGGTAGATAACCTTGTAAAGCTTGATCTCTACGCCTTCGTGCTCAGCTGTGCTCTTTGCAACCGCATCGGGACGAACGTCAAATCCGATGATGATCGCATTGGATGCAGCGGCAAGTGATACATCAGACTCAGTGATGGCACCAACACCGCCGTGGATAACCTTAACAACAACCTCGTCATTTGAAAGCTTAAGAAGACTTGCCTTAAGAGCTTCCACACTACCCTGAACGTCAGCCTTGATAATGATATCAAGCTCTTTTAACTTACCTTCCTCAATCTTGGAGTACAGATCATCGAGTGACATCTTAGCCTTAGTCTCCTCGATAAGATCCTTCTTCTGCTGCTGAAGATATGTATTAGCGTACTGTTTAGCTTCCTTGTCGCTCTGGTGTCCAAGGAATACCTCTCCTGCTCCCGGAACATCTGAAAGGCCGAGAATCTCAACGGGCTGTGAAGGCTTAGCCTCTTTAAGTCTCTTACCCTTGTCATCTATCATCGCACGAACCTTACCGGAGCATGCACCTGCAGAAATGAAGTCTCCCACATGGAGTGTACCCTTCTGTACAAGTACGTTGGCAACGGGGCCGCGACCCTTATCAAGCTTAGCCTCGAGGACAAGACCTCTTGCCTCACGGTTTGCATTAGCCTTAAGCTCAAGGATGTCAGCAGTGATAAGGATTGTGTCAAGAAGCACATCCATACCCTCGCCGGTCTTAGCGGAAACGGGAACAAACTCTGTTGATCCGCCCCAATCTGTAGCAATAAGGCCGTACTCTGTCATCTCCTGCTTAACTCTGTCAACGTTAGCGCTGGGCTTATCAATCTTGTTGACAGCAACAATTATCTCAACGCCTGCAGCCTTAGCATGGTTGATAGCCTCGATTGTCTGAGGCATAACACCGTCATCCGCTGCAACTACGAGAACTGCAATATCTGTAGAATTTGCACCACGCATACGCATAGCTGTGAAAGCTTCGTGTCCGGGTGTATCAAGGAATGTGATCTTTCTATCCTGAACCTTGATCTGATAAGCACCGATACGCTGTGTGATACCACCGGCCTCTTTATCAGTAACGCTTGTGTCACGGATAGCATCAAGAAGTGATGTCTTACCATGATCGACGTGACCCATTACGCAGACAACCGGAGGTCTGGATGTAAGAAGGCTCTCGTCCTCCTCTTCCTCCTTAAGAAGTTCCTCGATAACGTCTACCTGAACTTCCTTCTCGCAGATGATATCATAATCGATCGCGATATTCTCAGCATCTTCGTATGAAAGCTCTGAGTTAACGGTAACGATCTGACCTGCCATGAAAAGCTTCTTGATAATAGCTGAAGGCTGAAGCTTCATCTTATCGGCGAGTTCCTTGATCGTAAGCTTCTCAGGAATTGTGATAACCTTGATCTGCTCCTCTGGCTCCTCTACCTTTTTAACTTCAGGCTTAATGAAGCGACCAACCCTCTTACTTCTGGGCATCATCTCTTCATTCTCTTCATAAATATGATCTTTCTTAGATCTCTTATCCTTATCCTGGCCGGAGCGTCTCTTTCCTTCGCCCTTACCGCCTTCGTTCATGGGAGCTGCGTCAAATCCGCCTCTGCCCTGTCCTTTTGCAAAATCTTTTCCTTTGCCCTGCTGACGGTCGCCGGGTCTTCCCTGTGCGCCCTGTCCGGGTCTTGCTCCGCCCATATTCTGACGAGGAGCACCCTGAGCTGCACCTCTTCTGTCGTTCTGAGAGCCTCTGCGCTGCTGGCCGCCCTGATCTCTTCCTTCTCCTCTTCTGAGTTCTCCGCCTCTGTTCTCACGGTTCTCACGGTTATCGCGATTCTCACGGTTTACACGGTTCTCACGATTCTCAGTCTGAGGCTTCTGCTGTACCTCTGCTGCCACAGGCTTTGCAGGTGTCTCTGCTGCCTGTACGGGCTTCTTAGCAGGTTCTGTTTTAGGTGTCTCTGCCTTAGCAGGCTTTGCTGCAGTCTCCTGATATTTAGGTATATCTGTGTTATAAGACTCAAGCTGTGACGGTGCTGTCAAAGGCTTAATCGGATGATATACATTCTGTGAACGGGCAAATGTACCCTGCTTCTGACCACCTCTGTTATTATCACGGTTCTGGTTTTTATTCTGGGTACCGCGATTCTGATTATTCTGGTTACCCTGGAAATTGCCGCTCTTTGAGTTATTGGGGTTGGTTACAAAAATGATATTTTTCTTCTTTTTAACCGCACCTTCACCTTCGGGCTTTTTCTTAAGGGGCTTCTGAGCCTTTTTATCATCGGACGAAGATGTAGCTTTTGACGCATCCTCTTTAGCAGGAGCCTGCTCTTTTACTTCCTTTGCAGGAGCCTCAGCCTTCTCCTTTTTAGCATCTGCCTTTCCGCTTCCGAAGTGTTTCCTTACCTTCTCCGCATCATCGTCTTCGACTGAACTTGTTGATCTCTTTGCAGCCTCAACACCCTGCTCCTGCAGGTATGCCACAAGCTCCTTACTTTCAACACCAAGTTCCGAAGCGAGTTCGGATATTTTAATTTTCGACATTCGCATTTCCTCCGTACAATTCATCTACGCGTAAGTTCTTCTGAAAGCTTTTTGCAAATCCCATGTCCGTGATCGCAATACTCGTTCGAACTTCTTTGCCGATCGCATGTCCTAACTTCTCTTTGTCCCCAAACATGAAAAACGGCACATCATAATAATCACATTTATCCCGGAATTTCTTGCCCGTATTATTTGAAGCATCGCTGCTCACAATGACCATACAGGCTTTCCCGCTCTTTATGGCATTCTCAACCGCAAACTCACCGCTTACAAGTTTTCCTGCCTTTTGACATAATCCGAGCAGAGAGTAAATTTTATTTTCATCCATTTACCTCAAGCTCCTTCTTTAACTGTTCCAGAGTTTCCTCCGGAATGCTGACCTTAAGTGATCTCTCAAGACCTTTTCTCTTGATGGCCTTCTCAAGACACCCGGCATCCCTGCATACATAAGCGCCTCTTCCGTTCGCACGTCCGGTCGGATCCAAATGAATCTCTCCGTTCGTATCCCGGATAACGCGGATCAACATCGCTTTTTCCTTGCTTTCTCCGCAACCGACGCATTTTCGCATAGGTTTCTTTTTTTCCATAATTATCCTTTATATATAGTAACGAAGCGTTCTGTAATTACTCTTCCTCGGAAGTCTCTTCTTCAGCATCAGCTGCAGCCTCTTCCTCGTACTCAGCCTCTTCATACTCTCCATCCTCGGCATACTCACCCTCTTCGGTGTACTCGCCTTCCTCGTACTCATCGTACTCTTCCTCATCATCCATGTAATCCTCGATGCGGAATCCGGGAGCATCCTTAGCCTGAGTCTCACTCTTGATATCAATCTTATAACCTGTAAGACGTGCAGCAAGTCTTGCGTTCTGACCTTCCTTACCGATTGCAAGTGAGAGCTGGTAATCAGGAACAACTACCTTTGCGCTCTTCTCATCGGGATCAGCAAAAACTGCAACAATCTTTGCAGGTGAAAGTGCATTCTGAATAAGGTTTCCGGGGTTCTCATCCCAGTTAACGATATCGATCTTCTCACCGTTGAGCTCATCAACAATAAGGTTAACTCTGCTTCCGTTCACACCAACGCAGGCACCAACCGCATCAACGTTGGGGTTATTGGAATAAACAGCAATCTTTGTACGATTGCCGGCTTCTCTGGCAATACTCTTAATCTCAACTGTCCCATCCTGAATCTCAGCAACTTCCTGCTCGAAGAGTCTCTTAACGAGATCGGGATGTGTACGGGATACAAGAATTCTGGGACCCTTGTTTCCGTTTCTAACTTCAAGAATGTAAACCTTGATACGCTCTGTGGGACGATAGTGCTCAGTCTTAACCTGCTCGTTCTCATTGAGCATAGCGTCAGCCTTACCAAGGTTGATGCTGATATTTTTACCGATGAATCTCTGAACTACACCTGTAACGATGTCATGCTCATGCTCATAATACTCGCTGTAGATTGCGTCCTTCTCCTCCTCGCGGATTTTCTGAAGGATTACGTTCTTCGCATTCTGTGTTGCGATACGTCCGAATTCCTTGGAATTAAGTGAAACCGCAACAATATCGCCGATCTGCGCCTTAGGATCGATCTTATGTGCATCATCAAGACAGATCTCAAGAAGGGGATCCATTACGTCGTCCTCGAGCTCAACAACTTCCTTGTCAGCGAAGCATCTGAAATCGCAGGTATCGCGATCAACTTCAACACGGATGTTCTCAGCTCTGCCAAAGTTATTCTTGCAGGCAGTGATGAGTGAGTTCTCGATAGCATCAAACAGAGAATCTCTGCTTATGTTCTTCTCCTTCTCAAGCAAATCGAGTGCGTCCATCAATTCTTTACTCATAGTTTTTTTCTCCTTGATCTATGAAAGTTTGTGAATATACATATTTAATGTTAAAAGTCCAGCGTAAGCTTAACGCTTGAAACTTCTTTTCTAATGAATGTTTTGTCTCCGGTGGGAGTTTCGATTGTGATTGTATCTGAATCGTAGCTCTTTAAATTTCCGGCGAATTCCTTGGTGCCGTCCTGAGCCTTGTAAAGCTTGACGTCAACCTCCTGGCCTAAGCTGTTCTCAAAATGTCTGTCCTTTTTAAGTGCTCTGCCAAGTCCCGGGCTGCTGACTTCAAGGATGTACTCTTCGTCGATGAAGTCGTGTTCATCAAGAGCATCGGAGAGCTCGTGGCTGACATCCACGCATTTGTTAATATCAACTCCGCCATCTCTGTCAATGTAAGCTCGCAGGTACCACTGTCCCGCTTCCTTAACAAATTCGACGTCGTAGATTCGAACTTCGTTCTTCTCAGCTATCGGCTTAAGAAGAGCTTCTGTCTTGTTCTCTATTTCTTCTCTTCTGGACATAGGATATTCCTCTTACGCAAGCGTGCATAAATTTCTTTACAAATGCACTTGCATAGAAAAAGTGGACTCTTGCAAGTCCACTTCTAGTCTGAATTATTATTAAGTTACAAGTGTAATGTAGCACCGCTACTGCTTTTTGTCAAGTAAAGATTGTGTAAAGCCCATATCCATCAAAGTCCCTGCATCATAGGCTTGATTGTTCTCTCTATAGCCTTGAGCATTGCATAAGTGATAAAAGTGTCAATAGGGAGCATTATTGCATTGGATAATACTCTTCCCGGAAGCATCGCAATTATCGCCTGATCGTAGAGCATCTTGAGCCAGAGTGAATTGAGTCCGATATTTACGAAGACTTTGACAATAAGCTGAGCCACAAAGATTCTCGGAAGAGTTATGTTCTTTTTATAAAATGCGAAGCCATAGATAATTCCGCCAAGGGCCGCACTGATTGTAAAGCCCGGGAAGAAATCACCTGAGGGCTGTAAAAACCACTTGATGATATCAAGCGCCGCTCCGAAGATAGCACCTACCGCAGGTCCGAAGAGATAGTCTACAACCTGATTCGGGAGTCCCGAGAAACCGATTCTGATAAACTGACCGATTCTGATGGTGGCTACATAGCCGAGGATAATCGCTACAGCAGCCATCATTCCACAAAACACTACGTTTCGTAGGCTCTTGAACTCATTCAGGGATCTGAGCCATCTGTTTACACTGATCTCATTTGCTTCATTAACTGTTACATTTTTCTGCATAAAAACACCTCCTAATGCATTCCACAGTATGCACAAGGAGGTGTCTGAAATTACAACACATTCGATATGCTACAGTGGGAACCGAATCCGACACCGCGGTTGCCCTTCGTCCTTCTGGCAGTCCCTGTCCAGATGGCACTTAACGCACCGGATTCTACTCTGCTTGTTTTTGTTTACGAGACTAATTATACCAATAAACCTCGTCCCGTCAATACGTTCAGATAATCTTATCAAAAGTGTCAGCGAGTGCAGGATAAATGTTCTTGAACTGCTGATATCTTGCCTCATACTTCTCAACAAGAGCGGGATCGGGCTTCTCGGTCTTATCAACCTTAACGATAGCAGCCGCAGCATCCTCAACACTTGCGTAAGCACCGCATGCAACCATGGCAAGCATAGCGCCGCCCATGCCGGGTCCCTCTTCGCAAACAGGAACATCTACTTCTATATTAAGAATGTTCGCAATCATTTTTCTCCAGAGAGGGCTCTTAGCACCACCACCGCAGATCATAGTTCTCTCGGGCTTAACGCCGATGCTCTTGGCAACTTCGTACATATCTCTTGTAGCGAAAGCAACGCCCTCGAGCACTGCCTGAGTCATATCCTCTCTTGTGGTATCCATTGTAATGCCTGTAAAGGTAGCGCGGGCATTCGGATTATTCCAGGGAGATCTCTCACCCATAAGGTAAGGAAGGAAGAATACGTGGTTCTCGCCAAGCTTCTCAATACCCTTCTGCTCTGCTGCATAATCCTTGGTCTTAAGAATCTCATCATTCCACCACTTGTTGCAGCTTGCTGCGCTGAGCATGCAGCCCATGAGATGGAAGTGTCCGTCCGCATGGTCGAAGGAATGAAGCGCATTATTGCTGTCCACTGCGAAGTTATTGGAGGACATGAAAATTGTTCCGCTGGTTCCAAGTGAAATGTTGCACTTGTTGTTACCTACTGTACCTGTTCCAACAGCAGCTGCTGCGTTGTCGCCTGCGCCTGCTGCCACAACTACACCGCTCTTAAGTCCAAGCTCGGAAGAAAGCTCTGCTGTGAGCTCGCCAACCTTCTCATAACTCTCATAGAGCCCCGGAAGCATATCTGTAGTGATGTCGCAAAGCTTGCACATCTCTTCAGACCACTTGCGGTTCTTAACGTCAAGAAGGAGCATTCCTGATGCATCAGAGTAATCCGTGCAGAAAGTTCCTGTGAATTTATATGCAAGATAATCCTTGGGAAGCATTATCTTCTTAATCTTCTTGAAGTTCTCAGGCTCGTTCTCCTTGATCCAGAGAATCTTTGGAGCAGTGAATCCAGCGAAAGCAATATTTGCTGTGTACTCGGAAAGCTTATCCTTACCGATCTCGTTATTAAGGTAATCTACCTGTTTCTGAGTTCTGCCGTCATTCCAAAGGATTGCGGGACGGATAACATTATCATTCTCATCAAGAATAACAAGTCCGTGCATCTGTCCGCCAAAGCTGATGCCGGCAACCTGTGACTTATCAACATCCTTAAGAAGTTCCTTAAGTCCCTCTACAGCCTGTGTGTACCAGTCCTCAGGCTTCTGCTCTGACCAACCGGGCTGCGGGAAATATAAAGGATACTCCCTTGTGGCTGTGCCGTGAATCTTACCTGTCTCATCCATGAGTACAAGCTTAACCGATGATGTTCCAAGATCTACACCTATGTAAAGCATATGTAACCTCCCAATTTCTTTTGTGTCTTTTTTTACTTTTTTCATGCCATATGTCCCAGTGAAAAGTCATCCCCAACGACACTATCGCACAATGATAATTATAATGTTTTTTGTCTATCTTGGCATTACACTTTTTGCTTTTTAATTCCTAATTGTTGCAATAACATTTTTTGCCTTTTGAAATTTTTTTAATTTTTTTCAAAAAAGTACTTGCATTATTTTGGAAGTTGTAATAATATAATCAAGTCGCCAAACGAAAGGCGACAACAAAAAACAATATGGCTCGTTGGTCAAGCGGCTAAGACGCTGCCCTCTCACGGCAGAATCAGCGGTTCGATTCCGCTACGAGCTACTGACTGTGTAAACAGCCCAACCCTATCGTCCAAACTACCAAGTAGTTTGGATTTTTTATTGTCTATTTTAATATTTTCCGTATACTGGCTTCATCTGCCTCTGGGAGGATTTTTGAAAACTGCCCGAGAATCTTTTCGTAGGATTCCTCGGGTGTTCTTTTGTAGACTTTGTCTCTGAACTTTTTGCCGAAAAATTTCTCGGGAGTTGAATACTCTGCTATTCCCCAGCCGTACTGATTGCCAAACTTGTCTGTCGCGTACTTGAAGTCACTGGTGATTATATAGCACTGCTTCTGAAGTCTTGTGATCATGGTATCATAGCCCTTCTTGCCACCCTTACCGTAATCGCCGAGCTTCTTCAGCGGTTTTGAGAGAATCGGTGCATTGGCATCTATCAGCTCGAACAGTTCCTTGTCGTGGTAGGATGCAAGTCCGTCATCATATCTGGCATCGAAATCATAGCCGTCTCTGCGAAAATTAGCAAAATCCGGAAACCACTTGGAGCTGATATACATAGCCTTGCCTTTAAGGAATTTCCCGTAGGCGCATTTCATCTTATTGATGACGGGACCCTTCCACTCCCAGGCATCCCAGAAGCTGTCACTTCCGCCGTACCAACATTTCGGATCAATGTGCTCCTCAATTGAAAAGCCCTCTATCTCATTTTCGAAAAACGGAACAAAACCCATTTCATCGATGATAGCCATGAGATCATCCATTGAGCTTATTACGAAGTCATCTGAAAATGTCATACTTCCTCCCATTTGTTTTTTATAAAAAGCACTCAGGAATCTCCTTGATTCCTCTCGCCCTGCAAAGTGCTGAGGTAGGCCCCCTGAATTCGAGCGGTTTTCCATCAATATCCGTAATCGTGCAACCGGCTTCCTGTGCGATAAGCGCAGCCGCAGCATAGTCCCAAAGCTGCACTCTCATCTCGAAATATAAAGCGCATCTGCCAAGAGCAACGCAGCACATATCCCACGCCGCGGTTCCGGATCTTCGAAGATCTACGCAAAGAGGTAGAATCTTCTTTGCTATCTCAAAGGTTCTCTCCTGAAGCCCCGCGTAGTAAGGCGCTGTGCCAAATACCACCAGAGAATCTGAAAGCGGCGCCTCTGTGGACATTATTCTTTCGCCGTTCATGTAAGCACCCTGTCCCGCCTGTGCTGAAAACATCATGTCATCAAACGGGTTATAGATTACTGCCATATGCGGTTTTCCATCCTTCAAAAGGCCTATAGAAACCACTGACGGTCTGTATTCATAGATAAAATTGGAGGTTCCGTCTATCGGATCGAGCACAAAACAGTAGCCCTTTTCCATTTTTGATGAGAACACGTCCTGCCCGTCTTCCTCACCAAGAAACTGTGTTTCGGGAAGAACTTCCTGCAACTTCTCTATAAGAAACGCCTGAATCTTTTCATCCGTCTCTGTGCAAAAATTGGCATGCCCGGCCTTCTCTGTTATCTTGGGACGCTCGGCATTTTTCATTATGTCTCCGGCCCTACGTGCAATATTTTTTATTTTTTCAATCATTGTTACATTCCTTTCAAAACCGACTCCTCGCTCGATTTAAAACCTCCGAGACGTCTTTGGAATTTTCATTATATACGGCCATCCCGATAGAAGCCTCATATCTGTGCCAGGGATTATTATCGCTGCTATCAGTCGATCTCTTGAATGCGTCCGAAAGATCAGACATCAGTTCACCGCGCGCATAGTAATCGCTGCCCGTTATGACAACAACAAATTCTGTCGGCTTAATTCTGTAAACCTGGGAGTTGATATAAACTCCGCAAATTAACTTGCATGAACCTAAGATATACTCATCGCCCTTATCCTGTCCATGCTTTTTATTAATCTCATCCACATTTTTAAGGCTGATCAAAACTATTCCGAAATTGGCTGCTCCGTGCTGTATATCCAGATTCAAAGATTCCTCTGTCTTTTCAAAAGCGACTTTGTTCTTAACACGAGTGAGCGGATCCTGAATCTCCAAAATAGGATTTTCCACTGAATACCTTGAAGTTATTACTCTGTTTTTTCCACTGTGTTTTCCAAGATACAGTTTCTCGTCGGCATCATGAATTATATCATGTACTCTTTTCCCTTCTGAAGCTGATACCCCGAAAGTCATCGTAACTTTAAACGGCATTCCCTCGTAATCAAAATCCTGCTTTTCAATCTCTTTCCTGATTTTCTCCAAAAACTCATATGCATTGGGTATTTCGGATGTTTTCGCGACAAACAGGAATTCCTCTCCGCCCCATCTGCAGCACAGCGCTCCTCTGTCGGACAATATTTCGCCAACAGTTTTCAGAACATAGTCTCCGCAGTTGTGTCCATAGGTATCATTAACCTTCTTAAAATCGTCTATGTCGGAAATCGCTATCCAATAATCCTCTTTTCCATTTTGAAGCGTATCAAGGTGATTAGTCAGATAATATCTGTTGGGAAGGCCTGTGAGCTTATCATGAGAAAGCTGATATTCGAGCTGTTCCTCCGATTTATTGGCTATTATAACGAGGAACTGTAGCACGAACAGATTGATTACAAAAACGATAACGCCCCACAGTATCGAAAGCCAGAATTCCGCCTTCTCAGGGAGGGCATACGGCGCGGGATTAAAGTGTAGATACACATATACGGAGAGATAAAAGATCATGCCAAGTATGCACATCGGCATCATACGTATGTATTTCAGTTTCAGAGTTCTCCCCGTGTATTCAGCAAAAAATGCCAGAACATTCATGCCTATAAGAGTGATCTGAAAACCACTGCCCCACCCGGTGAGCAGCGCCGCAAGCACCATGTGAGCCGCAACTTCCAGGTAAACAGCGACCGCATAGAGTTGCAGCCACTCTTTATAAACAACGAAAAGCATAAAAATATAAAAGACAATGCTGAACACGTTAAACTTCGCCATTGGCGTAACGCCGCACTGAATAAAAATACTGATCATAAGTACATGAATCAGCAAAAAGCAGATTGCCATTCCCCAAGCCGTCAGCTTGGCCCTTTTCATGTTCATGAACATAATGCTTCATTGCCCCCTAAATCACGTTGATGCTTTTAGTGAACATAGTTATTCATTATCAAAATTCCGTAATATAAGTATACTATCGTGCAAACAAAATGCTCAAATTAAAGTTTTATGAAAACAATCACCATGAAAGTCTACTTGTGGTTACAAGTTTCTGATAACTGCTAAATTCAGCCTCGTTTGCTGAGGCTCCTTCGAGAATGTAGCCAACAGGCAGAGTTTCTGTTTCGAGTTCCTGAATTTTGTCCAGTCTTCCGCCAAGGTAGTCATCCAGGTATAGTGCTATGTCCGCCAGGCGTTGTTTTAATCCCCCGATACGGACTGTCTGCACTTCGAAGCCGAAGGATTTGTTTTCATAGAGCCACTGCTTTCTGAAGGCTTCATAGAAGTCATCGAGGAGATTGATTATTTGCGGGATTTCTTTTGCTATGCCTTTTAACGTTTGTGTGTTGTTTGCCTGGTAGGCCTTTCTAAATCTGCACCCAAGGTCTGCTTTATGTGCTAATACCTGGCAGAGTTTTCCCATTGAATCAAAAATGTGGTCAAAGCGTCTATCTCCTTTTCGGGTTACATCGAAAAGTTTCTGGGCAGTTTTTTCATAGTAAGAAGAGATGCCGTCCGGAACAAGGCTGTCAAAGGAGCCAAGCAACGGATCGTTAAAAAGCAGTATCTTGGAGAGGTTGTTTTTCTTTTTACCTTCGCAGTTTGGATTAACAAGGTCAAGGAGCATGAATTCTTCAAGCGTGTAACCGGTGATGGCTGTAAATGTTTGCACTTTGTCTTCCTTGGAACCGGAATTGTTGTCAGTAGGTAGTTTTCCGCCAAGTCTTGGAGCTTCATAGAGCACAGGCAGTACCGCAAAAATACTGCACTCCGTGCCGTCATCTCCCCAGGCAGTCATGGCTGCGGAATCGATATCTTTTGAAAGACAGGCTTTTATTGCCGCCTTTGTAATAAGAAGACTGTAGGAATTGTAAGGCGCAAAGCCCATCCATCTCCAGGCACCGCCTGCAAATGAGGTATTCGAGGTGAGAGCCTTATGCTGGTCCAGGAGCATCTCATAGTGCTTTTCATCTGTGCTGTAATAATCCCAATAGACAAGCTCAAGTCCGTCAGGAATTTTAATTTTGGACAGATTTTCAGATAGTTCCTTGGCAGCTTCGCTGTTTTCCGTTCCATATGCTCCCGCTGTAAGAAGTCTGAAAAACATGTCGCTCCACATCTGGGGCTGTAAGCCGTACTTTTTGCATATTCTCACAACTAGCTCAAGGTGTTCAAGGATGATATCAACCCTGTTCCGATAGCCGTGAAGTTCAAGATATTTTCCAAGTCCCACCATGTGAGCTTCATCCATCCCGATATTCACTTTTCTTGTAGAGTAAGTCTCGGAGACGGTTTTAAGGATATTGTCGATTAGTTGTTCCGTGCGCGGATTCCCAACAAGCAAGATGTCATTAACATCTATGCATTCGCTGTATTCCGTGTATCCGGTAATCTGGTTGATGTGTGCAAGCGTCTGTATGTAAGGTCGAAGCTCCATGCCAAGGCTATGCGCATATGTATCGGCTTCCTGTATTTCTTCTCTCGTATAGCGTCCTCTTTGGTATCCAAAGTATGGCTCACCTGTCACCTCGATGGTGTCCTCGGTATAGAGCCCTATGTAGTCATAGCCAAATTCATGACATATTTTTATGAGTTCCTTTAATGCCGGTATGTTCATGACTGCATTTCTCGAGCAATCTACCATAACACCCAGTTCGCGAAGTTTTGTGATACTCATGGAGGCTCCTTTCTTTCATGGTTAATCTATATTTTTCTTGATGTGAGTTTTTTAGCGACAATGTTTTTCTTGGTGTATGTCGGTTATTACCAAGAAAGGAATTGATTTGCAATTTTCTTGGTACTCTTTTTGATGGTTGCTACCAAGATTTCCTTCAATTTTTGTTTATCTTGGTATACTTTTGTATGACCTTTACCCAGATATATGTTGTTTTCTATTTTTCTTGGCTGTAACTTGTTTGATTTGTACCCATATATTTGTTATTTAGTGTTTTTCTTGGTAATGACTTGCTGATTTTTTACCAAGATATTTGCCATTTGGTCTTTTTCTTGGTAGCAATTGCTACTTCTTATACCATGATAAATGTGAAACTACAATTATATTGGTAAACAACAAAAAGTCTTGTACCCAGATATTCTATATTTTCCCATTATCTTGGTATTTCGGAACATAATAAGCGCAACCCCCGGCAAATAATCTTCCATAAATCATCTTCTTGAAGTATTATTCAACACGAATCTGATTCAGTAAGTCATTTGACTATATCTACTTCGTAGATTAATTTAGTTATATAGATATCTTATCATGATGTTATTATTTTGAAATATAGTTTACAAAAATTCGTTATTAAGAAATGGCCATGTCCAGTATATAAATTCAGGCATTGGCTTGTAAGAGGAATTTTTGCAAGATTAGAAGAAATTCCACAAAATGGAGACAGAAATATTGGAAACAAGAATAAGCCCAAAACAAAATGAAGAAGCTCTATTACTATCACTTCTTCAAAAAATCAGCATGCCTGATGAGGTATCGGGTGCTGTCCTATTACGCGCAAAAACAGGTGAGGAGACACTTCCCGGAATAAAGAGTCTTACCGAGCATCTTCTGATATCTGTAAGAAATAGGGATAACGGTGCATGGAAGATTTTTCCCGAAGAGATATTCCTAGCGACGATGGGGTGTTTTTCAAGATTTGTAAAAGAGTATCATACTTCCTATGGAAGCTATGGCTACGACAGAGCCTTCTGGACCACAAGACAGGCAGAAGCAAAGCTTTTCAGAATTGGTGAGCTGGAATATGAACTGGTAGAAGAAAGTAGTTCTCTCAGTATGCACATTCCGTCGGATGCTCGACTTGAGGCTGAGCTGTTAAATAAGTCTGTCGCCGCTGCAAAAGATTTCTTCAGGAAGTATTATCCGGAAACTGATTCAGATACTATTCTTCTTGATAGCTGGCTGTTGTCGCCTGCTTTGAAGGAGTTGTTGTCTCCTGATTCGCGTATCATACGATTCCAGAATGCGTTTGATATTGATGAAGTTGATCCTGAGCCCATGGATTTCCTGGAGTGGGTATATCAGCTGGCGGGCGGACAGATTGAGAGTCTTACTAATCAAGATAAGTTTGAGAGGAAAATAGCAGACGGGCAGCTTGAACAGCAAGGATCAAATGAGCAGCTCAGGCATCAGATATTAAATAATAGTACTGAATATCTATGGCTAAAATCTCTCCCAGAAAACACTACTCTTCAAAGAAACATGAAGAAATATCTGATGGATGGTGGTAAAGTGGGATGTGCAAAAGGAAGCTTGAAACGAATATTTTTATAATACTTGATCTTATAACATCTTGCTCTTTGGATTTCTTTCTCTTATGCTTCTTGGTTATTAGGTTTTACCGCTTTGTTTTAACTGTTTTGTTGCTTTGTTTGTAATTTGGCTTTTTTATTATTATACCGCATATTTTTTATCTTCTTTTAGTTTTTGGTAAATCCATTTTCATAATTTTATAAAAATAGGTTTATGCTTATATCATCATACCGTAAATAGTTACTCGTATTTTGATATAGCATAAACCTATTTCATTTATTCTCTCAATCAACCACCCATCATGAAGTCAAAGATACTGATCTGGTTGGACTCGGGGATATCTCCGAGAAGTCCCATCTCAGCCATTTTGTCGACAACTGCCTGAGGGCACTTGGTGCGCTGTTTAAAGTCGTCCTTTGAAATGAAGGGACCGTCCTTAACTGCTTCTACGATCTGGTCGGCAGCTTTTTCACCGAGGCCGTCGATACTAAGAAGGCTGGGCATAATCTTGTCTCCCCAGACTGTGAAGGATCTGGAGGCTGCCTTGAAGATATCGATGGGCATAACTTCAATGCCACGCTCGTACATCTCTTCCGCAAGTCTCATAGCTGCGAGCTCGTTCTGCTCGGCGTTAGTCATCTCATCGCCCTTGTTTCTGTATTCAGTCATCCACATGTGAAGAGTGCCTTCACCCTGGAACATGTGCTCATAGTTCAGCGCCTTAGCTCTTATCGAGAACCATGCCGCATAGAAGGCCTGAGGTACATAAACCTTGAAGTAAGCTATACGCCACGCCATCATAACATATGCTGCAGCGTGCGCCTTAGGGAACATGTACTTGATCTTCTCGCAGGACCAGATGTACCAATCCGGAACATCATGCTCCTTCATATCATTTTTCCAGGCTTCCCAGTTGCTCTCCTTACCCTTGGCAACTTTTCCCTTACGAACCGCCTCCATGATCTTGAAGGACTCAGACTTATCAAGTCCCTTCTGGATCAGGTAGATCATGATATCATCACGGCAGCAGATACAGGTATCGATTGTAGCCTTACCTTCCTGAATAAGGGTCTGCGCATTTCCAAGCCATACGTCGGTTCCGTGTGACAGACCGGAAATACGAATAAGGTGAGACAGCGATGTCGGCTGCGCATCGATAACCATGTTCATAGCAAAATCGGTACCAAACTCGGGAAGTCCAAGACATCCAAGCTTTGTCCCGCCTATCTGGTCAGGCGTGATGTTGAGCGACTTCGTACTCATGAAAAGTTCCATGACATTCTTATCATCAAGCGGCACCGTCTTGGGATCAAGTCCGGTACAATCCTGAAGGAATCTTATCATCGTCGGATCATCGTGTCCGAGAATATCAAGCTTTAGCAGGTTGTGGTCGATTGAGTGATAATCGTAGTGCGTCGTGATGGTCGCCGTCGTCATATCATTAGCGGGGTGCTGAACCGGTGTAAAGGAGTTAATATCCTCTCCCACGGGAAGTACTATGATACCGCCGGGATGCTGACCTGTTCCTCGTCTAATACCGATGCAGCCCTGAGTAATTCTGTCGATCTCACATCTTCTCTTGCCGACGCCGATTCCGTCATAATACTTCTTAACAAAACCATAGGCAGTCTTATCCGCAAGACCAGCAATTGTTCCGGCTCTGAAGGTCTGGCCGTAACCGAAAATAACCTCGGTATACTTATGCGCCTTAGACTGATATTCTCCGGAAAAGTTCAAGTCGATATCGGGCTCCTTATCTCCTTTGAATCCAAGGAAGGTTTCAAAAGGAATGTCGAAACCGTCCTTATCCATCATATGACCGCACTTTGGACAGCGCTTATCAGGCATGTCACAGCCTGAATTACCTCCGTATTTCAATACTTCTTCGGAATCAAAATCGCTGTATTTGCACTTCGGGCATACATAGTGCGGCGAGAGGGAATTAACCTCGGTAATTCCCGATGCAAAAGCAACGAAAGAAGATCCTACGGAACCACGAGAACCAACCAGATACCCGTCCTCCACGGACTTCCAAACCAGCTTCTGCGCAATAATATACATAACCGCGAAGCCGTTCTTTATGATTGAATTCAGTTCTCTCTCAAGTCTCTCCTCAACTATCTCAGGGAGATTTTCACCGTATATTTCGTGAGCCTTGTCATAACAGATTCTGGTAAGAATACCGTCAGAATCCTCGATGACAGGCGGACACTTGTCGGGACGGACAGGGGAAATACTGTCGCATCTCTTCACAATGTCCCGGGTGTTTTCTATTACAACCTCTCTGGCCTTGGCAGCTCCCAGGTAATCAAACTCCGCCATCATCTCAGCAGTCGTGCGCACGAAAAGCGGAGCCGGTTCCTCGTCTGCCATTCCTTTTCCCGCCATTATGACGGTTCTGTAAATCTCATCATCGGGATTAAGGAAATGTGCATCACAGGTTGCTACAACCGGTTTGTTGTACTGCTCGCCGAGCTTAACGATTTTCTTATTTATCTCACGAATATCATCATCCGAGTTTATATCCTCATAGCGCTCTGAGTCCACCATGAAATGATTGTTGGCAACCGGCTGGATTTCCAGATAATCATAGAAGTCTACAATTTTTGCTATCTCATCCTCAGCGCGCCCCTCGACAACAGCGCCGTAGAGCTCTCCCGCGCAGCAGGCGGAACCGATAATAAGTCCCTCCCTGTGCTTGATCAGTTCGCTCTTAGGAATTCTCGGGAATCTGGCAAAATAGTCGACGTGGGACTTACTTATAAGCGTATACAGGTTCACACGTCCCACCGTATTCTTGGCAAGAAGAATGATGTGGTGTGTCCTGAGGTGCTTTACAAGATCCGGTGTCGATGCTCCGAGGTCGTTGACCTTGGTGAGGTCGTCCGCGCCTTCATTCTGAATCATCGGTATGAACTTCTGGAAAATCTTGGCAGTACACTCAGCATCATCAACCGCTCTGTGATGGTGCTCATTGACAACACCCAGTGTCTTACAAAGTGCATCAAGGTTATGCTTTGCCTGGTTTGGATAAAACGCCCTCGAAAGTCCCATGGTATCAACGGTAGTGTAGTCTACATCAATGCCAAGCTGCTTACAGTTTTCATTGATAAAGCTGATATCGAAGCTGACATTATGTCCCACAAGAATAGCGTCGCCGCAGAACTCCACGAACTTAGGGATAATCTCATCCCTTGTGGGACAGCCGATTACCATGTCATCGGTTATGCTGGTGAGCTTGGTGATTCTGAAGGGTATGGGTTCAAGAGGATCGATAAATTCCGAAAAACGATCCAGAATCTCTCCATCCTTCATCTTTACTGCGCCTATCTCAATTATCTTGTTGTTCACAGGCGAAAAGCCCGTTGTTTCTATATCGAATACTACAAAGGTGGAGCCCTCAAGTTTCTGCCCCTTGTTGTTAATTACTATCTCTTTTAAGTCGTCTACGAGGTAGCCCTCGACACCCTGGATTACCTTGAAAAAGTCCTGTCTGTCAGGATTCTTGTCACCCGCCTCCTTGCGTTTTGCTTTTTCCGCGCTCCAGAGATCCTCCCAGGCATGGTTCGCATCGGTAAGGCCCTGAACTACGCCGTGGTCTGTGATGGCAATTCCGGGCATGCCCCACTTGTAGGCCTGCTTGACGATGTCCTTTACCTCAGACACTCCGTCCATATCGGACATCTTGGTGTGACAGTGAAGCTCAACTCTTTTTACTTCCTCTTCATCAACGCGCTTTACAGTAAAGTCAGGAATCTTGCGGATTCCGGCAACGCTCTGGATTGATACCTCATGATCGAACTTATCAACCATGGCAATTCCGCGTACCTTAAGAAAAGCACCGGGCTTAATATCCTTCTCAAGCTCAGGCACATTCTCCTGTTTTGCGAAAAGCTTAACAGTAATGGTGTCGGTAAAATCAGTCATTGCGAAAATGAGAATAGCCTTCTCATTACGGATGTCTCGTCTGTCATAGTTAATGATTTTTCCTCTGACAGTAACTTCACCCATCTCACCCACGATTTCTTCCATGGAGATGGTCTCTTCGTCGAAGTCTCTTCCGTAGATGACATTGGGATCGTCGGAGCGCTTGAATCCAACGCCGGTGCCCTTTTTGAAAAACTTGCTGCCACCACCAAATTTACTGCCGCCAAATTTGCTGCCGGCTGATTGCTGGGAATTCTTTGACGCGTCTTTTCCTGCACTTGCATCGGAAGAAGCTGCTCCTTCTGCCTTTGCTTTCTTTGCAGCAGCCGCCGCTTCCTTTTCCTTGTGCTTCTGCTCGGATCTCTCCTCGGCCTCTTCAAGTCTCTTGGCAAGCTTTGAAGTCTCCTTGGAATAATCGATTTCCTTCTTTTTAGCGGTCGCCTTCTTATAGGTGATGCCCATTTTCACAGCAAAACCGCAGCGTTCATTCAGGATTTTTTCCAAAATACGCTGTATGTCTTCGGATTTTTTCTCAGCAATAACAGACTCCTCGAGAATCAGTTCTACTCGGTCTGATTCGGGAAACGAGAAGTCCGCGGATTTTAAAATCGTATATTCTATTGGATCATAGTTCTTAAATTCCAGCAGAATACTGTCCTTGTACATCTCCAGAAGATTCTGGGGTGTGTACTGGGCAGAGAGAAAGAACCTTTCATAAATCTTGACCTTCAGGTTGGTCTCCTTGAAAAGCTGATTTTTAATTTCCTTCTCTGCCTTTACAACATCCGCCTTTTCGATAAGACGGTTGCTGGATAAATAGATGCGTACGAGATCCTTTTTCTCGGTGGTGGATATTTTCTCAACCTGCACATCTGACAGTTCTTCTTTTGTGTGTTGGTCCAGTTTTAAGGTCTGGAAAACCTCCAAGAATGGTTTTCTCATACGATGGTCTCTTTCGATATATTAATCGTTCCAATGAACAAGTTCATCGCGCAGGGCGCTAATGAGCTCAGCCTCCGGAACTTTTCTAATTACTTCGCCGCGTTTGATAAGGAGCCCCTCACCGATACCGCCAGCCACGCCTATATCGGCTTCTCTGGCTTCACCGGGGCCGTTTACTGCGCAGCCCATAACCGCAACCTTGATATCAAGCGGGAATTCCTGAACCATCTTCTCAACTTCATTGGCAAGTCCAATGAGGTCAATCTTGGTTCTTCCGCATGTGGGACAGGAAACCACTTCGATTCCGCCCTTTCTAAGGCCAAGTGTCTTAAGTATCATTTTGGCAGTGCGAATCTCCTCTGTAGGATCGCCTGAGAGGGATACGCGGATTGTATCGCCGATGCCCTCGTTAAGGATAATTCCAAGTCCGATAGAAGACTTGATATTTCCTCCGTAAAGAGTTCCTGCCTCTGTAATTCCTACATGAAGCGGATAATTTGTCTTTTCTGCGAGCTTTTTGTGTGCATCTACGCAAAGCATAACGTTGGAAGATTTGATGCTGATAACAAGATTGTCATATCCGAAGTCCTCGATAATGCCAACCTTATCAAGAGCGCTCTCCACAAGGCCCTCTGCTGTCACGCCGCCGTATTTTTCCACAAGCTCTTTTTCAAGTGAGCCGCTGTTAACGCCAACTCTGATGGGGATGTTTCTCTCCTTTGCGGTTTTAACAACTGCTTCTATTCTATCCTTTGAACCGATGTTTCCGGGATTTATTCTTATCTTATCTGCGCCATTCTCCATAGCGGCAATCGCCATTTTGTAATCAAAATGGATATCTGCCACCAGCGGAATATGTATGCGCTTCTTTATCTCTTTAATGGCATTTGCTGCTTCCTGATTCGGAACGGTACTGCGAACTATGTCACAACCTGCCGCCTCAAGAGCAAGTATCTGCGCTACGGTTTTCTCTACATCCTCAGTGGGTGTGTTGGTCATGGACTGGATCATAATCGGGTTGCCGCCGCCGATGACCTTGTTACCAATGTGAACTACTTTGGTGTTGTCTCTGTATGCCATGGGTGCCTCCTTACTTCATGAATTTAGATACGTCACTTATTACTACAACAAGCATGAAGGCCATAAGAACTACCATTCCGACGAGGTGAACCATGCCTTCCTTCTCTCTCGGAACGGGCTTTCCGCGAAGTACCTCGACGAACTGGAACACAAGTCTTCCACCGTCCAATGCGGGAAGCGGAAGGAGGTTCATCACTCCGAGGTTAACGGATAACAGTATCAAAAGTTCAAGCATTGTAAGTATAACTGAAGATAATCCATACGGGCTTACCGCTTCGTAGGTATCGTCAACAATTTTCACCATTCCGACAGGACCAGACACGTCACCAAGTGACAATCTTCCCTGTATCAAAAGTGCAAGACTTCTGTAAGTAGATTTAAAGTAATAAAGGACATCGTACCACGCATAGGCAAGAACCTTGGGTCCTGTAACCCTCTCATATTTTCCGAGGTAGATTCCCATAAAGTATCTGCCCTGCTCCTCATCATAATGAGGCGTAAGTTCTGTGTGGTAGAGCTGTCCGTCGCGCTCGTAATCGATCTGCATAACTCCGCCCTTGCTGAACTGAGATATGAGTGTAACTTCGGAAGCAAGATGAATTCTTTCGCCGTCGACTTTTACAATGAGGTCTCCCTCCTGAAGTCCTGCCTCTGCAGCTGCGGAGTTCTCATCCGTGATACCTGATACCACCGGGAATGCCCAAGGTGAATTGGCAACTACAACTACCGCAAGAATAATTGCAGTGATGAAATTGAAGAAGGGACCTCCGAAGAGTACCGCGATTCTAGCCCATACATTAGCATTGGGGAAAGAACGCTCATCATAACCATGATCTTCTCCGTCTATATCATCCTCGCCTTCAAATCTGCAGGCTCCGCCGAAAGGGATAAGCCTTATGCTATATAATGTCTCACCTCTCTGCTTTTTAAAAATCGCAGGTCCCATTCCTATCATGAATTCCAAAACTCTTATGCCGTTTGCCTTGGCAATAAGGAAATGGCCCAGTTCATGGGTGGTGACAAGTATTCCGAAAATCACAAAAAAGATTATTAAACTAACAAGCATTTATTTATTCTCCAGATATTTGTAAGTGTCAGCCTCAGCCATGAGAATCTCCTCAAGATTAGGGTTCTCAATTTTTTGATGGTGAGACATCGCACTCGAAATCATCTCGTAAATATCAAGGAATTTAATCTCCCTGTTTACGAACTTCTTAACAGCCATCTCATTGGCCGCGTTGAATACTGTAGGCATACTTCCGCCTGCTCTGGCAGCATCATAAGCCAGTTTTAATCCAAGGAAAGTATCCGTATCGGGCTTCTCAAAAGTAATCTGAGAAAGCTCAAAGAAATCTAGCCTCTTTTCATCCATAGGCATTCTGTCGGGATAGAAAAGTGCATACTGAATAGGCAGCTTCATATCCGGAACGCCAAGCTGTGCCATTACAGCTCCGTCAACGAACTGTACCATTGAATGGATTATGCTCTGAGGCTGAATGATAACCTGTATCTGATCAAGTGATACATCAAAAAGCCATCTTGCTTCCATAACCTCAAGGCCCTTATTTACAAGGGATGCGGAATCAATTGTAACCTTTACGCCCATATCCCAGTTGGGATGCTTTAAAGCATCATCCACTGTCATGGTTGTAAGTTCTTCGCGCTTTTTCCCTCTGAAGGGACCGCCCGATGCCGTAAGAAGTATCTTCTCGAGTTTGCTTTTCGGCTCGCCGTTAAGTGATTGAAAAATTGCACTGTGCTCACTGTCAACGGGAAGGATCTTCACGTTCATTTTTTCCGCAAGAGGCATAATGATATGACCTGCGGTGACGAGCGTCTCTTTGTTGGCAAGCGCTATGTCCTTGCCGCTTTCAATTGCTGCCATAGTTGGACGTATGCCAATCATGCCGACAACAGCCGTAAGAACCGTATCTGCTTCCTCTACCTGTGATATTTCAACAAGTCCGTCCATACCGGATAATATCTTAACAGGCATGTCGGATAGTCTTATCTTGAGGTCCTTTGCGGCATCCTCATCATACATTGCCACATACTTGGGTCTGAATTCCCTTACCTGCTGTTCAACCTTGTCAACGCTTCTGTTTGCAGCTATGCCGACAATTTTAAGACCGTCGGGATTGGCTCTTACAACGTCAAGAGTCTGCGTTCCTATGGAACCGGTTGAACCGAGTAGTACAATTTTTCTCATAAATTTACCTCGTAATTTACTTTATAAACAGAAGTGCCAGGAAATAGATGGCGGGAGTGATAAAAATCACACTGTCAAATCTGTCCATAATACCGCCGTGTCCCGGGATGAGTTTACCGTAGTCCTTGATATCATGCTCCCTTTTGATTCCGGAGGCGATCAAGTCTCCCACCTGAGACAGACAACCCGCCACAAATGTGATAATAGCAAAGCTGGTCATACAAATCTGCGCGGAAAGTGTTGTATCTGTATATTTAGAATAAACGTATCCGAAAATAACTCCTGCCACAACGCTTCCAAGCACGCCTCCCACAGCTCCCTCAATAGTCTTCTTGGGAGAAAGAAGCGGGCAAAGCTTATGCTTGCCAAAAGCACTGCCTGCAAAATAGGCACAGGTATCGCATATCCACGCAACAAACGGAATCCATGCAAGTAAGTGCCCCTCCGGCTTCGCCCTCAGCAGATAAATAAATGCGAGCATCACCGGTGCATATATAAACGAAAATACGGATCCGATCATCTGATTAGCTTTATATTTCGGATATGAAAAAACGAAAATAACAGCCTCTGCCACAAAAAGCGACATTATTACTACCACTAAAAAGAGCATATCTCCGCCCTTCAACAAAAGCAGTATGTAATAAAAAGTTACCGCAGCCATTCCGATTAACTCCGGAAGATTCATCTTTTCATCCGCAGCGCGAACCTTCAAAGCACCTGAAAGTTCATGGTATCCAACAAGTGATACAAAGAGCAAAACTCCTGCAGTCACATAACCGCCGCTCACAAGCGTCAATATAAGCAGAACTACCAGTACTGCTCCGCTTATTACTCTAGTCTTCATATATTTCCCCTTTTATGTTTTACTCTTCCGGCTCTGTTTTCAAACCGCCAAACTTACGGTTCCTGCCTGCATACGCATCCACCGCTTTCTGAAGCTCTGCTTCGTCAAAATCGGGCCATGCAATATCTGTGTAGTAAAACTCTGTATAAGCGCACTGCCATAATAAGAAATTACTGAGGCGCTGCTCTCCGCAGGTGCGGATAAGAAGATCGGGATCCGGGATATTCGAAGTATCCAGATGCTCCGATATCATCTGCTCTGTTATATCAGCCGCCGCAATTTTGCCATTGCTGCACTCCTGTGAAATTTCTCTGACAGCGCGTACAATTTCATCACGACTTCCGTAGTTAATTGCTATAGTAAAAGTGAGACCGGTGTTACCTGCTGTTGCGGTCTCGAGCTCATTGATTGCATCCTGAATGTCGGCTGAGAGCTTGCTGCGCTCGCCGATAACCTGACAACGTACGTTGTTCTTCATTGACTTCTTGATACTGCTCTTAAGATACTGTCTGAGTATCATCATCAGGGCTGTAACTTCAGTCTCGGGTCTGTTCCAGTTTTCTGTAGAGAAAGCATACACTGTCAAATATTTAATGCCCATATCTCTTGCAACAACAAGGATATCCTCTACAGCCTTAGCTCCCTGTTTGTGTCCGTAGTTTCGGGGAAGGCCCTTTGCTTTGGCCCATCGGCCGTTACCATCAAGTATTATAGCGACATGTTGTGGTATTTTTGTGTTTTCTTCCATATTTACCCTCATCCGCCCCTTCGGGGCACCTTCCCCCAAAGGGGAAGGCATTATTTTTTCTGCATTCATCCCCAGAAAGGAAGGCTCCTATAAATGTAAGTAGAGCCTGTGCTGTAACCCACAGGCTCTTTTTCTTATAATTTTGAATAAAGAGGTTCCGAAATCAGACTGTCATTACCTCTTTGCTCTTTTCTTCAACCGCTTCGTCAATCTTCTTAACGAACTTATCGGTCATCTTCTGAAGATCTTCTTCAAGTTCAGCAATCTCATCCTCTGAAACGTCGGTGCCCTTTAATTTCTTAAAGGAATCATTTCCGTCACGACGAATATTTCTTACTGCAACCTTAGCATCCTCACCTTTCTTCTTGATATCCTTAGCCAGCTGCTTTCTGCGCTCCTCAGTGAGCTCAGGGAAGATAAGACGGATAACAGCACCGTCATTGCTGGGTGTGATACCGATGTCGGATGCAAGTATAGCCTTCTCAATATCTTTGATAAGACTCTTATCCCAGGGTGCTATCTGAATCATGCGCGCCTCGGGAATGGAAACATTACCAACCTGCTGAATAGGTGTGGGTGTTCCGTAATAATCCACCTTGAGTTTATCAAGAACATGCGGATTAGCGCGTCCTGCACGAATAGAAGCAAGCTCCTGCGCAAGGAAATCAAAAGCCTTCGTCATTTTCTCTTCGTAGATTTTAACTTTTTCATTCATACACTTATCCTCCGGATTATTTTTTATGCGGTAACAGTGGTTCCGTTGAAGTTGCCACTTGCTGCCTTTATTATACTATTTTCTTCCTGAAGAGCGAATACTCTCATAGGAATATGATTCTCTTTAACCATGATGGACGCTGTCATATCAACAACCTGCAGATTCTGTGCAACCACATCGTCAATGCTTATTGTGTCATAGCGCTTAGCGTTCGGATTGGTAGCAGGATCGCTGTCATATACTCCATCGATAGCCTTGGCAAGAAGGATAACGTCTGCCTCGATCTCGATAGCTCTGAGAGTTGATCCCGTATCTGTTGAGAAATAGGGATGTCCTGTGCCGCCGGCAAAGAATACAACCATTCCCTTTGAAAAATATTTATTTGCTCTGTCCTTCGAGAAAAGCTTGGTAAATGAACCACATTCAAAAGGTGTGAGAATGTTTGTCATCATACCTACGCTTCTGAAAATCTCGGACACATAAATGCAGTTCATGATTGTAGCAAGCATGCCGATCTGATCTGCTTTTACGCGGTCGATGTTCTCGCTTGTGCGTCCTCTCCAGAAATTACCGCCTCCGATGACGATACCTACTTCAACTCCGTCATCTACAAGCTTTTTAACCTGGAGTGCTACTCCGCGAACTGTCTCTTCATGAAAGCCGGTTTTGTTAGGTCCGGCAAGTGCTTCACCACTAAGTTTTAAAAGTATTCTCATTATTTCTGTCCCTTAAGTCCATCAAAGAATGCGGAAGGATTAACCTCAGCATAAGACTGAGAGCAGTTACCTTCGATAACGGCACCGTTGTTGATCTGTACTGACTGAGACTTGATGTTACCCATAACGATTGCAGTAGTATCAAGAACTACAGGACCGGGAACATCGATGTCACCCTTTACAGCACCTGCGATAACAGCGCTTGTAGCATAGATGTTACCGATAACTACTGTACTCTGTCCGATCTTAACGCTTCCGTTACTTCTAACTTCACCTGTGATTCTGGCTGCCTCTGCATAGATCTCTGCTGCCTTGGAATCACCCTCAACCTCACCTGTAACGTTGAGCTTACCGAGACAGGTTACGTTACCTGTAATCTTACCAACAAGGTCAAGTGAGCCTGTTGTCTCAAGATTACCAACTATTTTCATACCCTCTGTAATGCTGGCTACTTCATCTGTAGGTGTCTGCTGCTGAATGTCCATTGATCCAAATCCCCCATTATTATAATTTGTTGTCTTTCTCTCCTGGTATACAGGCATCTCCTCTGTCTTCTCCTTTGCAATTGACTCAATTGCACTAAGTGAAGCTGAAAGATCTGCTACTGTATCCTCCTCTTCCTCCTCGATTGTGCTGAGGTCCTCAATAACATCCTCAGGCTCCTCGAAAATTTCTTCCTCTGCTTCAGGCTCCTGTGAAATCACAACCTCTGCTACAGTCTCTTCCTCGGTCTCGATGACCGCTTCAGAAGACTCTTCTGACTCACCCTCGTCGAGCTTAATATCGTCAAGGTGATCAAGCATATCGTTCAGATCCTTCTTAACCTCTGCCTCTGTCTTGGTCTTAGCTGTTTCAACTTCTTCTGAAGCAGCTTCCTTTTCCGCAGTTGCATTCAGGATCTTAGCTTCCTCACCTTCCTCAGGCATTATTGTCTTTGCAGCCTGAGAGAGATCACTTTTCAGCTCTGAAAAAAATCCCATTTCTCTTTCCTCCGTTCCTTACTGAGAATTGCTGATATGTTGAACCGGTAACGTATCATCTGTTATCGGAACTATCACTGTGTTATCAAGCGCCTGAACCTGTTCGATAATTTCAGGCAGCGCCTCCACTGTCGCGGGCTTATCCGCCGCATCATGAAGCAGTATTATCGCTTCATGGAATTTAGGCACCCCGGTCATAACGTTGGCAACTATCACATCTTTATTGATGCCGCTGTCATCACTGCTGGCCACATTCCAGTCAAAATATGTAATGTGCTCAAGGTCAAGATAATTTATCAATTGATCCATCGGAGCCCTGCTCACGGTATTGGAGCTTCCTCCGGGGAATCTGTAATACTCTGACCAGACACCTGTTATCTCATATAAATATGTTTGCAGTTTATGTAAATCAGCCGAAAAGCTTTCGAGTGATTCGTACAACTCACTGTATTTATGGCTGTATGAATGCATCCCCAGTGTATGACCGCCCGCTGCTATGCGCCTGTAAAGCTTCTCGTTCTCTTCACCCTCCTTACCGGTTACGAAAAACGTCGCTTTAACCCCATAGCTGTCAAGAATATCAAGTATCTGATTTGTTGATGAACTGGGCCCGTCATCAAAGGTTATATAAACTCTTCTTATGCCGTCCCATTCCTCCTGCTCTCCATCCGGCGCCTCATCGGATGATTCATCCTCTGTGGACTTAACATCCTCACCGGCAACTCCGCTACTGATCTCAGGATCAACCTCCGGAGTGTCATCCTCTGTCTCATCCGTCTCCTGTACTGCTATATCTGCTGTCTCATCTTCAGAAGCATCTGCGTCAGGATTATCAGGATCTCCGCCGGCAAGCGTCTCCTCCCCGAAATGCTCCTCGTACCAGCTAAGTTCAGATTTCGCCTTATCAAGCATCTTATTGGTACGAATATTTTTGATCACAAGGAAAATGCAAAAACCGGTGGGAATGAGGCATGAAGCTGCAATGGATACGAGAATCAGTCTTCTTAAAAAACGGATTCTCCGGGAACGATCCGTGCTCTGTCCGTGACCCCCCGTATTTGTTGCCATAATAATTACCACATTTCCAACTTGCTGTTATGTCTAAAAGGCAGCCGGGCCACGCAAAAAAACTTCTTCCACAGCCTCCCATGCTACCTACATAGCCAAACAAGATTATATCATATTTTAAAGGGTACAAAAAGAGAAAAATG
Source organism: Butyrivibrio sp. WCD2001 (assembly GCF_000424485.1). Classification (NCBI taxonomy): domain Bacteria; kingdom Bacillati; phylum Bacillota; class Clostridia; order Lachnospirales; family Lachnospiraceae; genus Butyrivibrio; species Butyrivibrio sp. WCD2001. The sequence goes on along the minus strand of NZ_AUJZ01000005.1, from coordinate 296,263 downwards.
CACTTAGATTTCATGCATTAAGTCCTGTCCTGTGTTTCTGTTGTCAAGTGGAAAAAAGTACTAAAGATAAGGCAAAAATTTTGTAAGCCGAAAAGCCCCCAGTATATAGATTTTTTAGATTTCCTTTATGGTGGATTTATTATCGTTTGCTATTCTAATTACACCAAAGAAACAGGAGGAAAAGGGGTATGAGGAAAATCTACGGAATTATTATCACAATCGCTGTTTTTATCAGCATTTTCGCAAATTCTTCATTTACAATTACGGCAGCCAGCGGACAGGGTATGGCAGACGGCCTGCAAATTAACGGCGAGTATCTTATCATGGACTCCGATAATCTGCACAGTGAATATGTTGTGATAGCAACAAACAAATCCGGAAAGGATCTGTCGGTAGTTGCAAAATTCTTTGCTGTCGGAGGAAACGGGAATCCGATAAAAACCGTATACGACAGTGCTTCGGCAATCAAAAACGGCCAATCCTTTATTCTCTATGGACAGTTCAAAAACTCAGAATTAAAGGACGTTGCAAGCTATTCCTATACCCTTATGACCGGCATCACAGAAGATTGCAAATATGACTCTGTCAATGTTGATGTGGAATCTCAAGAAGGTGTGCTTGAAGTAACCGGTACAAACTACTCCTCCGAGGATACCAGTCTTGTAAATGTAAGAACCATATTTTTCAAGGATGGTTCCCCTGTTGCCTTCGATCACGTGAATCTCGGTGACAGCGCTTACTCCTTAAGAAGCGGCAGTTCCAACACCCAGGAACTCGGTCAGCTCCACCCCGAGTATGATAATTATCTCATTACATATTCAGTAGCCAGTGATATGTAAATTGGCGGGCGTCCTATCTCAATAATCAACCTTCATGAGACATAAGCCCTGCGGCGGTGCCGTGGGGCCTGCTTTTTGTCTGTCGCAGGCTTCTATGATATCCTTCATCTCCTCAGGTTTTATGTTGCCATAGCCAACCTCAAGAAGAGTTCCTGTCATTATTCTGACCATGTTTTGTAAAAAGCCGTTTCCATGGAAATACAACCTTATCTGAGGGCCGCTCTCCTCGATTTTGATATTGTCTACGCATCTTACCGTGGACTTTTTCATCTTGGTATTCCCGCAAAAGCTTTTAAAATCATGCGTTCCGATTATATATTCGGCCGCTTTTTTCATAAGCTCCACATCTGGTTTGTTCTCAAGAACAGTGACATACTTCCTGTCGAATACCGGCTTGGAATTGCCAAAATAACAGGTGTATCTGTAAGTCTTCCCCAGGGCGTTATATCTGCTGTGAAACCTCTCAGCGCAAGCTCTGACATCATTGATGCTGATATCCTCCGGAAGATACTGATTCATATAGTTCTGAATCTCTTCTTCCGTGAGATCTGTATCAAGCATAGCATTAGCCGTCATAGCCCTGGCATGAACTCCGGCATCTGTTCGTCCGGCACCTATTACCTGAACTGATTCTCCCTCCGGGAGTCCCACCATTCTGGTAAGCACTGCTTCGAGCTTGCCCTGGATGGTCATGTCTTTATTCGGTTGTCTCTCCCAGCCAAAGAACCTGGTTCCGTCATAGCTGAGTGTAAATTTATAATTTCTTTTCATTAAGCCTTGAGTTGTTCCTTAATTGCTCCGAGCAGTTCGTCGTAGGTCTCGAATGCAGGGAACTGAGGATAATCCTTCTTAATCTGATCTGTTGTTCTGAAAAGGAAGCCTGCCTTGCTGGCCTCGATCATTCCAAGGTCGTTAAAGCTGTCTCCGCTTGCGATAGTTTCGAATCCTATGCTCTGAAGAGCCTTGACAGTTGTGAGTTTACCCTTTTCGCAGCGCATCTTATAATTCGTGATTTCGCCGTTATCCGCAACTTCAAGACTGTTGCAGAAAATTGTAGGCCATCCCAGTTTTTTCATAAGAGGTGTTGCAAACTGTGTGAATGTATCGCTAAGAATAATAACCTGTGTTATAGATCTGAGTTCATCAAGAAACTCTTTTGCACCCGGCAGGGGATCGATTGTTGCAATAGTGTCCTGAATCTCCTTAAGTCCAAGTCCGTGCTCCTTAAGAATTCCGATTCTCCACTTCATGAGCTTGTCGTAATCAGGTTCGTCTCTTGTGGTTCTCTTAAGTTCGGGAATTCCTGATGCTTCAGCAAAAGCAATCCATATCTCAGGAACCAAAACACCTTCCAAATCCAAACAGGTAACGTACATTTTTTCATCCTCCTCGTACTATTGTGCCTTCCCCCAGGGGGAAGGCGTTATTGTTAAGTAGTTTACCATATATTTTGAAAAAATGAATATAAAATCAGCATTTTATCTGCATTTTTCCCATGTCATTCCCTGGAAAGTCGTATGTTTTCTGCTTTCTTCCATGGGCTGCGGTTTTCCGAAATGATAGCCCTGGGCTTTATCACAACCGATTGTTTTCAAAAACTCGAAGTGTTCTTCGGTCTCCACACCCTCTGTCAAAGTGACATGTCCGAGGCTGTGTGCGGCCTGGATAATAAAACCGAGTACGGTTCCGGCCTTTGGATTCCTGTCATACTGCCTTAAGAAGGCAAGGTCAAGTTTTAGCGTATCAAACTTGTAGTCAAGAATCGTGGTCAGGGAAGAATAACCGCTTCCGAAATCATCAATCCACACCTGATAGCCAAGCTCCCTGAAGTGATCGATTTCTCTTTTTATAAGCGCATCATCCTCCATGAGGGCACTCTCGGTAACTTCAATATCCAGCATATTTACCGGCATTTTTACGTCATTTCTGTATTTTTCAATCTCATCAATGACATTGCAGAGGTTGAAATCAAGCCTTGAAAGGTTTATGGAAACAGGAACAAGCATCTCGCCTCTGTCCCTGAGGTCGGCATAGTCCTCGCAGACCTTTTTTACCATAAACATATCAAGCTTATGAATCTGTCTGTGTTCCTCGAGAATTTCAATAAAGCCTCCCGGCGAAATCAATCCCTTCTCGGGATCTTTCCATCTTGCAAGAGCCTCATAACCGCAGATTTCTCCGGTTCTGGTACGAATCACAGGCTGATAGAACACCTTGATATTCTCATTCTCCACAGCATCATCGATATTATCGAGGACAAACTGCTGCATCTGAAGCTTGGAATGAATATCCTCGTTATAAAAAGCATATGGTATGTCATATCTTTTCTTGATATTCTTGCACGCAAGCCTTGCATGGTCACAGGCAAGGCCGATATCGTTGCAGTCCTGTTCAACCTTATAGATGCCTGCCTTTATCTCAAGCTTTGCACCCGGAACAAGCTTGGCCACATCATCGTGAATCTTAAGTACCGTTGATTCAACATCTCTTGAAAAGGTACATACCACGAAATGATCCTCGGAAAATCTCGCAACCATGCGCTCCAAAAAAGAGTGCCACAGAAGTCTTGCAATATCGTACAAGAGCTCGTCACCCTTCTGGAATCCGTATTTTTCATTAAAAAGCTTGAAATGATTAAGATCGAAATAAATGACGGTTATTCCCTGTCTTCTGATTTCCATATCCGTCATTTTTTCCTGAACAGCCTGATAGAAGTGCGCCTGATTCCACATTCCGGTGAGAGAATCCATCTCCTGATTCATCTCAAGAACCTGTGACTCGGCGTAGCTGTTCTTATTATTGTTGTAATATTCGTTCTGATCTATATCCACTATGTAGACATAGTAATAGCTCACCCCGCCCTCAGCATGGACAAGGTGACCAAAATCCTCTACATATCTGAGTTTCCCGCTCTTGGTCTGTATCCGATAACGCACGTAATCGTGTCGCATGGCACCAAAAACGGTCTGCTTGCTTATGGCTCCCTGGGTTGCTCCGTAGTCCTCAGAATAGACCATTCCACTAAAACACCCGCCGGTAAGATTCATGAAATCGTCCAGCGAATCGCATTCGTAGAGCTTTACTATATTTTCATCCGCGAAAACTATTTTCCCCGGATCCTCGGCATTGTATATGAAAAATCCGGCCGGTACTCCCTGGGGAATACCTCCGTCTTTCATCTTTACAGCTTTACTTCTTGTTCTTTTCTTAACTTCAGTCATCCGCTATCCCCTCATAAGAAAACGCTAAGTATGGCATTTCAAAACCCATACCGCCATTTAAATTGTAGCCTATGCGGAATGATAAAAGAATTAACTTGAAATAAAAAAACAATAATTATTTTCTGTAAAGGAACTTACTTGCAGCCCATATCGCAACCTTGTAAGGAAGCGGTCTAAGCGCTTTGTCGGCGTTCTTAAGCTCCTCTATTATGTGTATGTGCTGAGGACAGTGACTCTCACATTTTCCACAGCCGATGCACTGAGTGGGAAGCGCCGGCTTCTTCTGCAATCCTATGGTCTGCATATACTCCCATCTGCCGGAATTCTTATTTTCGGTGTACATCGTGTTATAGCATCTGAAAGCAGTGGGAATATCCACACCTCTTGGGCATGGCATACAGTAGCCGCAGCCCGTGCAGCCAACCTTCATTGACTCATTGATGCTGTTCTTTATCTGTTCGATAAGAGCAAAATCCTTTTCGGTAAAATCGCCCACTTCCGCATCCGATGCCACGCGGCAGTTTTCATCAACCATTTCAAGGCTGTTCATTCCGGAAAGGATACAGGTTACCTGAGGCTGATCCCAAAGCCACCTGAATGCCAGTTCCGGCGCGGTTCTGTGTTTTTCATCTTCGGCGATGAGTCTCTTGGCTTTCTCGGGAAGGAGATTAACCAGTTTTCCTCCGCGAAGAGGTTCCATGATGATAACCGGAATTTCCTTCTCTCCTGCTGCCTCAATGCCCTTTCTTCCCGCCTGTGATACCTCATCAAGGTAGTTGTACTGAATCTGGCAGAAGTCCCAGTCATAGGCATTTAAAATTTCTATGAACATATCGGAATTGCCATGGAATGAAAAACCGATGTTTCTTATCTCACCCGAAGCCTTCTTTTCGGCAATCCAGTCCTCAATTCCCAGCCTCTTTAGTTTCTCCCAAGCTTCAATATCAGTGAGCATGTGCATTAAATAATAGTCGATATAATTCGTACGAAGCCTGGAAAGCTGCTCTTTGAAATATTTATCTATAGCTTCCCTACTGGCTATAAGATATTGCGGCAGCTTTGTCGCTATATTGATTTTATCCCTGATATTATTTTTCTCAAAAATCTCACCTATTGCTGCTTCACTTCCGGAATAGATATAGGCAGTATCATAGTAGTTAACACCCTGCTCAAAGGCTCTCATTATCTGATCGTTCGCCTTTTGCATATCGATACCGCCGGTTGCATTTTTCTGAAAACGCATGCATCCGAATCCGAGAGCAGATATTTCTTCCCCATTTCGGTTTTTCCTATACTTCATAGTCACCTTCTGTTCCTGTTAAATGAGCTTCTCAACGCATGCTGCGACGTTTTCCATCTTCTCAGTGGGCTCGAAGCGTGCAACAACCTCACCGTTTCTGTCTACTACGAACTTTGTGAAGTTCCATTTGATGTCAGGATTGTTCTTGTAATCCTTATCAATCTTCTTAAGCATTACGCCCATTGCAAGTGCTGCGGGGCCTTTGCCAAAGCCTTCAAAACCCTTCTGCTCCTTGAGATACTTAAAGAGCGGAAGCTGATTCTCTCCGTTGACATCAGACTTCTTCATCTGAGGGAACTTTGTGTTGTAATGAAGCTGGCAGAACTCGTGAATCTCATCGTCTGTTCCGGGTGTCTGGCCTGCAAACTGATTGCAGGGAACATCTACAACTTCAAAGCCCTGATCGTGGAACTTCTCATACATATCCTCGATATCCTTGTAGTGAGGTGTAAAACCGCATCCGGTAGCTGTGTTTACAACAAGAACAACTTTCCCCTTAAAGTTCTCCATTGAAATCTCTTCGCCCTGTGCGTTAGTTACTGAAAAATCATAAAATCCCATGGTATAAACCTCCATAAATAAAAACTGTTGCGTTGATAGCAATAAATCATCGTCTTAATTTAACGCTATTATATTGCACGCAATCTATATTGTCAAGAGTTTTATTTTCAAATGCTATTTTGTCCGGATTTTCAAGCTTTTCAGGTACTCCTTCTGCTCAGGTGTAATCCGATAGCTTTCGACCGATTTCTGTATTGCTTTATTGTGAGTCCAGGGCTCGAGACGTTTATCTTCTATAAACGGAAGTATCGCATCATACTGTTTCGCAAGGGCTGTTGCAAAATACCATGCGGTCATCATATTAACGTAGTACTCGTCAGACCTGATTTTAGCTACCATCTCCGGGTATGATTTATCGAAATCGTCATCCAGGAAATGTTGCATGAGCATACCGGTCCCGAATCTTATGGTGTAGGTTTTGTCTGAAGAAATCCATTTTATTATGTAAGAAAGAAGCTCTGTCTTATTTTTCTTAAAGACCTTTGGTGACATCTGATCACAGGTTGCCCAGTTATCAACATAGGGAAGAAATCTTTCCACCTCCTCTATACATTTTCCATAATCCTTTATCTCGGATATCACGAAGGCATGTATCTGATCCTCGTCAAAATATTTGTGAGGAAGGTCAGTCAAAAAATCCGCTATGTCCTCTTTTTTAGAAAGCTGCTTCGCATACTTCCTTAAGTCCGGTGTCCGGACACCGATCATTACTTCGGTGTCCTTTCCGGGAATAAGTTTTACCTGAAAATCGCGATATTTTTCGTCCTGCAATTTAAAGAGTTCTTCTCTTATCTCTTCTGTAATTTTGCTCATGTTTCCCCCAGTGAACGATCTGCTTAAACTCTTATCAGCTCGTACTCTCTTGTACCAAGTCCAATCTTTTCTCCATGCTCAAGCGTCTCTTTCCACTTAACATTGGGATTGGAATCAAGGAAGTGATCGTGGTGATGATGCCATCCCTCCTGTGCAAGGTGATCGCCAAGCTGGCTGTTTCTTATAGGCTCTGCCTGCTGACAAAGATCAGCGCAGGCCTGGTCAAGCGCCACCGGATCGTAGGATGCCAGCATTCCGATATTGGGAAGAATCGGCGCATCATTTTCACCGTGGCAATCGCAGTTTGGCGAAACATCCATGATAAGCGAGATGTGGAAGCAGGGCTTTCCGTTGCAGATAGCTGCCGTGTATTCAGCCATCTTCGAACATAGGGATTCAAGAGCCGTTCCACTCTGATTCGATATGGCATCAAAAGCGCAGGCACCAATGCAGCGTCCGCAGCCTTTACAAAGGTCCTGATTTATTACGGCTTTGCCTGTTTCATATGAGATTGCATCAGAGCCGCACTCCTTAGCGCATTGCTTACAGCTTCTGCAAAGGTCGGGATGCACTATAGGCTTGCCATCGTTATGCTGAACCATTTTTCCTGCGCGGCTCCCGCCCCCCATTCCTATATTCTTGATAGCTCCGCCAAAGCCTGTCATCTCATGGCCCTTGAAATGAGAAAGCGAAATAATAACATCTGCATCGTAAAGGGCTCTTCCGATATATGCTTCCTTGCAGTACTCTCCGTTCGGCACAGGAACGGTAGCTTCATCAGTGCCCTTGAGACCGTCTGCGATGATGACATAGCATCCGGTTGTCACACTATTAAAGCCGTTGACCTCTGCATTGTACAGATGATCAACCGCGTTCTTGCGGCTTCCGGGATACAGCGTATTGCAATCTGTCAGGAACGGCTTACCTCCCAGTTCCTTGATGACATCTGCAACCGCCTTCACATAGTTTGGTCTTAAATAGGAAAAGTTGCCAAGCTCTCCGAAATGCATCTTGATTGCAACAAATTTTCCTTCAAAATCAATATCACCGATTCCTGCCTTTCGGATCAGTTTTTGAAGCTTTACGCCCTGGCTCTGATCCAGTTTTGTTCTAAAATCCGTGAAATAAACCTTTGCCTTGCCCATAAAGAAACCTCCTGACATATAATATCAATTCTGCCCTGTTAAATATTATAACGTTTCCTTGTCATATATAAAACATATGTGTCATCAAAAACAACCCTATTTCCGGCTTCAATAACCGCGCTCCTTATTCCTTCATAAAATTTTGTCTTGTAGGGCTCCGGAAGCACTATGTGGTCGCAGTGAGTTCCGCAAAAGGCTACATATTCGTCTGCTGTAAACACGCGCTGTCCATAAAACTCTCGCTTTTCAAAATTCGCATAGCCATAATTCACCGCATTCTCGTAGCGAAACGAACCATGTGTATACTCCGTTTCCGGTTTGAAATACTCATCGTAAACCTTTTGAATATTGCTATAGAGTTCTTCATTTGAGGTCTTGTAATCAGATTTTGTCATCATCATCGCCAGGATTCCGCCGGGCTTAAGTAAATCAAAAGTCTTTGAGAAAGCTATCTCCTCCGGAATCCATTGTATGGTTGCTGCAGAGTATATGAGGTCATATTTTTCATCTCTGAAATCATGGGTAATGAAGTCATCATTTACGATATGGAAATTCTCATACTGTCCATACTTCTCTTTCATCTTCTGATAAAGATGTTCCCCGAGTTCTATGGCATGATAGTCACATCCTGTCTTCAAAACAGGTTCCGTCGCCTGACCGGTTCCGGGGCCAAGCTCCAGAACTGACTTCCCTGGGCCAATCTCTGCATAGCTTATCAAATACTCAAACAGTTCCTGGCTATACCTTGGACGGTGCTTATCAAACTGCTCAGGTATAGTATCAAATACTTTTCTGAATTCCATCTCCGGTCTCCTTTCTCCACTCCGGTTATTCCCTTAGAATTGTGTCTTCTCTCTGAAACGAACTACTTTTTTCAGTTCTGTATTTCACGTAACATATATTCCGCATATCGCTTTGCGAGAGCATGATCGTAAGCGGTTTTCGCGGCATCAGCATATTCACACATAGCCGCTCTAATAAGTGTATGATACTCTTCGGGAACGTTATTAAGAGCCCATTCCCCACCTTCCTTTTTGGAGAGAATCAGTTCTTCTTTCTTGTATGCCAACACTCTTGCTAGATTAAGAGTAGTGTACATCGTGCTATCTATGATGTCCTCCTGTGCTTCAGCTATATCTTCCCATATCGAGTCCAGATAATCAGCCTTAGGAACAGGTTCAAAAACGTCTTCAATAGGTAGTCCGAACAGGCACTTACCTCGTTTACTGATTATAGTAAAATGAGCTGCTAAGTCCTTGTCTGATCCCTTCATCTTCAGGATATAATCTTTCGGATTGTCCCTATACCATCCATTGTGCATTTCTGAAAAATGAAGTTCAAAGGGCGTAGGATAAACAAAGGGCTTGCACACATTTTTCGTTACAATGCTCATCTCAATGCCCTTAGCAGGACCTTCCTCATTAACTTCCACGACCATATCCATGAATCTTCGCTTTACGTCATCCTGCACAGGTTCATTCACGACCACAATCAGGTCCAGATCACTCTTTTCAGGGTTAAAACATCCCATCACGGCTGAACCGTGTAAATAAATGCCTGTCAGATTATCTTGTAAAATCTCCCGCGATTTCCTGACAAATTTGTATAATAGTTCCTTCATACCATTCCTTTCTCTGGCGCAGGAAGTTCACCTAGCACCGCACAGATATCCTTCTCTATGGAGTACAGATACCTGATTCTGCCAATTGTGTTTGCAACTTCAATCTCTCCTGCTTTTATATCCTCATCGGTATCGCCTTCCATTGCCAGTGCACGCCTGAGATTATATTCAAGCCATTCCACCCATGTATAAGCTATCCCGTAAAGTTCATCGTAGGCTCTGAAACCGTTATCATAGGCATTCAAATAACCTGTATAAAAAGCTGCCAAATTCTCACTGCTGAATTTCTGATTAACTGTTCCTGCCCATTGTAGTGAAAGCTCAAGGCAAGATGCGATTGGATTACTATAGCCCAGGCACTCCAGGTCAATTACGAAAAGCTCGCCCTTATCCCACATGATATTCTTTGGATCCATGTCATCATCGCTGATTACCTGCATCGGTGGAAGCTTTTTTCTTGCTTCATTTAGTTTATCCTGCGCAGCTTCAAGAATCTCGATGCTTTCTTCAAGCAGAGATGCGATGCTGCATTCTTTTTCTTTAGCCTTTTTCAAATATCTTCTAAAATCTATTTCTGAAAGTTCTGGATCAGATTCCTCATCATTTTTCGGATCAATAGCATGTATTTTTCCAAGTATCTCCCCAGCTTTATTACACTGCTCTTCTGAAATATTGTTCCAGTCTGTTATTTGGCCTTCCTGCCATTTAAAGATGTAAAAATATCTACCATCTGCTTTCAGCATCTTTTTGCCTTTAAAAGATAAAGCCGGAACTATCGGAATGTCATTGTCCTCAAGGATAGCTTCCAAAGCTTCCGCCCTTCCATAATTATCAAAGACTCCCGGCCTCTTCATAATTTCCGGATTCAGGCACTTTACCGCATAGGTTCCCTTATCAGTCTGAACCTTAAACATTTTGTGCATTAGGCCGCCGGATACCGGCAAAATATCGCCAATCACCCTGCCTAACGCATATCCTTTCTGAGAATAATTCGTAAACAGCTCTGTAATAGCCAAATGATTCTCTGAACATTGTTCTTCTGTCATTGTTTATCCCCTTTAAACTTGAAATTCCGCATTTCTCTTTTTCTTTACAACAAATCCCAATAATAATCCCACACAAAATCCTGTTAAATGAACAACAAATGTTCCTAACCCAAGGAAATTAGATAGAATCATATAGAATAGCAGGTAACGATTCCCACATAATTCCTTATATTCATGCAATAACGAACTATCCCTGATAAACCACATAGCCATCAATCCAAGAAAACAAAATATAGCCGGAGATGCGCCATACATGTATCCATTCGGAAATATCAACAAAAAAACTGCTCCCGAAACAAATAGTCCGACATGATATATAAGACAAATGAATGGCTTACTCAATTTTTTCTCAATATATAAACCCACATACCATAGTGCATAAACATTGGCTGCCAGATGCCATACAGTTGGATGCAAATATCCGTAAGTAACTAATCTATAAAGCTCCCGTTTATTAAAAAGAGTCTCCTTCGATGCTCCCAATAAATCTACAAGTTTTCCGCCACCGGTAAAAACAATCATAATCAAATTGTATTTTCGTGTTAGTCCCAAGTTGACCAGGAAAACTGCCACAAAAATTATACTTATCACTGCTGCAAAACTGTTTTTACAAATCTTACTCATAAACACCTGTGCATTCTTTTTCGATTCTATAGAATCTAAAGCCATCTTCTTCCCTTAAAAGCTCAAAGCCAAGCTTTTCCAAAGTTTCTCCGCCGCAGTTCCATAGCCTTTACCTTTATATGAGTCATTCTGCATGTGGATGCTAAGTGTGCATGGCACAGTTCCCTGGTCATGGGTTGTAATTCAATATTCGTGCTTCCCATTTTCAATTCCTCCAACAAAAGACATGTGCTCTCTTACCCGGAAAACACATGTATCCATCATAACATAGCAAACGCCTGATACGTGCTGTGTTGATAATAAATTTACGCCGTCGCCATCGATTTTTTCTATTGACAGCATTCAAAATTGTCATTAACATAAGAATCAAGAAATGGGATTTTTACCGTACGTGTCATTATTGACAGCTAAGCGGGTTGCTCGTTTCTTTTTTTATGTTAATAAGGTCGTAAAGATACTTCTTACCATTTTGATCATGTCTCACTATAAGATAAATATGATAAACATTATATCTTTCAACTTCACCATTCTCCCCATATACAGGCAATGCAAATCTTTTCCAAAATATACAACATCGTTAATCTACGCATTTTTATAAAATACACCCACATAATCCTTCAGATAATTTTCCACATCATCCCAATCAATTGACCGTTTTCCTTTAAAAATAATGTCATTTATCATGACAATATTGTTTCCATCTGCATCCTTTATTACAGACACATTTCTTCCCTGGTTCCCTTTTTCCATATACTCCTATCTGCCTGCTTCTTCCTGCATCTTTTTCAATTCCTCATAGTATGCCTTATACCTATATGCAGTCCTGCGGCTGATTGTGCCTTTAGCCACAATCTCCATAATTGTCATGCCATTTTCATATTGAACCGCAAAGTCGTTATATGATTTCATCCAATGTTCATCATGCTTCTGTCTGCCGGCAAACTTTTTGTTCTTATAATATCATGCTAAATCTTGTATCTCTACGGTTAGTAGAGCACAATGTAGCGCCAGGGTATAGTCACTTTCCTTTGCGTAGGGTTACAATGATAATGTATCTGCTTTACGCTATAGTTGTAACCGAAAACCTGTGGATAGGAGGCATTTATGCTCGATCAGACGAAAACCGGAATGTTCATATGCGATTTACGGAAAGAAAAAGGTCTTACCCAGAAACAACTTGCTGATGAAATTGGCGTTAGCGACAAAACGGTTTCAAAATGGGAAAATGGCCGCGGAATGCCCGACACTTCAATCATGCCTGATTTGTGCAGAGTTTTGGAGATAAATATCAACGAACTATTATCCGGCGAGCACCTGACCACAGAGAATTATAACGGAAAGGCGGAAGACAATATGGTTCAACTTATTAAAGATAGTGAAAATGAAAAGAAAAGGGAAAAAGGCCGAGTTATCGGGACTGTTATAGGGCTCATTATTCTGGTAATGTTTCTATATATTATAGTCATAATATCAGGCGGTGTCGGTCAGGTGATATGGTTTATTGATGCACCTTCTCTGTTTGCTGTTCTTGGTATTCAGCTTATAGGTCTTGCGGCATCAGGACAGTTTTACAATTTCTTCAGAGGCATTAAACTTACATTCGCACACAAGTCAGTTTCTTCGGAAGAACTTCCGGCATTGGCACAAAGATCTGCAGATGCTATAGGTTTGGGAATAAAGATTACAATTCTTGCAGGCGCAATCTCAAGTCTCATTGGTTTTGTGCTTACTATGCAGAATCTCTCCCAACCTGAAGCCATAGGCCCCACTTTGGCAGTATGCGTATTAACGCTATTTTACGCTTGTCTTATTGCGCTATTTTTGTATGTGATCAAAGGACGCCTACATAGATTATGTGAAAACTGTTTGTAATATCCGGGCACCATTTCTTCAGTTTCATCATGATACTGCTCTACATTCTGTCCCCACGCAAACATAATTACCGGAATATTCTTTTCTTCCAGATAATCCACAATGCAGGTGTATTCCTTGTTGAAAAATCATCCATTGTAAGTAATGCTTTTATCATTGCTATTCCTCCAATAAAAGGCATATGTTTTCCCACCAGAAAACACATGCCTTTATAATAACACAGTCAACATATAATATGTGCGGCGTTTATCACAACGTTAGACTAATTTTTCAAATTCAGAAAATACATCTTCTTTACTCCAGCTTCGAAGTTGGCCAAGCATAAACTGTAATTTACTGTCTATCCACTCTCTGGTATAAATTTCCATATTGCGAGCGGCGGCATTACCATAAATGCGCACTACTTCTTTTGGTTCCTTCTTATTTATCTCAGAACAGAATTCAACATATTCATCAATTTTCCCTAATAGCTTCTTCCATTCCTCGGCAGCTTTCCCCGGCATATCATTCCTCAAATATGCTGCAACTAAAAACTTATAGGTATCTCGATAATATCCCTGACAATGCGCTTTCATCTTTTCATTTTCCATAAATTTGTCCATGATGGATAATCCCCAAAAACATTTTTCCTCGACTTCATTTAATGGACTGACCCACATCATACTTTCAGCAGTATATAAAATCTGCTTGTTTAAAGCTCTTATGAAGTTTTGATAATTGTCACGGATTTGTCCCTTCCAATTCTCTCTGCCTTCTTCCGTGTCAATGCTTATAAAGTATGGTAGAAGCGTTTCCTTAAGCATATTGTTGCTGATAGAAGGAAGGGCTTCAACATGCTGCATGCCCTTTTCCCATTCACCTGAGTGCCAGCAAAGCCATGCAAGTGAAAAGTGGCATTTATCCACAAGCGCCTTATCTCCTGAGTATCGAATAACCTGCATCGCTCTGTTTTCAGTTCTCCTAATAAGCTGTTTCCATTCCTTACCATCATTCTCCATAAGCCCGGAGTAATAAGAATTATTTGGATTTACATAGCGGCTCATATGCCCAACAGCCTGAACAAAGCTAGTCATAATACCATAATTAAATATATTCTCTTCGCACTGTTGATCCAAATATTGAACTGCATTTAAAGCTCCCTGAGACTGTTCTCCACTATCTCGAAGAGTATTAGCTTTCTGCTCCACTTCCTCTGCGAAATTCACATCATAGATCTCAGTATTAAATCCAAACAATGCATCTGTTGATACGTTTAAAGCCTGTGCCAACGGAACTATCTGAGTAACATCAGGAAGCCCTGACCCGCTCTCCCATTTGCTAACGGCCTGGCTTGTAATGCAAAGAATACCTGCCAGTTCTTCCTGCGTATATCCTAAATCATGACGATATTTTTTTATATTGTTTCCTAGCGACATATGCATTTACCTCTTTTCAGTTTTTTCAATAGATGCATCTTTGATAACTTCAATTTAGCAGAAACCAAAGAGGATTCCTAACAACTTGTCCTCGGAGAAAATACAACTTAGCGTTGAATCAGAATGTTTTACTGTTATGTATTTATAATATGGCAGCATGTATAAGTTCTTTAACTGTCCTATCCCTTAAAACAAAATTTGATGTTTCATAGGTTACTATCAATCTGTCTCCGGGAATTATTCCATTAGCAATATATGAATCTATTTTTCTAATAGCTTTATCTGCATAATCGGGATCATCCATTCTCCCATCATGTTCCCAGTATACTTCTTTCCTGGTTCTTTTACTAAGCAATGTAAAATCCGGATATATGGTACCATATCCTTTCAGTAACAGTGGACACTCATATTTATACTCAATTCCCATATCATAAAATGTATCCGCCAAAATTTTCTCTGATTTTGATCGTACTCGTTCTCCTTTTTTGCTAAGTATCACCGGAGCCCCTTCAGCAAATCCTTTCCCTTGATATGGAACCTCCTTCCACTTCTGAATTCTCTGCTCGAATGGGGTTTCAACAGGTTCTACCATGTTTTTCCTTATATCACTTTGTGAATTGTATATCTCCAGTAGTTCATCGTCTTTATATTCATTGCAAATGTTTTCCAGTTGCTTAAGTCTTCGGTCAACAATTCTTTTAATTCTCTTGTCATATGCTTTCTGCGCAAGAGGCTTCACTATATTGCTATTTTCTCGCCTTATGTACTCACCCTGCCTTTTACACTTTTCATTCTTGCCTGTACAAAGCATATACTGCGTTCTCTTTCCGCAATTTGTAATTCTTAGAGTTCCTTCTGGTGCTGAAGATAACCTATCTTCTACACATTTCTTTATCTTCATTAGCCGTTTTTGTTCCTCCTTTAGTAATTCTTCCAGTCCTTGCATAAAATATTCCTTTCTTAATCTCAATTATTCTGCTGCATATTGTGAACCAAGCTTTTGCAGCATTATGTTTAGGCTTACTACATCTACCGCAAACTATTATTTTCAGTTTTATAGCAGCACATTTCGCCCCATCTTTTCTGTCACAACTCCCATATTGTCTTGTTGCGGCAGTTATTTTTTTACTTCCTGTACTGCCACATATCCAAATATTTGTTTTTGTAGCATTTCAATATACATATATGACACTGCCGCACTATGCATATATTTTTATAGCGGCAGTAGCGGTATACTTTTTTAACTACCGCATTTATTCAAAATAAACTTTGTAGCAGTACAGTAATGGTTAATACAACTGCCGCAAACATTCATCACTTATCTTTCAGCAGTGCTATTTCGCCAAAGGTACCCTGTACATATCTCCGGCACAACAGAAAAGGTGCTTAACACCTCAAAATACGATAAAGAAGAATCAAGCAGCTCATATCCTCATAAATAAATGGACTATATTCAATTATCTTTATTATCAAAATGGAAATCAGCAGTGTCTCCGATACGCATCTCACTGCCTTCGTTCAGAATGAAACAGATTATAGCAACAAATTTAAATAAGTGCAAATTAAAAAGAGACATCCCATCACGAAATGTCTCTAATACACTCCTAAACTAAATTATCTCAATTCCCACAACTACTTCGCGTGGAAGTTCCGCTCTAGGCTCAGCCTGCGCTTACGCTTCTCTTCGTCAAGAGAACTACTGTCTCACAACTCCTGGTAAACGGGAACATATCAACCGGTATGATTCGCTCCGCTTTGTACCCATTCTTGGTTATGATTTCCAAGTCATTTGCCAGAGAATCGGGGCTGCAGGAAATATATACAACACGGTCGGGATTCAGCTTGAACATGGAGCCGAGAAAAATCTCGGTTGAACCTGAACGAGGCGGATCCATGAAGACAACATCTGCGTGATCTCCCGCCTCTGCCATCTGCACCATGAACTTGCTGGCGTCATTTTCATATACCGTGATATTCTTAATTTCATTCATTTTTGCATTTAATCTTGCATCACGAACTGCATCCTTGTTGATTTCCACACTGATAACTTCACCGGCCTTCGGACTTGCAATAATACCAATAGTTCCAACACCGCAGTAGCAGTCAAGGACTGTCTCTTTTCCGGTAAGTCCCGCAAGTTCAACCGCTTTGGAATAAAGCTTCTCTGTCTGAACAGGGTTAACCTGATAGAAGGACTTGGGTGAAATCTTGAATTTCATGCCGCATACGGTATCGTAGATAAAGCCGGGTCCGTAGATTGCCTTCTCTTTATCGCCGAGAATCATACTTGTATGCTTATCATTGACGTTAATAACAATTGTTGTTATTTCCGGATGTTCTTTCAGCAGCGCCTTCACGAAATTGTTCTTCGAAGGAAGAATCGGCGATGTCAACACAAGAACAACCATTATCTCTCCAGTATTGTGTCCAACTCTTATAAGAACATGTCTGAACAGGCCAAATCCGTTGTCCTCATCATAAGTTTTAATCTTGAAGGACTTGAGCATTCCTCGGATGGTTGCAATAATAGCATCTGCTTTTTCATTCTCAAGATAGCATGCGTCAACAGGGACTACATCATGAGTCCCTTCTTTATATATTCCGGATACAGGATTACCCTTTCTGTCATGAGTGAAAACCGCATGAACTTTACATCTGTAATGCTCCGGATGTTCCATCTCCATGAATGGCTCAACTTTTCCATATTTTCCGATCAGTTCTTCAACTCTTTTGTGCTTTCTTTTGATCTGCTCCTTGTAGGGCACATCGATCATCTGACAGCCGCCGCACTTCTTGGAAACAGGACACTTGCTGGGTGTCCTTTTGACAGAAGGCTTCTTTGCAGCACCGGCTCCCTTGGGAGTCACGCGACGTTTAGTTGTTTCGTTCTTTCTTGGTGTATTATCTTTATTCATTATTTATACCCTCATCCGTCAGCTTCGCTGACGCCTTCTCCTTTAAGGAGAAAGCATATACCCTCTATAGTCTGAAAAACCTCCGGCAATTCCGGAGGTCTGACATTATTTCTTCTTGGGTTTGTTCTTACTGTTTCTGCCCTTCCTATCGCCAAAATCTCTGATCTTGACATCTTCGAGGCCGGAAACAAGTTCCAACGCGCGTTCAACATCTGCTCTGTTGATGCGGATTGTACACATAATTTTATCCTTATCAGAACCAAACAGACGTTGCAGGAAGCTCTTGTCCTGCCAGTCAATGTAGTAAGAAATACGATTTGCCAGAAAACGCTCTTCTAATATTCTCTTGCTTTCTTTGCTGTAAACTCTGCAAAAAGAAACTTCATTATTAAACACCTGATCATTTTGTATAATAGATGACATAAATCGTTCAAATCCTCTCAATCTATCTGAAATCCACTATATTTTACACTAGCCCAATCATGTTTGTAAATAACACTTCAGAACATTCGCAAAACCGCTTATTTTTACACATTCTTTATAGTGTTAATGGTCTTTTCATTTGAAAAATCAGGGGTATGGGTGTAAAAATAAAGTAGGAGTAGTATACAAACAGCATGGATGCTGTTTTTCCGGGTGTCTATAGCCCCGAAGATCAAAGGAGTGATGTATATGGGAATAAACGTTAACATGGATTATTCCACCCTATTTAGCAGTATGTCCGGTAGTTCTTCATCGACCAACTTCATGTCCGGACTGTCAAGTATGCTTTCCGATTACTCCTCCATCCAAAACGGAAGTTATGGAAAGCTGGTTTCAGCATATTACAAGAAAATAGACAGCGAAAAAGCAGATTCTGCAGATAAAACCGAAAAAGAATCCACGCGGCAGACCACCGAGACTGAAAAGTCCAAAGCCGCAGAAAAAAAACAATACTCAGCTATTTCATCCAATGCTAAGGATGTTGCATCAAAACTTGATACTCTGTCCAAGACCGGCGACAACTCTGTTTTCGAAAAGACGTGGCAGACTGTCAAGGATGAGGATGGTACTGAATCAAAAGTTTACGACTATGACATGTCAAAAATATCAAGTGCCGTTTCAAATTTTATAAGCAGCTATAATAAGCTTATTGATTCCACCGGAGATATTTCTGATGTAACAACAGATACAAGAGCAAGCTATCTCGGAAAGATTACAAATTCCTATAAGAGTGAACTCTCCTCCATAGGAATCAGTATCAAAGATGATGGCAAGCTCTCGCTCGACAAAGATAAACTTAAAGCTGCAGGAGCAGAAGCCACACAGAATATATTTACCCAGAAAGCAGGCTTTGGTTATAAAGTATCTCAGGCTGCAACAAGTCTTGAGACCTCCGCTTCAAGAGCAGCTTCAAGCTCTTCAACCTACTCAAAGACAGGAACCATGAATTCGGATCTATCCTCTATTTTGGATTCCTTTATCTGATGAAATGGTGAACGTTCGCCGAAAGGCGTACTTAAGAATAGCCGCCGCTATCGGCCTTATGGCTGATGCGGCGGCATTTGATTGCTCAAATTTGTAAAAAAAATTACTGGCCGGAGGTAATCTCCTCAACACGGTTAGCATATTTCACTCTGTATACTCTGCGAAGAGATTCATTTATTCTCTCCTCACTTATCGTACCATTCTGCACTGCTGCAAGTACTCCCTGATAAGCATCAACGAAATCCGCAGGAAGGAAAATCATATCCGCACCTGCCTGGATGGCTGCTACTGCTGCATCTGCAGAGGAGTATCTGTCTGCAAGATCTGAAAGTGAATCGGTAATTATTATTCCGTCAAATCCAAGCTGCCCTCTAAGGAGATCCTGTACAACAACAGAACTGAGGCATGAAGGTGTTTCATCACCTGTGATTCCCATCGAAGGCGCAGTACATACCATAATCATACTTGCACCGGCATCAATTCCTGCTCTGAAGGGACTAAGTGCATCCTGAAGCCCTTCTATGGAATTACCGCTGTTAATAGTCTCCGGGAAATACTGAAGTCCTGCGGATACACCAAAGGACTGAAGTCCCTCAACCGTCTTGGCAACCATTGCCGATACGTTCTGCGGATCTGTACCGAATGATGTGCCTGAATCAGTCAGGTTGGCATTTACACCAACATTCAGATTAAAGCCGTAGGCATTGAGATAGTCAGCAACTCTTGAAGCTGTATTATAAGCCTCATCGGCATTACCGGAAGCTCCAAGCTCTGTGGGAGACGCCACCGGATCAAGTCCAAGACCATTTGCCACAAGACTCTTCTCTCCGCCAACCTCTGTGGTTGATATGAAAAGCGGATACTTGCTCATTGATGCGGTAGAACTAAGCATATCCTTGATCTGAGCCTCATCCTTAATATTCTTGGTTACATAGAAAAGTCCACCAACTGCATACTGTGAAAGGGCATCCTGTGTTGCTGTCCCGGCCTTAACTACAGCATCCGAGCCTGTAAGCTGCTCGGGTGATACCATAAACAGGCCTGCCACTCTGTCCTCAAGCGGCATCTCGGAAATGCAGGTATCCACAATATTATCAAGCATAGCATCAGTACTCTGAACCTCTGATTCAGTGATATTCTCCTCAGGAGAAGCCACTGCTGCCTGCTCTGCTCCCACCTGCTTAGCTTCAGCCACTGCCTCCTCCACTGAAGCATTATAGTCCTTAACGGCCTTCACGATGCTATTAACGCCAAGAAAGGCGGCCGAAACAACAGAAACACCCAAAACACCGGTTATAACATATGCTGTAACCTGGGCCTTGATCCTGCGTTGTCTCCTAAGCTCTCTGCGAACATCTCTTTCAGAACCGTTACTAATATTCATTTTGTCTTCCATATATCCTCCCCATGGAAAATCCCCTAAAAAACTTAGATTTAGTATATCATACTAAAACCACAATTTCTACCACTTCGGAAGATGTTGGACACAAAATATTGTAGAATTATGTAGAAGACCACCATAATCGCTAGAGATGGAATTTTGCTTGCAAAATGCCTGCGCCGAGCGCAGTTGCCGAAGGCAACAAATTCAATATGCGCTCGTGTGCATAATTCCCTTATTCGTTTTGCGCAGCAAAACGAATAAGGGCGAGTGCATTTCTATCTATGCATTCGCCCTTACTCATGTTCAAATTGTGTTTCGTTGTCCAATGGACTTTCCTCCACTTTCTCAACTCTGCCCGTTCCATTAACCTTTGCACTCGTATGCTGTGACGGATGATACGACGATCATGCTAAACGCCACCATGTCATGTACTAAGACTCGTTGTGATGGAAATTCACTATTGTTTGTGGTGTTAAATAGTTCGGCGGTCTGTACCTTCCTTTCCGAAAAATTTAATAACTAAGAATTAGAGTAAAAACTTAAGTTCCCTTTGGACCGTACCTCCATTTCTTTCAGCACCCTGCTGAATTCTCTGAAAGAAGTTTTCTCTTTCTCTTATCTTTAATCGTAGTATACACATGCCGGATATAATTGTCAATACATTTTTTAAAAAATATTTTTGATATTAGATTATTTCGTATAAAAATATCGATTATCTGATAAATTGTTTGTAATAGTCATAATATTTGTACAATTCAAAATACCGAATTCTCTTCTCGAAATAAAGTATAAAATCAAAAGAAAAAAGCTGGCCCTAAATATAAAAATTTAAGGTCAGCTCTAATATTTTGCTAAATTTTTTATATAAGCGGATATTTTGCAGTCAATTCTTTGATGATTGCTCTTGCCTCATCATTTTTCTCGCCTTTTCCTTTGATTACGATTGAAATTGCTTCCGCAATTTTATCCATATCCTCCTCGTTCATTCCGCGGGTAGTAACTGCAGGAGTTCCGAGTCTGATACCGCTTGTAACAAAGGGAGACTGCTTTTCATTGGGTATTGTATTCTTGTTTGCAGTGATGTGTGCATCATCAAGCCATGCCTCAACATCCTTACCTGTGAGATCAAAATTTGTAAGATCGATAAGCATGAGGTGGTTGTCTGTACCGCCCGAAACGATCTTAACACCTCTGCTCATAAGGCCTTCACTGAGTGCCTTTGCATTTTTCACAATCTGCTGCTGATATTCCTTGAACTCGGGAGTAAGAGCTTCCTTGAAGCATACTGCCTTAGCAGCTACAACGTGCTCAAGCGGGCCACCCTGAATTCCGGGGAATACAGCCTTGTTGAACTTATACTTATCCTGAGCTGCCTGATTCCAGAGAATAAGACCACCTCTGGGGCCTCTTAAGGTCTTGTGAGTTGTCGTTGTAACAACATCAGCATACGGGAACGGGCTCGGATGAACGCCTGCTGCAACAAGTCCTGCAATATGAGCGATATCAGCCATAAGAACAGCACCGCAAAGATCAGCTGCCTCACGGAACTTTGCAAAATCAATTGTTCTGCAGTATGCAGATGCACCTGCGATGATAAGCTTGGGCTGATGCTCTTTGGCAAGCCTCTTGACCTCTTCATAATCAATGAAGCCATTCTCATCAACACCATAAGCCACTACATTGTAATATGTACCGGATATATTAGCCGGGCTTCCGTGTGAAAGATGTCCGCCCTGACTGAGGTTCATACCGAGAATTGTGTCACCGGGCTTTAAGAGTGCAAACTGAACTGCGAGATTAGCCTGCGCTCCGGAATGAGGCTGAACATTTGCATAGTCACAATGGAAAAGCTCTTTTGCTCTGTCTCTTGCAATGTTCTCTACCTTATCTACTACATAGCATCCGCCGTAGTAACGTTTTCCCGGAAGGCCCTCCGCATACTTGTTGGTAAGGGGACTACCCATAGCTGCCATAACAGCCTTACTTACCCAGTTTTCAGATGCGATCAGCTCAATATGATCGTTCTGACGCTCCATCTCCTCTACGATGAGGTCAGCGATCTCAGGATCGACATTTTTTACTTCATCCAATGAATACATACCGGCATTTCCTCCACTTCGATAATTTGACGTTTTAATGTGCTAAAGCAATTGTGAAGTATCATATCATATAATGATATAGGTGTCAAAACAGAAATCATTTGATAAAA
The DNA here is from genome assembly GCF_000424485.1 of Butyrivibrio sp. WCD2001. NCBI lineage: Bacteria > Bacillati > Bacillota > Clostridia > Lachnospirales > Lachnospiraceae > Butyrivibrio > Butyrivibrio sp. WCD2001. The sequence goes on along the minus strand of NZ_AUJZ01000005.1, from coordinate 273,831 downwards.
TGAATAAGAGTTTTATTTCGGGAGCGTATGAAATAATGTTTTACTGTATAGTTAATCCTTCAGCAAGATCGGGGAACGGCAAAAATATCTACAACATTTTTGAGGAAAAATGCAAGACTCTGGGGAAACCCTACAAGGTTGTCTTTACCAAGGGCCCCGGGCACGCCATGAGCGTTGTGAAGAAGCTTACTGAAAAGAAGATCGGTGAAGATTCTTCAGAGCCTATAAATATTGTTGTAATGGGTGGAGACGGCACCCTAAATGAAGTAATATCCGGCATTCAGGATTTTGACAGAGTGCGCCTCGGCGTTGTTCCGCTTGGATCCGGAAATGATTTCGTCCGCGATCTGGATTTTCCGAAAGAACCAGAAGACCTGATAGATCGAATTTTGAAGGAAGAAGTAGTAAGAAAGCTGGATATAGGCAATGTTCATTATGATCATATGACAAAGACCTTCTCCAGACTTCACGATGAGAGAATCGCTTCCGACAGACGTTTTGATGTCAGTGCAGGAATAGGTTTTGACGCCGCGGTTTGTGAAGAAGCACTTTCTTCAAATACTAAGAATTTCCTGAACAGGCTGGGCCTTGGTAAACTCACCTACGGTTCGATTGCAATCAGGCAAATACTTCACGCCGATCAGCCCTCCTGTGATATTGAGACGGATGATAATCAACACATTCACATAGACCATCTCATTTTTGCAGCAGCCATGATCCACCACTATGAAGGCGGTGGCTTTAAGTTCGCCCCGGATGCGGATCTGCAGGATGGCTATTTTTATCTCATTGCAGGCGGCGACATGAGCACATTTCGGATCTTTAAAGCACTGCCCCTGGCCTTTTTTGGCAAACACTATGGTCAGAAAGGAATCCACCATATAAGAGCAAAGGAAATAAAAATCCGTACCGCTCTTCCTTTATGGGTTCATACCGACGGAGAGGTTTTATTAAAATCCGATGCTATTACGCTCACCTGTTTACAGCAAAAACTGAGCCTTTTATCGTGAAAAACGTATAGTATTTTATATTTTTTTTATAATTTTTGTACAGTTTTGTGTTTGATAAAAGATTTGCACTGCGATATAGTAGAAATCGGTAGTATTAGTTTGTTTCTATCATTAAAAGGTGTATTTATTTATGAAAAAGAGAACATCAAAGTGGTTTGACAAGCCTTGGACCAAAGAACGACTGGAAGATACCATCAGATGCCTCATACCGGTAATAATTTACGCATTTGTTTACTTCACATGGTTTTTCCATCTGGAAGGTACCAAGGAGTTACATTATACAGAAATTCACGCAGCTTTAGATGACAAGATCCCGTTCCTGGAGATTTTCATCATCCCGTATTTGGGCTGGTTTGTTTATTGCTCATTCTTCTTCTTCCTGTTCCTGCTAATGTACGATATGGAAGACTTTTTCAAGAATGCAGCATTCTTCTTCACCGGAATGACGCTGTTTTTGATCATTTCATCTATCTGGCCCAATATACAGTATATGCGACCTGCGGTAATGCCGAGGGATAACATTTTCACACACATGATTCAGAATCTGTACAAGACAGATACGCCTACCAATCTCTGGCCCAGCATTCATGTGTACAACGCAATCGGCACACACCTTGCTATTTCCAATTCCAAGCGTTTTGAGAAGTGGCTCAAGAACAGTTCTCTCGTCTTCTGCATACTGATCATTCTTTCAACAATGTTCATTAAGCAGCATTCGGTAATAGATGTTCTTGGAGGAATCATCTTTGCAGTATGTTCCAACCTGGTAGTATATAAGAGTGAGCTTATCGTGAACGCATATCACCGTTTCGACGAAAGGCAAAAGACCAGAAGAGCGCTGCAGTAAATTATAACAACAACAATAAAAGCATGGCTTTGTGAAAACAACCATGCTTTTTTATTTGAACTTGTACTGCGACAGTTTTAATTGAAGTTATACAATTTCTGGGCAATCTTATAGCCTGCCATTGTAACCTTTCTTCCGCCCTTTCCGGGAAGATATACAAAAATTCCCTCGATACGATAGCGAAGCTTAGCATACAAGAGAAAACTTCTGTTTCTGATGTATTTCATGAGCTCCTTGCGCTTTTCAAGATTTTCCTTTGTCCCGGACACAACCATAAGTATTGTTGAAATAGCAGTGATAACCTCAAGATAATTAAACATATAGTGATGTCTTTTCTTATTTGACTTTATCATTCCGATATTTTCAACATAATAATCAACCATCAGCTTGTTAACTCTTACCTGCTGATCAAGTCTTGAGATCATGATCTCCTGGTTTACAGACTGATCTGATCTTCCGATGTAGTAATAATAGAAATTGACATCAAGATAATACATCGTCTTAACAAACGGAAGCGGATTAAATACATAGATATTATCCACATAGAATGTGTGCTCCGGAAGCTTAAGACCGCAGTCTCTAAGAAGCTTTGTTCTGAATATTACGGAATGCATAAGAAGATAATGTCCTATGGATATCTTCTTAACATCATCCCAGGTGAAAAGCTCCTCAATGGGGAACATTCTGTTATAACGCATCACCTTATGGCGCTGCTCACCCTCTTTGTTGTAAACGAAATTGCTGATAAGAAGGTCGAGTCTCTCGCCACTTACAACAAATTCCTCAAGAGTTGTAAGTATTTTTCTGTAAGCTATCTCTTTTACCCAGTCGTCACTGTCAACAACCTTGAAATAAAGACCTGTAGCATTTTCAAGTCCAGTATTTACTGCTGATCCGTGTCCACCGTTCTTCTTGTGGATTGCCTTGCAGATTGTGGGATACTTCTTAGCATACTCATCAGCTATTGCTGCCGTATCGTCTTTTGATCCGTCATCCACAATAAGAATCTCTACCTCTTCGCCTCCGACAAGAAGTGAATCGATACACTTTCTCATATAATCCTGCGAATTGTAACATGGAACTGCAATACTTAATAACTTCATCTCTTTTCATATCTCCTTAAAAAATCATATGGATTTACATTTTTATCTTTTCGTAACGGCATTCTAGCCTGTCAGCGAAGTCTGGTAACCTCAAATCGCTGCTTTGTCACAAGGCACTCTCTGAGCTCTGCGCATCTTACATCCGGATCATCCCCGGGAATCTCTGTATCTATGGACATTGCCATCACATCAATCATATCATTGGTAACAACCGGTCTTATAAGATTGAGAACCTCAATTCTCTCAGCGGAATTCCTTGCATCAAGGAATCTTACCACGAGAGGGTTCATTCCAAAGTCCTCGGCTTCCTCCTCGATCGTGCGATTCATATAATTGCTGTTAATCTCATTATCAGGGTCCGGCTTAATCACCTTATCAGACGTGTTGTCTTCCTTCTCCTCCTTTTTCATCGGAGTATCGGCACTTTTCAGCATATCAATCGCCCGTTTTTTTATCACATCCGTCTGAGGCCTTATAACATTATCTTGTTCCTCTTTTTCAAAAGCAGGTGTTACTTCTTTTGTTTCTACAGGAGTAACAGGTGTTACTTCTTTCGTTTTTACGGGAGCAGCTGATATTTCCTCATCCGCCTTGTTCTCATAGGGCGCAAAAAGTTCGAATCTCATCTTCTGATCCGCATTAGGATATTTATCTCTGTCAACCTCCGAGACAAATTCACTAAGAGGTCTGCAGTAAACAGTGTAATCACCGTAAAGTGCCTGATACACTACCTGTTCTTCACCTGTATCCGCATCCCTTGCAATGGTGATAACCTGATATCTTCCTCCTTTAAAATGTCTGTAAAATTCCTGTGGTTTAGGTCTATGCAAAATGATTTCCCTCCTTACATTCATCTTGATGACGCTTTAACTATAATCATTTCAACACTTATGATTCTGTCAAGCTTGCCTGATTTTACAGCCTCGTCGCTGGAAAGGCACATCTCAAGCGAATCCTTTAAATCCTTCATTTGGTAGCTTCTGGACCATCCCATAAGCTTTTCCGCAACAAACGGATGTATTCCCAGCTTCTTGGCTATATCGCCCTTATTGGCAGAATACTCGGTCATCTCTTTAACCTGAAGGAGCTGGTTGAACTGTCTCATAATGAGCGCAAGAATCTGTTCCGGTGCGGTTTTTAACGCAAGCAGTTCATAGTAGATGTTCATCGCCTTCGCCTGATTTTTCATAACAATAGCATCTGTCATCTCAAAAATCCTGCTTGTAAGCCAGTTGGCGCAAACAGCATCTATATCCTTTTCAGTCACCTCATTTCTTCCGAGAGTGTAACTGATGAGTTTCTCCATCTCGTGGACCATATTGGACATATCGGTTCCGACACGGCTGATAAAATACGCAATAGCCCTGGCGCTAATCGTTTTACCTTCAGCCTTCATTTTCCCGGTAATCCATCTATATAGCATCTGTTCATCCGGTGTCTCGCAGTCTATGTCAAGGCCGGCCTTACTTACTGCCTTATACATGTCCTTTCGCTTGTCAACTGCCGATTCCACGAATAAAAAAACAGTTGTTTCGGCAGGGTTCTTTAAATAATCAGCAAGTTCGGGGCATCCGTTTTTAAAAAATCCGCTATCCTCAATGACTATGACACGTCTCTCCGCAAAAAATGGCAGCGTCTCGGCCATGTCAATTACCTCAGCGGGATTAATCCCTGCGCCCTCATAGTGCTGGAGATTCATCTTATCTCCACCGCCAAGAAGGGCCTCACGAAGTTTATCCCTGTTCTGGTTGCGCAAATAGGCCTCTTCGCCGTATACAAGATAGCATGGCCTGAATTTACCTGTCTGAATATCCTCATTTATCTGCTTTTGCTTGACAGGATAATCTGTCGTCTTCTTTGCAGCCATATTATTTCCTTGCCCCACAATCACAATATGTTGTATATTATAACATAATAAGCGAGGTTTCGGCTTAATCTTTTATGGGAGGAGTCATAATGTTAAAGCAGGTATCTATTTACGCTGAAAACAAAAAGGGGTGTTTTCAGAATATCACAGGAATTCTCAGGAAAAATGACATAAATATTCTCGGATCGGTTACGAATGACTCTGCCGAATACGGAATAATCAGAATGGTCGTTTCAGATCCGGAAAAATGTATCAAGGTTCTCGGTGATGAAGGTTATATTTGCAAGACCACTCATGTTCTTGGAATAGAGTGTCCAGATGCTGTTGGAGCTCTGGACAACATTTTGAAGTCACTTTACGAGAGCAATATCAATGTTAACTATATCTATCTGTCCTTCAATCGTGAATCAGGTCTTCCCATCATGGTTATGCATACAGATGATATTTACGCTGTTGAGAATATCCTGGTAAACAAGGGATACAAATCCATTTAATAACATATAAAATGCTATACACGAATAAGACCGCAGGCTCCCCAGCCTGCGGTCTTCAAGTATATATATAATTTCATACCCGACTCACTTGACATCTGCGCCATGACTGGCAGCGATGAGTCCAATTGCGAAGGTCAGAGATATAGCAATTTCGATACCGAGGACAAACTTATCAGACTGATCTCGCTTCTCACCGAGAACCTCAGCCTCTTCCTCCCCCTCGCTATCGTCTGAGTCTGCATTTTCAGAATTTTCTGTTGTCTCATACATAACAGCTGAATTCTCAGCTGATGAAGCATGAACTATTCCTGAGAAACTAAAAGCTCCCAGCAGCACCAAAAATACTAACATGGCGCCCGCAACAAATTTCTTCATTACTCACCTCATCTCTTCCTTCTCTAACACACATTATAAAGGGATGAATTAGTCTATAGTTTACGGAAAATGAACAGTTTTGTTCATAACTCGTACTTGACAATAATGCCGTTTTATGCCCAAATCATAATTCTCACGATTATAAGATTAATCCAAGTATGTTTTTATTTTCACATTTTTATCATTCACTAATGCTGTAATTGCCCCATTTTGCGCGGTTATATAGGTCTTTGCACCTATATTGTCAAGTCTTTCAAGTAATTCTTTATGCGGATGATGATATTGTGAATTCTGTGCACAGCTTATAAATGCTACTTTGGGATGAACTATATCAAGAAAAGCCTCATCCGTAGTATATCTGCTGCCATGATGAGCCACTTTAAGCAGTGTTATGTCCGCAAATTTATCTCTGTGAGCTCCCACATAGGTACGCAGGTTATCCTGGCCCACGCCATCCACATCACCGGTAAAAAGCCCTTTAAAACTGCCTTTTTTTATATACAGAACGGTTGAATATGCATTGGGTTCATCTGTTATCATATTTTTCACAGGACCAAGACATTCTATCTCAACATCTCTGTTTCTGATCTTATCTTCTCTTCCAATGTATGCAACATTTATCCCCAGCTCTCTTGCTTTTTCTTCAAGAGTTCTATATTTTTCACCCTTTGAGCTGTCACCAACCTTAGGGAGAATCAAATTATCGATTTTTATGGCTCCCTTGTATTTTTCCACCTCATCAAAAAGTTCGAGGATTCCGCTCACATGATCTTCATCCTCATGAGTCATGATCACTGCATCAAGCCTGCCTATTCCCTGACATGACAAAAATGGTATCAGTTGATATTTTGCAACCTGCTTCTTGGATGTACTACCGCCATCTATAAGATAATTGGCGGTTTTAGTCTCTATAACTATTCCGTCACCCTGGCCGACATCTAAAGCAGTTATCCGCAGTTCCGGCCTTATTCTCAGACACAAAACGCATAAACCTGCAAACAAAAAAACATGCCTTATTATGTCAAACTTCCGCTCTCTGATTTCATCCAATCGTCTTTTTGCAGAATCTGTACTCGGAACCGGCTTATGGGTTTTGAGCTTAATAATAACAAATGCTCCCAAAAGGATTAAGTAAATCAAAACCTGCCAAATCTCAGGATGTCCCGCATACCATGTATTGCCGGGTATTGAACTTCCGGTATTACAACAAAGCAGAAACCATTTCAATATCAGGTGACATCCTATTCCGCTCACTATCCCTGCGGGAAGAAATACATAGCCAAAAATAATAGCCGCTATTCCCAAAAGGATCAGCACAGACATAAGCGGAAGAACAAACAGATTGAGGACTATGGAATAAACCGGATATGTGTAATAAAAGCACATATTCACCGGCAAGGTAACAAGCACTATGGAAAGGCTTGCTGCCATAAACTTAAGCTTACCTGTTCTGATAGTGTCAGGCATAGCAGGAAGCACATAGCCTATCGCTATAACAGCGCCAAAGGACATTAAAAAACCACTGTGTTTCAAATATAACGGACATGAGACAAGAAGCATTATTCCGGAAAGAGACATAGCCGACAACATATCGTAGGTTCTGCCTATAATATCCGCTCCCAGATGGACAGCAAACATAACAATTGCTCTGAATGCTGATGCACTCATTCCGCACATAACTCCGTACATAAGCATTACTATAACCGAAATAGCAGCTGCTGCCGGAATTTTCACGCCCACTTTCCTAAGAAGCCTGTAAAGAGACATTCCAATAATTGATATGTGCACGCCGGACACCGCAATAATATGGATAATGCCGTTTTTCTTGAATGCATCTTTAATATCATCTGATAGCCAATTCTTATCTCCCAGAAGTATAGCTTTCATTACTCCGGAATCTTCGGAATTCATTGTTCTATCCAGAATCTCTTCAAAGCTCTGCTTAACTCTGTACAACAATTCCTCCGGCACATTTTCTCTTCCACCGATTCCAAGAATTTTCACATCCGTAAGACTGTATTCAATTTTCAAAATTCTGTAATAGCTTCGACTGTCAAACTCTCCGGGATTCCTACTCTCCGGAAAGTTTCTCACTTTCCCTGAGACCTTGAGGATACATCCCATAGGAAGCTTATACCCTGCATCATCCAGATAGAGCATAATCTTCCTTCCGTCTTCCTTTTTCAGGTACAAAACAATCTGTTTTTCTCCTGTATAGGAACTGATTTTTTCTTCTTTACCACATATGGTTCCGGTAATTGTAACAACTGCCCGATCAGGCAGTTCTGAGCCTTCCTGTACCTGTATTACAAGTAGCAGGAAAAAGACAGCCGCTGCGAATAATCCCCCAACAGCGCATAGCGGTCGCTTCATTTATATATTCCCAACAAATATAAAACCGCAAAAAGCAGATTATTCCCTGACTATATCAAGGTTTCTCTCGAATATTGTATCGAGAGATACATTTTCCATGAAAGTGGCAGAAGTCTGCCCATTCACAGATATCTGAACCTTGTTAACATCTGCGGTTTCACAAATAGTGTTAACAAGAGAGTATAACGCCGCCTTAGGGCTGACATTGCCCACCTGCGTAAGGATTCCTTCATCAAAATCAACATAGCATACGCCGTCTCTTACAGAAACGGAATTTATCTTTGTCTGAGGATTGAGCGTCGGAAGTGCCAAATCTGTATTTGGTCCTTTCAACAGCTGTTCTATAGCAAGTCTCTGCATAAGAATATTACTGTTATACACGACACTTCTGTAAACCGGTATGAGTTCCTCCCCATCATCCGTAGCGAAATAGAGAACGAGCTCAACCTTCTCATAGGTATTTATCTCATTACCTGCGTTATAAACAAAGTTATCTGCAGACATGTTGCCTATGATATTCCCATTACTATCCAAAAGCGGTGTATTTTCAACAGTAAAAGTCACATATTGAATGCCGGGAACCTGTGTCAGTGTACGAACCATTGCCGCTCTGTCCAGAATTTCCGTAGTCTTCTCGGTAGTGGTGTAGGTACTTGAAAAATTAAGCGTAAGTACATCACCATTTATTTTATACGAAAGAAGATTAACCGGGCCGTAAATAGGTGCCTCATATTCGAGCTTTTCCGGCATTGTTCTCATCTTTGCGAGAAGCTCTTCTATTACTGCCTTTGTGTTTGTCATATCAGAGAGAACATGATAGTCTTCGCATACCATACCGTTCTCATCAGATTTGAGGTAGTATACCTGTACCCTGTTCGGATCATCTTCCTTAGCCTGATTCGCGCAGCTGGTCATGCACAGAACAACAAGCATAAGACACAATATTAAGTTTACTAATCTTTTTAATGTAGTATTCATATCTCCCGTTATTCCAGTGACTGCATGTAAATCAGAGGGATTCTAACCGTGAAGGTAGTTCCCACATTTTCTTCGCTCTTAACCTCTATTGTTCCTCTGTGCATCAGTATCGCACTGTGAGTAATTGCGAGACCGAGTCCTGTGCCACCGATCTCTCTGGATCTTGATTTATCGACTCTATAGAATCTCTCATAAATCCTGTCGAGACTGTCCTCAGGAATACCTATTCCCGAATCGCTCACTTCACAGGTAAAATACTGATGGTCTGCATCCAGTTTAACCTTGACGAATCCGTCGTCCTTATTATATTTAACCGCATTTTCGACAAGGTTCATAAGTGCCAGTGAAAGCTTAACCTCATCAATTTCAGCTGTTATCTCTCTTGTAGTTTCCAGTGTCAATTCTATGTTACGCTTCTGAGCAATAGGCCTGATTCGCTTAAGGATTATCTCCATCATCTGAACCACGTCAACTGAAGTGATATTTAGTGCTGTAGCCTTCTTATCCATTCTGACAAGCTCAAGAAGGTCATTTATTATCTGATTCTCTCTGTCTACTTCAGCTGCTATATCCTCCATAAAATCCCTGTAGACCTCATTCGGAACATCCTCCTGCATAATTAGAGAATCTGCCAGCACCTTCATGGATGTAATGGGCGTCTTAAGCTCATGAGAAACGTTAGAAACAAATTCCTGTCTTGAGGCGTCAAGTGCATTCATTCGGAGGAGAAGCTGATTAAACGCATTTATAATGTGTTCTGTCTCATAATAATCAGATCCTGCTATAGGTTCGTTTGTAAATCCTGCCTTAACGTCATTGATAGCAGATGTAATTCTGTCAAAAGGCTTAAGAAGTCTTCCTGACATATATAAGGCCATAACAAGGATTACAATTATGGCAATAACCTCTATCGTCATCGCTCTTCTTGTCAGAATATCCATGGTAGCACTGATATAATCGGTCGAAACACTTATCAGCAGAACGCCTCTGACAACATCCTGTTTTTCTTCCTTCCGGGCCACATCTCCTGTCTCATAGGTCAGCGTCTCCATGATCGGCGCCGTCATCTCAATATAGCCGTTATTCTTGTCATAAACGGCAGTTGATCCTGAGGTACCATTCTTCAGACACTTGACTACCTCGTCGGAAATTATGGTTTTTCCCTCACTTATGCCGTATGTATCCTTGCGAATTTTCAGATCACTGTCAATGACAATAACTCTTCCATCATAAAGGTTCGCAATAAGGTCAAGCTCTGCGTTTATGACATCAGAAGTCGTATCCGAAAAATAATTGTAATTTATCAGGTGATTAGCCAGAATCATCAGTTGCGTAGACACTTCCGATTCTCTGACATTGACAGCACGATCCTCGTAGCTTTCAAGAATTGCAGAATGAATCACGAGGCATGAAACAAGCCCCGTGAGAAAAACAATCAAAAATATTCTAAATCTAAGACTTTTAAATGGGTTGTATATCATCTTGGCTCCAAAATTTTTGCCTGAATCTCATTTATGCCTGGAAGTAATAGCCTGATCCCCACTTTGTTCTTACATACCTTGGCTCGCTGGGATTAACCTCAAGCTTTTCCCTGAGTCTCCTAACATGAACGTCAACCGTTCTCTCATCTCCGGGGAAATCCTCTCCCCATATAGCGTGCAGAAGTTCACTTCTGTTGTAAACCTTGCCCGGAGTAGATACCAGGAACTCAAGAACATCAAATTCCCTGCTGGTAAGATTTATCTCTCTGTCGCCAACATATACTCTTCTATACTCTTCATTGATCGTAAGATCTCCAAATGTAAGCACTTTAGCTTGTGTCTCAGGTTTAGTGGTTCTTCTCATGATTGCCTTTATTCTGGCCTTAACCTCGAGTATATTGAAAGGCTTTGTAATATAATCATCAGCTCCGTACTCAAGGCCAAGGATTTTGTCCATATCATCACCCTTAGCTGTAAGCATAACAATCGGTACGGACGAAAAATCCCTTATCTGCTGACAAACTTCAAAACCATCCATTCTCGGAAGCATAACATCGAGTAGAATAATGTCATAGGTATTGGCATGTGCAAGCTGCAAGGCTTCCTCACCATCAAAAGCGCTATCAACCTTCATACCATCCTGCTCAAGACTGTAACGTATTCCTTTTACAATTGTCTTTTCATCATCAACAACCAGTACCTTCTTCGCCATTTCTTCCACTCCATTTAATTCTTTAAACTGTTATATAATCTTTTATTTTTGCAAAGAACTTATCTTTGATACCTGAAACTTTTTTGATATCATCGATTGTTCCGAATTTACCGTTTTCTTCACGATAGGCAAGAATATTTTTTGCCCTGCCCGGTCCTATGCCCGGAATTGTGCACAGCTGGGTCTCATCAGCTGTATTGATATTGACCTTGCCGCCCTCGGATTCAGAGGAAGAAGAACTGTCCTCATTCATCCCGGTCACACCCGCTGTATCACTACCCGGTTCAACGGAAATATCTGTCTGAACATTCCCGTTTTGCGCAGAAATTGCAGTTTCTTCCAGAGTCGGAATTTTGACTTTAACACCATCGGAAAGCACCAACGCCTGATTTATATAATCGCTGTCCGCTTCCTCTGAAAAGCCACCTGCTGCCTTAACAGCATCTACAACTCTGCTGCCACCCGGAAGTTCATACACTCCCTCGCAGAGAACCGCTCCACACACATGAACCATGATTGTCTCGGGAATATTGCTTTCTTCCTCTTTTTCTGTCGTATCTGAGGCTGTATCCGCCTCCGCAGAGCTAACTGAATCTGCTGATGAAGAATTTTGAGTTTCGGCAGATTCGCTCCCTGAAGCATCAGACACCGCCCTATCATCCTGTACTGAAACAGTCTCAGAGGTTATGTCCGGCTCTGTGAGCACCAGTTCAGCATTTTTCCTGCTGCATCCGGATAATATAAGCATCCCGGTCAAAATTGAAATTATAAAGCTTTTCGTAATATTTTTATGCATGTTTCCTCCACAATGTGGAGGCCCCACCACGCATAGACTTAGTTAAGTCCAATAAACATAATAACGGAAAAGATTTTTAAAAACAAGATGGCTGTAATATTTTCGTAACAATTACAAAAAAGACAGCCATAAAGAGTATTCTTTTGTTTAATTTGTAAACATTTATTCTTCCTGCCCCTCGGTAATAACGATAGAAGCATCCGGAAGCCGCTCCTCAGTAACCTCTGTTCCGCCTATCTGAAGCTTAACATTTTCAGACAATGTTTTTAAGGTATCGTTAACATTTGCACCTTCCCATATATTGGAAAAGGCAATCTCAAGCTGTACCCAGAAATTACTGGTAGCCATAAGCTTGGGCATGGGAACCGATTTGGCATAAACGCTGACAAAGGAATCAAGCGAATCATTTCCGTAAGGGATCCCCTCGTGCGCGATAAGCTTGCCACTCATTGTATAGCAAGTATCTGTGTTCTCACTGCAAAGGAAAGCTGCAAAATCATTCGCTTTCTCCTGATGCTCCGAGTATCCGTTAACCACCAGACACTCAGTAACGGACATGGTTCTTGTTCCATAGGTATCGTTAAGAGCCGGCATTGTGGTCACCCCATACTCAAAGCTGCAGTTGCCGGCAGCCTTAGCCTCTTCTATTTTAGCTACAGCATCGGTTGTCGCAACGGTAAATACTGTTTTGCCGTCAATAAAGTCCTGCAAAACATTCTCATAAGTAACCACACTCTCATCTATGGCAAAGAACTGATTGAGCTGCTGATAAAAGCTCATGCAGTTGATAGTATCTTCATTGTAGACATTGATCTGACTGGTATCGTCTCCAGACTGTCCACCAAGATTAAGATAATTACCCACAAAGAAATAATTATAAAAAATATCGGTAACATCCCATCTGAATACCGATTCAACAGTATCAGGGGCATTATAATTATCTGCGAAAAGAAGAATATCTTCGATAGTGGAAGGAAGCATCTCATTAACACCCGCCTCTACCTCTTCAGCGGAAATCGCGGATTCTTCCACATACTCTGCGCCATCTGCATTTTCGGCATCTTCACTGATTTCAGGTACAGGTGCATCCTCGGCCTGTGTGATATCCTCGCCCTCTATCTCTCCGGCATCCGCAGCTGCCTGCGCAAGTTCGCCTTCCGCAGCATCAAGCTCAGCCTGTCTGCGCGCGCGTACCTCGTCTTCCAGATAAGTTCTGTTATATAAAAGTGAACTTGTTTCAAAATAGTAGGGATATGCGATATATTTTCCCTTATAGGTGATCGAATTCTTCGCAGCATCACTAAAGCCAAGAGTCTCATCTTCAAGAAGCTCCGGCTTTTTTATTTCCTCCGCAAGTCCTGCAAGATAAGCCTTCTCAAGGCTGTCGTGTGTCATGATGAAAACATCGGGATAATTATCTCCCTGAACCGATGCCTTACTTATCTCCTCAAGATACTCAAGGCCGGAAACCAGCTGTATCTCAGCTCTGGTGGTCTTACTCTTCTTATTGTACTCAACAGCCTTACCGGTAAGATAATCCGTCATGGAATCATCAGTGTACCACAGTCTTATGGTTGTCTTGTCATTTGCGCCGAAAATCGAACGCTCCTCATGGAGATTTATTCCTGACCTGGAATAATAAAAAGCTGCTCCGAGCAGTGCTATAACCAGAACCGCTCCAAGCAGCCTGAATCTTATCTTCATAGATAACCTCACATAAAAATTTTTAGTGATTACTTAAAGACAAGCTTCCAAAATATCCAGCATATCGTCAACATCCTTCTTTGTTATTACAAGCGGAGGAATGAATCTGATAACATTTGTTCCTGCATTTATAAGAATAAGTCCTTTATCAAGCGCTTTTCCGATAATCTCTCCTACGGGACGATCAAGTTCAAGTCCCTGTAAAAGTCCGCTGCCTCTGCGATCCACGATGAAATCATAGCGATTTTTCAGATCGTCCAAACGCTCTTCGAGATATTCCGAAACCTGTCTCACGTTATCTATTATATGGTTAGTCTCGAATAAATCAAGGACTTTGTCGATTGCCGCACAGGCAAGGGGATTACCACCGTAAGTAGTACCATGATCACCTGCCACAAGTGAATTCTGTCCCACTTTTTCAGTCATTAAGAAAGCACCTATCGGCACTCCGCATCCAAGCGCCTTGGCTGTTGTCATGATATCGGGCTTAACACCGAACTTCTGCCATGCATACATATAGCCTGTTCTTCCCATACCGCACTGTATCTCGTCAAGAATAAGAAGAATATCCTTTTCATCGCAAAGTGCTCTTACATTCTTTAAGAAATCCTCAGTTGCAGGATAAATTCCACCCTCACCCTGAACGGTTTCCATTATTATGGCAACTGTTTTATCTGTAACCTGCTTTTTAACGCTCTCAAAATCATTGTAGGTTGCAAAACGGATGTTACCTATCATAGGCTGAAAAGCGTCCCTATAGTGAGCATTTCCGGTAACGGAAAGTGCCCCGAAGGTTCTTCCGTGGAAGGAATGATTCATTGCGATTATTTCATGATCTGTCCTTCCGTCCTTTAAAAAGCCGTATTTTCTTGCTGCCTTGAGCGCACCCTCAACAGCCTCTGCCCCGCTGTTTGTAAAAAATACACGGTCCATACCGGAAACTTCTTTAAGCTTTTTGGCCGCTTCTATTGCGGGCACGTTGTAATAATAATTTGAGGTGTGAATAACCTTATCAATCTGGTTCTTAAGAGCATCGTTGTACTCTTTATTACCGTATCCCAGAGCAAAAACTCCTATGCCTGATACAAAGTCCAGATATTCTTTTCCCTCTATGTCATAGAGATGAACACCCTCGCCTTTATCAAGTACCACCTGATATCTGTTGTAGGTGTGAAGCAGATCACGCTCGGCTTCATCAATATATTCTTTCATGGTTGCCATTTTCAAATCTCCTCTCCGTCGGGCATGAACATGGTTCCGACACCCTTATTGGTAAAGAACTCAAGCAGCAGACAATGCGGTATTCTTCCGTCAAGAATATGCACTCTGTGAACTCCCTCTTTTACTGCATTTGAGCAATTTTCAAGCTTGGGGAGCATTCCTCCGCCTATATTACCGCTCGCAATAAGCGCATCCGCCTCAGAGCAGGTAAGTCTTGAAATAAACGAGGATGGATCATTGATATCCCTGTAAACTCCCTCAATATCCGTAAGGAAAGCAAGCTTGTCGGCATTTACGGCTTTAGCTATGGCACAGGCCGCATCATCCGCATTTATATTGAAGGTCTCAAAGTTCTCATTCATTCCTACAGGTGCGATGATAGGCAGGTAATCATTGTCCATAAGATCGTAAAGGATCTTGGGATCTACCTTCTCGACATCCCCGACAAAGCCGATATCCTGACCTCCTGAAAGCTTCTTCTTAGCCTTCAAAAGTCCGGAATCCTTGCCGCTTATTCCGATTGCCTTAACGCCAAGCTCCTGAACCATTCTTACAAGGCACTTGTTCACCTTATTAAGAACCATCTCAGCTATCTCCATGGTCTCTTCATCGGTAACGCGAAGGCCGTTTACAAACTCCGCTTCCTTTCCGACTTTGCCTACCCACTTGCTGATTGCTTTTCCGCCGCCGTGGACGATAATGGGCTTGAAGCCGACGAGCTTTAACAGTGTCACATCCTTGATGACATTCTTCTGGAATTCTTCACTCTCCATAGCACTTCCGCCATACTTTACGACGATGATCTTACGGTTAAACTTCTGAATATATGGAAGTGCCTCGATCAGCACCTCAGCTTTTTTCATTACTTCCTGCATATCTGTATCCATGGTTCCTCTCCTTTTTCTTTAAATACCGGGTGTCAGCTTCTGTAATCAGCATTGATTTTTACATAGTCATAGGTGAGATCGCAGCCCCAGGCACAGGCCTCCTCACTTCCTGAATGCATATCCACCTTCGCGATAACCTCTTTTGCCGAAAGTACTTTAGATGCATATTCCTCATCAAAAGCCTGCGGCTCTCCGTTTTTAAATAACAATAGGCTTCCATCGCAGCTCTCAACCGAAAGCTCGATTTTATCCGGATCAAACAGTACACCCGAGTAGCCAAGTGCACATAAAATGCGTCCGAAATTAGCATCGTGTCCGTATATCATAGCCTTTGTAAGAGATGAGCAGATAACAGACTTTGCCAGTGTCCTGGCATTTTCTTTTGTATCCGCATTCATAACATGTGCTGTGAAAAGTGCGGTTGCACCTTCTCCGTCACCCGCAAGCTTTCTCGCCATCTCCTTACAGATAGTGAAAAGAGCTTCCTTAAAGGCTTCGTAATCCTGATTTTCTTCCGTGATCTCCAGATTTCCTGCTTCTCCGTTTGCAAGAACCATGAGAGAGTCATTCGTGGACATGTCTCCGTCAACGGAAATCATGTTAAAGGTATCCACAACCACTGTCTTCAAGGCCTTCTGAAGAAGTTCATGTGATATCGAAACATCTGTTGTTATAAATGAAAGCATTGTGCACATGTTAGGATGAATCATCCCGGATCCTTTTGCCAGTGCTCCCATGGCGCACTGCTTACCACCCACTTCAAATGTGACAGCCATCTGTTTGGGATAAGTATCTGTTGTCATTATTGCCTTCGCTGCATCTGTCCCGGCTTCTTCTGAATCCGAAAGCTGCGGAACCATCTGCGCAATGCCGCGCTTTATTGCATCCATGTTTATCTGCATACCGATTACACCCGTAGATGCGACCAGAACAGAATTCTCAGGAAGGTTCAGGAGCAGCTCAACCTCAGCAGCTGTATCAGCGCAAACCTTTTTGCCCTCCTCACCGGTACACGCATTGGCAATTCCCGAATTACCTACTATTGCATGTACGGGTTGAATTTCACTGCATATTTCCTTGTCCCAAAGGACCGGAGCCGCTTTTACCACGTTGCTTGTGAAAACGCCTGCTGCCGTGCAAGGTGACTCGCTGTAAATAAGCATCATGTCCTTGCGATCTTTATATTTTATATTTGCTTCTGCGCCTGCTGCCTTGAAACCTTTAGCAGCTGTAACACCACCTGTTATTATTTTCATGTTTTTCTCCTTATCTACCCTCATCCGTCAGCTTCGCTGACACCTTCCCCCTTAGGGGGAAGGCTTTAATATTTCTCACCCCCAGGGGAAGGCATTAGGTCTTAAATTCCAACAAATTCAGTGAAGTTATTTTCATTTAATGTAAAGTCGTAATAGTTCATGTCCGAGCGAAGCGTCCAGTTCATTCGCTGCCAGAAAGCATTCCCGACCTTGTTGGTAACAAACGCATTAAGGCAGACTTTGTTGATCTTCTCTTCCTTTAATCTCTCAATACAGAACTCAACCATCTTTTTGCCGATTCCATGACGCCTGTAATTTTTATTAACACAAACATGATAGAAACATGCTCGTCTCCCATCATGTCCGCAAAGAATGGCTCCGACTATCTTGTCGTCTTCAATGTCCACCGCACATGTATTTGGATTTCGATTGATAAATCTTGTTATTCCTTCCAGTGAATCATCAAGAGTTCTTAGTCCGAAACCCTCTATCGAATTCCAAAGAGCGTAAACTTCTTCATAATCATCTATAGTCATTACCCGTACCATGACGTTTCCTCCAAAAGCACTTAATATATAAGGTCCTCGCCAGGTTCTCTCATCACGGGAATGCCGGAACGAAATCAAGTCCCATGCTTTCCTCAAAGCCAAACATAATGTTCATGTTCTGAACAGCCTGACCGGCAGCACCTTTTACCAGGTTATCTATTGCTCCCATCATGATGACTCGACCTGTGCGCTCATCTATCTTGAAACCTATATCAACGAAATTGCTTGTCTCAACCCATTTTGTCTCCGGATATACACCATCAGGTAAAAGTCTGATAAACTTCTCATCCTTATAATATTTCTCATAAGCAGCCCTTATGTCACTTGCAGTGGGAAGCGATCCGTCCGCTTTTTTCATAAGTGATGCGTACTCTGTCGCAAGGATGCCTCGGTTCATGGGAATCAGGTGAGGTGTGAAGTTGATTGTAAATTCCTCACCTGCCGCATATCCAAGCTGCTCCTCAATCTCGGGTGTGTGTCTGTGATTGGTCACGCCGTAGGGCTTTACGCTCTCATTAACCTCACAGAAAAGGTTCGGTGTTTTCGCCCCTCTGCCTGCTCCGGAAGTACCGCTAAGCGCATCGACTATGAGTGTATTAGGATCAATGAGCTTCTCTTTAATAAGAGGATAAGCTGTTAAAATCGAGCAGGTTGTGTAGCATCCGGGATTAGCGATTAGTCTCGCTCCCTTTATCTTATCCCTGTTGATCTCACAGAGTCCGTAAACCGCTTCCTCTATATACTGGGGCGACTTGTGCTCGATGCCGTACCACTTTTCATATACGGAAACATCCTTAATTCTGAAGTCAGCCGACAGATCGATTATCTTAACCTTGCTCAAAATTTCATCATTAACAAGTCCTGCGCAAAGGCCCTGGGGAGTTGCCGTAAAAATAACATCCACTTTCTCTGCAAGCTCGTCCATGTTATCGTCGAGGCATTTCTCATCTACTATATTAAAGAAGTTTCCGTAAACGGAACTGAATCTCTCATCTATATAACTTCTGGAGCCGTACCACACGATCTCCGCCTGCGGATGGCTGTAAATCAGTCTTGCGATCTCCGCTCCTGCATAACCTGTAGCTCCGATAATTCCTACCTTAATCATTTCTGTGCCTTCCTTATAATGTATTATTCATTCAGCGTTTCTGAATCTTATGCATATTATTATGCATACAGGATTTTCTTAAAAGATCTCGTTTCCCCCGTATCATTTATTATATGCTTTGCACTTTAGTATAATCAACAAAACTGTTTTATGCAAGCATTATTTATATTTATGCACTTAAACCTGCATTTTATAAATTTTTATGCATAAAACACTTGCATTTAATCACAAGGTGGTGTATATTCCTTATAAATCGTTCAGATTTTTATACATCACGCATTTATTAAGGAGGAAAACATGGCTAAGGATAAGGTTATACTTGCATACTCGGGAGGACTTGATACAACAGCGATCATCCCGTGGCTTAAGGAAAATTATGATTATGAAGTAATCTGTGTCTGCATAGATTGCGGACAGGAAGAAGAACTTGACGGACTTGATGAGAGAGCTAAGAGCTGCGGAGCTTCCAAGTTATACATATTGGATGTTATCGATGAGTTCTGTGATGAATACGTTGTTCCCTGTGTTCAGGCTCACGCTGTATATGAGAATAAGTACCTTCTCGGAACATCCATGGCTCGTCCTCTTATTGCCAAGAAGCTTGTTGAAATCGCAAGAAAAGAAGGCGCAGTTGCTATCTGCCACGGCGCTACAGGTAAGGGCAACGATCAGATCCGTTTCGAGCTCGGAATCAAGGCTCTTGCACCCGACATCAAGATTATCGCTGCATGGAGAAGTGATAAGTGGAACATGGATTCCCGTGAATCAGAGATTGAATACTGCAAACAGCACGGCATCAATCTTCCCTTCTCAGCTGACAGCAGCTACAGCCGTGACCGTAACCTCTGGCACATCTCACACGAGGGACTTGAGCTCGAGGATCCCGGACAGGCTCCCAATTATAAGCACCTTCTGGTTCTCGGCTGCACACCCGAGGATGCTCCCGATGAGCCCACAACCGTAACCATGACATTTGAAGGCGGTGTTCCCAAGTCAGTTAACGGAAAAGAGATGAAGGTTTCAGACATCATCCGCACTCTCAATAAGCTTGGCGGTGAAAACGGAATCGGTATCGTAGATATTGTTGAGAACCGTGTTGTAGGTATGAAGTCCCGCGGCGTCTATGAGACACCCGGCGGAACAATCCTGTATGAGGCTCATCAGCAGCTTGAGGAGCTTATCCTTGACCGTGATACTTACACCATGAAGAAGGATATGGGCAATAAGTTCGCAGATCTTGTATATGAAGGAAAATGGTTCACTCCTCTTCGTGAGGCAGAACAGGCTTTCATCGAGTCAACCCAGAAGTACGTAACAGGAGAAGTTACCTTCCGTCTCTACAAGGGTAACATCATCAAGGCCGGCACTTCATCACCCTACTCACTCTACAATGAGTCAATCGCTTCCTTCAAAACAGGTGACCTCTACGATCACCACGACGCCGAGGGCTTCATCAATCTCTTCGGTCTCTCATGCAAGGTTCGCGCCATGAAGATGCAGGAAGTTGAGAAAAATAAATAATACTGAATAATAAACACCATCCCCCATATATATGTATAGATTCTCGTTCTCGTTGCGAAAAACGCATAATCGAACGAGTCTCTATACATATATATGGGGGATTCCTTCATAATCCAACATTATTCTTTTTCAGTTTTTCTGTTTCGCTGCGAGGCGTCTTCTGATCTCTTTTATGTTGCCTCTGTAGGAAAAGGCTACTTTGAGTTTTTTATCGGTATCCA
Source organism: Butyrivibrio sp. WCD2001 (assembly GCF_000424485.1). Taxonomy (NCBI): domain Bacteria; kingdom Bacillati; phylum Bacillota; class Clostridia; order Lachnospirales; family Lachnospiraceae; genus Butyrivibrio; species Butyrivibrio sp. WCD2001. Next base: position 253,329 of record NZ_AUJZ01000005.1, on the reverse strand, counting down.
TGATAACCCAGCCAAAGCCTTCGTCCTTTATGTGATTTACGTTTATCATTGCATCCTGTGAAATAGGACAGATGGCTGTGAATATGGCACACTGCTCAAAAAGGTTGTAAATATCGGTGATAAGGTTGATGCTTCTGTTTTCTGTCAGATAAACAGTAAGCTGGTTCTCTCCTATCATCTCTGCGCAGATTATGTCATTTTCTCTGGCATAGATTGTCTGTCTCTCTCCGCGCATCTCAAGGGTTGGAATCGGATCGCCGAGTCTCTTTTCACACTCTGTCAGAATCTCCTCAAGATCCTTTACGCGGATCTGCTTATCAATAAAAAGAAGCTCATCATAGATGCCTGCTTCCTTTGCAAGAGTTTTGTAATCATGGCAAGAAGAACACATAACCACATTCTTCATCCCACCTATCTCAAACAGAAGCTTGGCAACATCCATGCCTGTCTTGAACCGCTCATCATCTTCATCGGGATTGGCCATATCTATGAAAATGATATCGTATACCTGCGGGAACCTTAAAAGTGCGGGAATATTACCATACAGATCGATGTAAAAATGCTCTTTTCCTTCCTTCTGATAGCGATCTGACTGGCGGCGCAAGAGGCGCTCCATCTGCTTTCTGTCAGCTATATTGTCATCAAAAACTGCTATATGCATTACAAAACCTCAAAAAACTTATCTGAAAAGTATCTCAAGCGGAGACATTTTTATCGCCACCACAATTCCAATCTGAGCGATGAGAATAAGCGGCATTCCTACCACAAAGTACCAGTGCTTGGTCTTGTGTCTGAAAATATACATACCAAGAATGCTTCCGATACTTCCGCCCATAAGCGCCAAGATAAACAGTACGGATTCTGGTGTCCTGAAGGAATTTCTCTTGGCCTTCCTTTTATCATTCCCCATCGAGATAAAACTGATGATATTTATGATTCCTATATAAGATAATAAAAATTTTAGTGAGTCCATGAATGATATTTTAATGCATAAAAAGCGGCGGCGCAATAAACAAAAGAGCCTTCAGTGAAAGTAATCATCTCACTGAAGGTTCTTGTTTTTCATCTAATTTTATCTTTTATTCTTGCATATAATCTGAAAATGTTAGAGCATACGAGTGTTCCTGCCGTAAATGTCAGAACGTTCATGACAAATCCGAATCTCTCATAATGCTTAAAGTGGATTATCAGATTTATAAAAAGCCAGTGATACAAGTACATCCCATAGGTGACATCTATTCTGGCTCTTTTTGCAGGCAGCGAATATGCCGCAGCTATAGTCAAAAGGCATGTAACTGTGCCGCGAAGGAAATCGGTGTAGTATCCGATTCCACTTGCAGGCAGGAAGTTTAGCCCGATCTGCACTGCCAAAAGAGCAATTGCCGCTTTTCCGATATGATCTTTCTTATATAATTCGCAGGTGTGAAACATAACTCCTACGAAGAACCAGAATGCATACGGAATAAAGGTGCGCTCGAGCAGTTTTTGCCAGGTCTCGGAAAGCTGCGGTGCCAAAAATCCGGATGCTATATTAAGTACTCCCAAAACCGCCACAACAACAAGCCAAACTGTCAGGTTTTTCCCATATCGCTTCAGAGCCTTTTTTACAAAAGGCAGTACTATATAGAGCTGGATAATTATGGTAAAGAACCACATAGTGCCATTCATGCTGCCGGTTGCAAAGTTTTTCAGGCAATCAGGCGTATTGGCAAATCCAAGGCCCTGAATAATAGCCCACTTTATCATCGAGCTGTCGTAGCGTTTTCCTACAACAAAATAGAACACCGCAACATATACAGCCATGCTGAGCCACATATCAATGTATATTCTGGCAATCTTCTTTTTTAAAAATACACCTACTCTTTCTCCATATCTTTCAAAAGATGCTGAAGCAAGAAATCCGGCTATGGTAAGCAAAACAACAGTCGGTTGGAAGAAAGTTGATATTCCGCGCAGAGTAGCGACCTGATTCGCGGACTGCGACGTATAATAATAGCCAACATGACCGGTATAATGGAGATACATCACACAAAATGCGGCAAAATAACGAATGAAGTCAAAAAAGTTTTCGGATTCTTTTCTGTTCATATAAGTCAGCCCTTTCAATCCTATCGTAAGCAAACAATCCGTTCTTTACGAAACGATTTTTTATTCATATTTAAATCTCAAGTCATTCCCCTTAGCGCAAACCAGAGCTTCCGCTCCCATTACAACCGGAAGCATCGGATCTATATGGCCTATATCGGCATCCATGATAATAGGAACATTAAGGCAGGAAACCACATCCGTCACTGCATTGTACTGATCTGCTCCCATCATCTCCTGTCCGAATGCTGTAAGCGGTCTTCCAATCACAAAGCCTGCTGCGCTGTCGAACCATCCCGCTTCTCTCATGTTCCATATTGCCCTTCGATAACTCATCGGAGTAAGGTCGCAGGCTTCAAGCACCCAGATTACATTCTTGTGGTCCCGGTTAAACTCCTTTACCTTATCAAACCTTGTACCCACCATATTGGCAAGAACGTCAACGCAGCCTCCAAGCAATATTCCACTCATTTTTATCTCGGTATCGGTACCTGCCTTTTCTGCCTTTCCGTTTTTACACAAAAAGCTTGTGAGCACTTTTTCCGAATTATATTCATAGGGTATATCAAAATCAATTTTCGAATATTCCGAAGGATCCAGATCACGGGGGAGCGGATTCTCTTCCTTTGCCGGATCTACAAATTTCTCATACCCCGAAAACTCCGTCTTTGTCCCCTCAAGAAGTGCCATGGCATCCTCTTCGGGGAGCTCCCATTTCTTGGAAAAACCGGAAATGCAAGGTCCGTAGATTTCCTGCACACCCGAGATCGTAACAAGCGGAAAAATAAAATTGGTATTGTCGGAATATCCGATGTACCACTTGGGTTTAGCGCCTGCAAGAGCCTCAAAATCCACGTTTGTTATGGTCTCATTCATGAGCTCTCCACCGCCTGCGGAAATGATTGCATCAATATCATCACTTTTATAAAAATCCACAAGCTCAGCTGCTGCCACCTTCGGATCGGTGTTTATCCCTATTCCGTCGTTTTTGAAAAGCGTATCGCCCTCTACTATCTTATAGCCTTTGTTTTCCAGATTTTTCTTTGAGAAAAAATACATCGAGTAATATGGCTCGCTCGATGGGCCAAAAGAAGGCGCCGTAATTCCTATTGTGTCACCGGGTTTGATATAGTCTGGTCGTTTAATCATGATGTCCTCCTGGTATTTCCCCTCATCCGGCGCTTCGCGCCACCTTCCCCCCAAGGGGAAGGCATCTTAAAGTTCTTCATAACTGATGCCGACGCTGTCAAGAAAGCGCTTCATATAGTCGTCCCAAATCTTTTCGTAGGATTTGTCCAGCGTGAAGCCCGAGAGGGCTGCTCCTGTAGTGAGGGTGATATGCCCCTCCTTGAATTTCAAGATAAAAACTAAAGACGACACAATCTTCCGCAGGTCATCAGGCAAAAGTTCATCCTTCCTGGGTGGTGCGACGCACATGATGAATTTGAAGGAAACCGGGGTGTTTTTACCCTTTATCAGTTCATAGCAGACAGGTTTAAGCTCGCTCCATTTGGAAAGCTCATATTCAGGCTTTTCGCTGTCACCCCCGAAAAACTCCCTATTCACATGTCCGTCAATTGTGTATGTATTCGCAATCTGCAGCTCTGCGCTCTCAAGCAAAAATTCATCAAAAACCTCAGATGCAAGGAGCACAGACATAAACTGTCTTGTGTTTTTTATCTGTAAAGCAATCATAAATGTTTATTCTTTCTTCTGCGCCGCCTTCTGTAGGCAATCTTTAGCGCTATATTTCTTATTACCAAAAAGCCGCTGACCACCATGGCAAAGACAAATCCAAGCGCACCAAGAACAGGGATTCCGAAAACCTGAGGTTTCATCTCTGTAAGGCACATGATACTGGATGAGATCAGAAGCGCTGCAACGCCAAGACCTATGACCACATTTCTGATAGATGAATAGATGAGTTCATCCACTTCCTTGGATGAGCTTATCGTGATATTCACTTTGCTCTGTCCGGCGAGGTATTCCTTCATCGCCTGCGCTGTCAGCGAAGGAAGTTCAATTCCTTTATCCGCAGCACGATAAAGTGCCCTGCCATATTTCATGAGTTCTTCCTTGATATCGAGATTCTCAATAAACTCATCAGTTATTCTGGCAGTCGCAATCTGGAGCATATTTATCTCAGGACTTATGGTTGCAAGTACGCCCTGCATGTGCGCAAGCCCTCTGCATAGAAGCGTCATTCCGTGTGGAAGCGCGATTCCGTTTTCCTTCATAATATCCATGAGGCACTGGAGCGCTGCAGCAATATCAAGACTTCCGAAAGATACCGAGCCATACTGCTCAATGAAGCCTTTCAAATCAATATAGAGCTTATCTCTGTCGGGAGTTCCGCTCACCTGTCCGAGATCGAGAACCGCATTTTCCACAGCCTGTATATCATGGAGGGCAATACCTCGAACGCCGCGAACCATCAGTCGTCTGTCTCTCTCGGAGAGTCTGCCCATCATGCCCATGTCAATCCAGATGATCTTCCCATCCCTTACTTTGACATTGCCAGGATGAGGATCCGCGTGAAAGAAGCCGTCATTCATAACCTGTTTGATAAAGTTGTTGACGAATTTTTCACCAATCTCATCTAGGTCATACCCATGCGCAGTGAGATACTCAACATCATCAATCGAGCATCCGTCAATGTACTCCATGACAAGAACCTTGTCCGTCGAGTACTCCGGAAACATCTTGGGACATCCAACATATCTGACATTCTTGTTGTTGCGGGCAAACTCAGCCATGTTGCAGGCTTCCGTGAAAAAGTCCATCTCCTCTTTGGCTACGGCCCACATCTCATCTAAAACCATATCAAGGTCCACGATATTCTTAAGATCTCCGACCGGCGGCATGAGTTTTACAAGTCTGTGCAAGAGGCTGATATCGCGGCTCATGATCTCATAAACGCCCTTTCTCTGGACCTTTATGATGACATCACCGATGCTGTCCTCTGATGATACATTCTTAAGCCTGGCCCTGTGCACCTGCGCAATCGAAGCCGAACCGAGGGGCTTTTCATCAATCCACTCGTAGATGTCCGTGCAGGGACTTCCATAGGAGTCCTCTATGACCTCGATCACCTCATTAAAGGGCATGGGCGGAACGTCAAAATTGAGCTTTGCGAGCTCATCACAATAACGCTTCGGCAGAATGTCGGAATGCATCGACATTATCTGACCAAGCTTGATGTATGTGGGACCAAGCTCCTCTAAGATTACACGGAGCTTCTCGGGTGATATTCCCCTTGTGATTTTATTTCTTGCGAGGACAGCCTTGATTTCCTTGAATCTTGCACTGTCCTCGGCACTTCTTTCTTTACCGGTCTCCTTTGAAGCGCTGCCGTTCTTTTCAGCCTCCGCCTTATCGGCCTGGGCGTCGGCAACCTGCCTCATTTTACTGACCAGATCTGTCAAATCAGCCATCTAAGTCACTCTTTATTTTCTGCTGCCGCAATAAGCTCCTTTAACTTAGCGAGCTCGTCTGCCGAAAGACCATCAACAACCTTGGAAAGATCCTTTTTCTCATCCTTCTTGGTGCTGTCCTTTACCGTGCGCTTCAACTCCTGATTGAGAGCCTTGCCCTGTTCAACGGTAATCTCACCCTTTTCAACCATCTCGTTTAAAAGCTCTCCGGCTTTCTCGGTCGTAAGAGCAACCGCTCCAACACCTGCAAGCAGTAATTTTTTCAATCCGTCTGTAAGATTTTCCATGGTTAAAACCTCCTCATAAAATTTTAAAAAATTAGCGTCCACAATTTAGGGAAGAAAATAATTCCGCCTATAATGGCCGCCATTATGGCACTCATTAACACTGCTCCTGCGGCTGCATCCTTGGCCTTCTTCGCAAGGGGCTTCCTCTCCTCGGTGACCAGATCCACCACTGCCTCCAGCGCTGTGTTCACTAATTCGAGACTCAACACAATTGCAAAGAGCACTATACAAAAAAGCCATTCTACAAGCGATATATGAAGCAGAAATCCAAATATCACTACCAATATAGTGACTGTGCAATGTATCTGCATATTCCGCTCATGAAGAATGGTATTGCCGATGCCCTCAAATGCATACCCGAAGCTCTTATAAAGTTTGTTCTTTTTCGTGTTTTTTGTGTCCATATTTACTTAATATTTTATCAAAAAAGTGAGAATTTATCCACTTTACGGCGGAAAAATTAAAGCCATGCGGAAACCACAGTGCGTAATTCCTTTTTTATTTACCCATATTGGTTTTCATGCTAGAATATGTCGTATAAAAAACCATGTGCAATTTTGATGCATAACCCCCATCGGAGGATAGGATAGAATATGAGTTATAAGATTGTTGTAGACAGCTGTACCGATTTGCCTGCAGAATACCATGTTGATAAGCGTTTTGAGATAATTCCGCTTATTCTTCAGGTAGGCGATTATACAGTTCTTGATGATGAGAATTTTGACCAGCTTGATTATATAAGACGCGTTGCCGAATGTGAGACCTGCGCCAAATCAGCATGTCCCTCACCCGACAGATATATGAAAGCTTACGAGTGCGATGCCGATGATATCTATGTTGTAACATTGTCCTCGAAGCTCAGCGGAAGCTATAACAGTGCTCTTCTTGCAAGAGATATTTATCATGAGGATATAGGAAAGAAAAACATTCATGTTTTTGATTCGCTCTCAGCCTGCTGCGGTCAGACCAATGTAGCCTTTAAGATTATGGAATACGCCGAGGCCGGTCTTCCCTTTAACGAAGTGGTCGAAAAGGTTGAGGCCTACAGAGATGGAATGGATACCTATTTTGTCCTGGATTCTCTTGATACTCTCAGGAAAAATGGCCGCCTCACAGGTATGAAAGCAATTGTGGCTTCAACTCTCAATATCAAACCCGTCTGCTATGCGATAGAAGGCACAATAGCCCAGTGTGGGCAGGGCATTGGTATGAAAAAAGCTCTTATCAAGATGGCTGATCTTGTCGCAAAAAGGACCAAGGATCCCGAGGAAAAGACACTCATGATCACACATATCAACTGCTACGAGAGAGCTGCCGTAGTTAAAAATCTGATTCTTTCAAAGGTAGCTTTCAAGAACGTCCTGATCGTCGATGGAGCAGGTGTTGCCACAACCTATGCAGGAGACGGCGGAATCGTCGTAACCTGCTAATAGCCATAAAAAAGCAAACAAAAAACTCTTCCCTTTGGATTACATGGGAAGAGTTTTGTTTTTTATTATGGTTTATCCGGCATATTTCTTAAGTATTTCTGTAAGTGAATCATAGGAGGCTTTGATCTTCTGATATAATTCGTCCGAACCTTCCAAAGATCCTGCTCTTAATATCTCAGTAAGCTCAAGTACATCAGGTCTCATAGCATCAAGTGCCAGGTTTCCGGTCACACCCTTAAGTGTATGACAGCCTTTAAAGGCTTCCTCTGCGTTTTTTGCCTGAAGTCCCTTTGTCATAGCAGCAAAACTGGGATCATTAAGGAATTTAAGCATGAATTTCTCAACAAGATCCTCATTCCCCATAAATCTGTCCTGAACATCAGGCCAGTTAACACCCCAGTCAATAAGTTCCTGTTTCATCTGTTCATTCATGAAATTCACCCTCATAGAAAAATTTGCCAGTGCTATTCCATTGCACCGCAAATGTCGATAGCTGATATTTATTATATCATTTTGCTTAATTTTGCGCCATGCCCGCCAGCTTCTCAGCCTGACTTGCGGTCGTAAGTGCATCTATAAGCTCCTCAAGGTCTCCGTCCATTATGGAATCAATCTTGTAAAGCGTAAGGTTTATGCGATGATCAGTGACTCTTCCCTGATGAAAATTGTAAGTTCTTATCTTCTCAGATCTGTCACCGGTTCCGACCTGGCTCTTTCTTAGAGCTGCTTCGGAGTCGTGAGCCTTCTGCTGCTCAAGTTCATAGAGCTTTGCACGAAGCACCTTAAGTGCCTTAGCCTTATTCTTTATCTGGCTCTTTTCATCCTGACAGGAGATTACGATTCCTGTGGGAATATGCGTAAGTCTTACAGCCGAATCCGTAGTGTTGACACACTGTCCGCCGTTACCGGAAGCTCGGAAAACATCGAATTTACAGTCGTTCATATCGATCTCAACCTCTACGTCCTCAACCTCGGGCATAATGGCAACCGTAATTGTTGATGTATGGATTCTTCCGCCCGACTCAGTTGCGGGTATTCTCTGAACACGGTGAACTCCGCTCTCAAATTTAAGTCTTGAATAGGCACCAGTTCCGGAAAGCATAAAGCTAACCGACTTCATTCCGCCGATTCCCGTATCCTCGACACTCATGGTCTCAATTCTCCAACCATGTCTGTCAGCATATCTGGTGTAAACCCTATACATATCAGCTGCAAAAAGAGCCGCTTCGTCACCGCCCGCACCGGCACGGATCTCCACGATAACATTTTTATCATCGTTAGGATCCTTGGGAAGCATAAGGAGTTTAAGTCTCTGCTCTATCTCAGGAAGCTCGTCCTTTGCCTCTGAAAGCTCCTGTCTCAGCATCTCCTTCATATCCTCATCAGACTCGGAGGACAGTAGCTCCTCACTATCTGAAATCGTCTCTTTGCACTTTTTATAATTGTTATATTCCTCTAAAATCGGAAGAAGGTCGCTCTGTTCCTTCATGAGCTCCCTGAATCTGTTCTGGTCTGATGCCACATCGGGCTCGCCCAGTTCCATGGTAATGTCCTCGTATCTGCGGACCATGTCTTCTAATCTGCTAAACATAATATTTCTCTCCTAATTAACTGCGATTATTATTAGTTACAAAAATAGCGCAGCTAATAGAAGCATCCGCTTACAACTCTGTCATTTCCGCCAAGATCCTTTATAACCTGAACATCTTTGTATCCGTTTGACTCCATAAGTTCCTTTACTGCTTCGCCCTGATCGTAGCCGATCTCCAGAAGAAGATATCCGTTTTTAAACAGATATTCCTTTGCTCCGGGCACAATCCTCTTGTAAAACGAAAGCCCGTCAGCGCTTCCGTCAAGTGCCATATAGGGTTCGTAGGTCTTTACTTCCGGCGCCAGAGTCTCTATGACATCCGTCGGAATATAGGGCGGATTCGATACTATAAGATCATATTTCTCCACCTGCTCCGGGAAAATATCGGCCTTTACTGCCTTGAATCTGTCAGATAATCCCAGCTTTTCGGCATTTTTCTCCGCAATCAAAAGTGCGGCATCGGACATATCCGTGCCAACAGCTTTGGTATCATTGCTGTACTTAAGAATACTAAGCGCGATACACCCTGAGCCCGTGCATAAATCCAGCACATTCATCCCGTCATGCAGATATCTGAGAGCTTCCTCCGCAAGAGTCTCTGTGTCCTGATTGGGAATAAGAACGTCTCCTGTAACATCAAATTCTATCCCCATAAACTCTGCGTTTCCGACAATATAAGCCACAGGTATTCTCTGCTCTCTTTTAGATAAAAAGTCCCTGTACCTTAAAATGTTCTCCTCTGAGACCTCCATATCACCGTGCGAAAGGAGGGTATTATGGTCGGTTCCGCACACATACTCGAGAAGGAGTCTGGCATCCAGTGCACTCTCCGGAACGCCTGCATTATTCAGTTTTTCCTCTCCCTCTTTATAAAGTGATGCGTAGTCCATAATTATTACTCTGCGATTTCTTCGTCGTCCTCAAACTTATATCCGAAGGAGTCCTCAAGGAACTCTCTCCAGTCAAAAACTGCTTCAACCGATTTAATTCCAACCTCGATCATCTCATCATCAGGCTCCTTAGTAGTGAGCATCTGAAGAAGGAGTCCCGGTGCGGAAATAATCTTCATGATAATATTGTTGCTTCTCCCTGCGAGTCTGATTATCTCATAGGAAATACCTGCTATTACGGGAATCAGTGCGATTCTTACAAGGATTCTCAGCGGTATCGACTGAACTCTGATAAAGAAGAACAATATAATGCTGACAAACATTACGAACAGAAGGAAGCTGCTTCCGCATCTCTTGTGAAGTCTTGTGCTCTCCTTTACATTTTCGAGTGTCAGCGGCTTACCCCTTTCAAGGCAATTGATACACTTATGCTCAGCACCGTGATATCTGAAAAGTCGCCTTATGTCCTTCATAAGTGAGATGAGAAGAACATAAAGGACAAAAATTGCGATTCTTATTCCGCCCTCAATAAGAACTACCACGGAATTATTCCTGATATAGTCATTAAAGAGTGAACTTAAATAATACGGAAGTACCATGAAAATTCCAATGGCGATCACAAATGCCACAACTGTTGTGATAGTCGTCGCCACTTTCTCCCTGCTCTCTGCGGCAATCGGGTCCTTTGCCTGTGCAATCTCCTCCTGTCCGAACAGTGATGCCGAAAAGTTAAGGGATTTCATGCCAAGGACAAGTGAATCCCAGAAAGCAAAAACTCCTCTTATAAAAGGAATATGTGTAAGTCCAAGGCTGTCACCCTTTCCAAGGTAATGATCAACCTCTACTGCAATCTCCCCGTTTTCCTTGCGGACCGCAACTGCGTACATATCCTTATTGCGCATCATAACTCCTTCGAGTACTGCCTGTCCGCCAATTCCTGAGTAATGAGTTATTTTTTTCTTTCCCATGTCGTCTCCTAGTATAAGTGATTGTGTGCAGAGCGCTTTTTATCATATAGAAATTACATCGTAATTTCTATATGATAAAAAGAGGTTGAGGCCTTAGCCTCAACCTCTTTGCATTTCCAGTGATCAATCGTTGTTAGCAGTCATACCATACTTACGGTTGAACTTATCGATACGTCCACGAGCAGCAGTTGCCTTCTGTGTTCCTGTATAGAAAGGATGGCACTTAGAGCAAATTTCTACGTGGATTTCCTTCTTTGTTGAACCAACTGTAAATGTGTTACCGCAGTTGCAAGTAACTGTTGCCTGATAGTATTCGGGCTGAATATCCTGTCTCATTTTCTCACCTCTTTTATATCAATGATTCTTAATATTTTTAAAATATTATACGTTAGTTACATCGCTGCCTAATCACAACAGCTTGTTTATTTTAGCATAATGTGAACTCTTTCGCAAGAAGATTTTTTATTTCACTGTAATCTTTATAGTCTCAGTAGTCTTCTTTGTTTTTCCGTATGCCGCAACTGTAACTTTAAATTTATATACTCCCTTGGGAGCACCCTTCTTCATTGTGACGGTGACTTTTCTGCCCTTAACCTTGAAATCGGCATATTTCTTAAGCTTCTTTGCGGATACGTTCTTAACTGTGATCTTGCCCTTAAGCTCGGGTGCCACTTTTATAGTAGCTTTCTGATTCTTTTTCTTAAGAACGGATACTTTGAAGGTGTCCTTGGAAGCTTTGATCTTTGATTCAGGCTCTTCATCAGCTTTAGTATCAGTAGATTTTTCGGTTTCCACGTCAGTAGTTTTTCCGGAATCGGTAGTATCTACTGTGGGCTGTTTCTTATCGGTTGTCTCTGCAGCTGTATTTTCGTTATTCATACCATTTTCGGTAACCTTGCCGCCTGCACCTGCTTCACTGTTTTCCTGATTACCATCGATCTGATCAGTTGCCTTTTTCTTTAAATAGTTTGTGCCGGTCTCATCAGCATAAAAGTATTCTATACCGCTTTGAAGCTTGCCATCCTCAAAATATTGATATCTGTACCCAATTGCAAAAACATACTTCTTGGAATTGTCGATTCCAAATACTCTCATCTTCGTGCAGGGAAGATCAGCACTTTCAGAGTACACTCCGCTATTGCTATTTTCGAGTTTTGAATAAGCATGTTCTATGTCTTTTGAATTGTCACTCTGCGGAACCTCTGTATATTTGACAGTAATAATTCCTGACCTCTGCATCTTTCCAAAATACTTTTCAAACACTGATTGGCTGATAAAAGCCTTTGAGCCCTCTGTCCAATCCAGTACTATTGTGCCGTTTTCTCTTTTCGCATAGCAATCATACATATATCCGGGCTGTTTGTTCGCGGAAATATCCTTGACTGCTGCCACTTTTCCGGAATCACCCTTTGTCTTAATCTTGTATGTAACATAGCATGTATCACAACGTCCACCCTGTGTCTGCCAGCCGCATCTCATTACTATATTGTACTGAGTTCCTGGTTTAAGGCCTGTGATCTTGTAGCTCTTTGCACCTTTATCTACCTTAATATCTCCCTGGTAGGCTTTTTGCAGTGCCTGACGCATATACGGTCCCTCATTATGGTCGGATCCGAATTTTGCCCAGTCTTCCTGAGCATCATAGTTAGACTCTTCAACACAACCTATTTCGATCAGATGTCTGTCAGCAGAAGGTATGACATTATTCTTGGTCCAGTCCAGAGTAATGCTGTTTTCATCTGAGGTAACAGAACACTCAGCATTTTTCCTCGAAGAACCTGCCCCGCTTGTATAGACCAGCTTACCTGTATGTGACGAATCCTCTCTGTTATTTTCGGAATATCCGGGGGTGTTATCTCCCACATCATCCGAATAACCGCCTTCAGGAGCGGTTCTAAGGCTTCCTGCCTCTATAAATTCATCAACATAAGAAGATTTATTTCCATCTGCCTTCTTGTAATCATACGTCAGCATAACAGAAACAGCATATGCAGTATCAGGTCTCAAGCCTGTGTATTTCTTAGAAGTATATTTCTCAGTGAAATTTCTTCCGATTTTTGTTGTGTTATTTCTTGCAGCAGAAAGCGCATCGCTCTCGCTTCCTGACTGCTCAACAATTGAACCTGTGACACTGAGAACAGACAGATTGCTGCCGCCTGCTTTCTTTACCTTCTCTTCCATCTGCTTAACTGCATCTGAAAAATCCACATAAAGTGTAGTATCCGAATGTCCTATCATTTTCATCGTATATGAGTTGTCGCTTCTGGTACTTACTACATTCCATATACTCGGAGAACTACTGTATCCCTCGATTTGAAATTTAATATCAACTCTGTAGGTCGTCGCCGGCTTAAGCCCTTCAACAGTGCTGTTGTAAGTTGTCCCAGGCACTGAATATGGTTTTATCAAGGACATACTTCTGCCATCCTCAGCCACTTCAAAAACCTGAATCTGAAAAGAATCATAGGAGCCTGATTTTCCACTCTTTTTATACGATTCCAGAAAGCTTTCTGCTGCCTCAGTCCAGTCGAATGAAATCGAATTCTGGGTAACCTCAGTGAAATAGAACTCCCCCTGAGCCCTTACATTAAAAGAAGTCATGCAAAACGCGCAGAAAAAAACGCATAGCATGACTATACACGTTGAAACTTTTACTCTCTTCATACCTTCCTCCCAAATATAGCTTTCCCCCTAGGAAAAATTATATATTAGGCCGGTATGATTGTCTCCTTAAGAATTGCTTAATTTTGGAGCACCATGAGAAAAAGTAAATAAAATGCGGTTTCCGGCGTTTTGGTATACTTGATACCAAAATGGAAAAAAGCCGCAAATATTTACTTTCATCATAGAGCCTGCCACATACTCTTTATGAAGATTTATGCAGATAAACCTTTGTAATAGTTCCGTCATCATTATCCGAAACAAATTGTATGGTATGGAAATCTTCTTTAGTGCTATCTGAAAATTTGATTATTATGTTCCTCAATGTTTTATCAGTATATGTAACCTCTCCATAGCGCCAATTTTCATCTCTTGTTTCAGATTCTACATATTGTACTGTCCCGTTTTGAAAGTCTACAGTCTCGTTACTTAGAGTCAGCTCATAAAGGCCCGGGTAAAGAGAATTAGTTACTTCTTCAATATTATTCCCAATGTAGCCGCACATTATGTATTCACCTACAGGCACATACGAACCGGGATTTAGTTTTATAGACTCATTTTCATCTCTGATATCCTGTATATTAATATACTCTTTTTCATCAGAATACTTCGTCCATAAAAATCGTTCTTCATTATCTTCAACTGTCAAGCTATCAAACGTTAAGCCACTTGTATTATTCACTATATTCTTTTCATACTTACAGTTTTCATATAAAGGCGTCCACTCCTCTTCACTTCTTCCTGTGAGAAAGTAATCCTGCATAAAATCAGATTTATGTTCCTTCATATCAATGCCATCATTATATTCCCATTTTGAAAAGCGCATATTCTCCGCCATCCAACTTTTTTTATGAGCAATATTAGCACCTGATACTGGTCCGTCATAGCTTTCCAATTGGTAGTTGCTGCCGTCATATTCGATATAATATTCAGGTTCTGCCTTAGCATTATACTGAGCTTCAATATCTTCCATATGCCCTAATATCTTTTCATAGCTTAGATCTTCCAAGTCCATATCATAGACTTTAATATCCTGAACAAGTACAGATGGCTCTATTCTTACATCTACATAATTTGTAGCCCGATTATTATAAGCTATAGTTCCAGCCACCGCACCAACCACTACCGCAGTAGTCGTTGCGCCAGCTATAAACTTTGTTTTTGCAGAGAATACAGCAACTTTTTTCCCTATGCCACCAACTGCATGAGATGCTATAGCACTACTAAGCGACGCACTCATTGCTGGAACAGTAATATCGGCAGCAAATAGTTCCATCTCTTTTCTGAAAAAATAGAGCATAAATGGAGCAAAAGAATACAGTTTTATACCTTGCTTCTTCTCTACATCTCCAACCGCTTCTTTTATTTTTGCTTTGGCTCTGTTCAAATGTGACTTAACAGTATTTACCGGAATTCCAAGCTCTTCTGCTATTTCATCCTGTTTTTGTCCGTTATAGTAGAACCCAATAAGACAAGCTCTTTGGACATCCGTTAGACCATCAATCATTTCGCGAATCATCATGATCTTTTCACGATTATCAATTATATTCTCCGGTATGATATTCTCATCATCAGGCAAGTCATCAAAGAAATCGCAATCAGACTCATTTGCATCTTCAAGTACAAGAATATCCCTGTTCTTTTTCTTCAATAGAGCAAAGGCCTTTCGATTCGCTATTGTAGACGCCCATGAAAGAAAGTCCTTAGGATTTTTCAGCTG
Source organism: Butyrivibrio sp. WCD2001 (assembly GCF_000424485.1). NCBI lineage: Bacteria > Bacillati > Bacillota > Clostridia > Lachnospirales > Lachnospiraceae > Butyrivibrio > Butyrivibrio sp. WCD2001. Next base: position 238,263 of record NZ_AUJZ01000005.1, on the reverse strand, counting down.
TCCTATGCTTTTGTATATCTCCGTATATGTTTCCTGAAGGACATCTTTGGCTATTTCTTCATTTTTTACAATATGTATTACACAAGTGTAAAGATATTTATAACTATCTTCGTATATTTCGTTAAATGAATCTCTGTTGCCATTTTGCAATTCGGCAACAAGTTGCTGTAGTTCTTCACTTGTTTTCATCTATTCTGCCTCCAATGCAAAAAGTATCCTTTATAGTTTTGAATAATAATATTATTATTCAGGCTATTCTATTTGTTTTGCTTGCGATAATGCTATATATCCCATTATTTCAGGCTCTACAAGCTCTCCCCATATGGTCCCGTTCGAATCAACATGGCATTCGCCTATATGTAATAATGTATTATTGGGAATCTGATCAACAATGGCATATTCTGTGCCACAGCCTTCCCTGACATTAACATATCCGTCTGGAGCATCCACAACAACTGTAAAGCCCTCATTGTTATACACATCGACATTATACCCTGCAGCATTCATAGCATTCTGAAGAGTTTCGTAATCGCCATCAGGGCCTCCCTCAGGATCAATCTCATCATCCAAATCAGTTTCTGAATCAGTACTGAATGAAGGAGTAACCATTCCATCAGGCTTTAGGTCCGGATCGTACCCAATGGACTCAAGGCCTATTTCATCTTTATGGTTCATTATTGTTCTATAGATTCCCTTATTCATTCCAAAACCATATACAATACTGCTGATTACACGCTCCTCAAAAACAGGGCCATGCCCATATACTCTTCTCGCCTCAATATATGCATCTTCATCTATTTCTACTTCATCCTTAACATGATGAACTGTATAATTTTCATCCTGCCATCGCTCCAATGTTGTAAGCAGCCATCTTGCTCCGTACCGATTATAAACATAATATTCAGTATGGTTATGCGGTTCACTGGACTTCAAACTTTCAGGATCACTCTCATAAATTAAGGTTCCTTCATGAGATCCATAATTCTCCGGCTTGTCATCAGTTATAATTCTCCGCAGTTTCGCGTCCTTTTTGTCATATGTATATCCCCATATTCCCCAATCAGCGATGAGGAACATCTCATCAAGTGCATCCATCGTTATATCACTATACTTAATATCAGAATAGTCAGAAATATACTCTGTTCCCGCCTCAATGAACTCTCCCGGAAGCCTTCCGTTCAAATATAGATAATAAGCCTGATAGCAATCAGGATAAAAGCGATATCCTTCATCATATTTCCAGTCCCATTTAGTATATCCATAGTCATTTTCTGGTTGGTCATCATTTTCATCAGGGACATCCTCAAAAGTCACGTCATTAGCTCCAAGCAATCCCCATTTCTTACTCCCTTCAGTAATGTCGTTATAAACACCTATGATTGGAAGATCTTTTATTTTTTCATCAAAATCCTCATCTCCGCAGATTTTTGCCCTCTCATCACTAACAAATTCAACTTTCAGCTGTTTGCCATTATCATCTTTGAAAACTGTTTCATACCCGGTATAAGTATTTGACGTAAAAGTGACCCCAAATAATTTTTCAAATCCACGAACTGTAGTAGGTATATGAACTCTGACGCCTTTGACATAGAAGCATCTCTCCGGAAATAGCGGATTATAGTCATCACTTTCCAAGAACTCTTTGTCAAAATTTTTTATCCATATCTCATCAATTATAGTTGCGGTATCTTCCGGTACCACTTTCTCAGAAGCTTCTTCATTTGTATCTTCAATCGGCTCTTCATTCAACTCTTCATTCTGCTCTTCATTATATTCATCATCTGAAGTGTTCTCATTTATTTCCTCCCTGACCGATTCCGTAGGCGCAGATTCTCCCGCTGTTTGCTGCGCCACCGTCTTATCAGCCCCACAACCTGCCAATATCAATTCTGAAATTAGAATACTTATAATCATTGATGTTCTTTTCATTTTTTCTGATCCCTTTTTTATATATCATTCCTATTTCTATAATTCCTTTTATAAGTTTACTTCCCGCTCTTTATTCTACGAATATCTATTTTTGACTCTTGCGCCAAAAGCATCTTGTCTTCAGTGCTGCCCTGCACCTCTATACTCTGTCCCTCTCGCAGGAAAATTACATCCTTTACCGCCTGCCTACCGACAGATCTGACATGATGCTTTTCCTGCCCCTGAAGTACGTTGTACATAACTGTGTTATCAGCAACTATTATTTTCCCTTCAACTCTGCCGCATATAATCATATTTTACCCCCTTTCCACCTATATTCTCCAGAATATACAATTCTTAATAAACTTTTCATGAACCGATTACTATTTCATAATCTTAATTCCTTTTGTAATCTTCCCTTTTAAAAGTCTTTTGTAACCAGTCAGTTTAGATGAAGGTACCTTTACCTTTCCTTTTTTATTAGTTGTGAAAAAGGCTTTCTTTCCGACCTTTTTTAGATTTTTAGACTTTATGCTTACCTTTTTAAGACTTGAGCATCCTGAAAATGCCCGGCTGCCTATTTTTTTAACATTTTTCCCAATCGTAACCGTTGTAATTGATTTATTGCCTGCAAATGCATCATCAGCTATAGATGTAACTGAAAAATTGTAGCCCTTGATTACTACGCTTTCAGGGATATGAAGATTCCCCGAATTAAATGTCTGATCAGTTCCGACTGCTTCAACCTCACCGCAACCATTAGAACCATTTTTTCTTATTCTGTATTTAATGCCATTCACAACATGTTCGGAAGAACGTGTAAGAGGAGATGTGAACAGGATGTTTCCGGTACTATACATTTTGGTAAATGATGCTCTGCTGTTAAAATACGAGTAATATGTCTGTCCGCAGAACAGCTCAAAATTGACAGTATTTTCCGGGTAACCAAAGCCTCTCAGTGTAGAATTATTACCTTTCACAATAAGACAGTTCACTCCGCCATTTCCTTCAGCAATATTTTTCTCATTGCCGTTTGCATATGCTTTTATAATGAATTTATCAAATGATGCAAGTGAATTGTATGAGTTATACTTTTCGATATTATTCCATGTAAAGGTCAAATCCCCATTGGAGTTCTCAGCCATAGCAAATCCGGAGGCAACCCTAAAAGGCACAAATTCAACACAAATACTTGATACCTTGTTGTAATTCCATGATTTAAGTCCGTCATATGCGCCAAATTGAATATAATAATCAGCATTTTTATTAAGATTTGAAGCAACAATAACCGCATCGAGCATCAACGCCTTTTTATCATTTAGTGAGTATTCTTCAAATATAGACATGCGTCCGTTCTTACCGTCAATTCCCGCAACTTTATTTGTATATCCATCCATCACCGTTAATGTGGAGTATGCTGCTGCCCGGGCCGATCCACCCTGTCCGCCTTCGATAGCCGTCCTGAAGCTTATCAGATAAACGCCATCCAGATTACCGGTTTTAAATCTATAGAATTTTTTCATATCATCTGTATAAGTCTCTCTATAATAGACATTCCCAAGTGATATTTCAGGTGCATTCATCTGAATATCAGAACCGGATTTGTAATAGGCCGCCTTTACCTGTTTAGGAACCAATAACAAAACTGCAACTGCAAATAAACATAAAACATAATTGACTCTTTTCTTCATAGTAATTCTCTCCTTTTAACTCTTTTATATATGTTTTGTAGGCCTTACATTTATATAGAGTGAGAGGATTTTTAAAAAGTTGCAGTCAAAATAAAAAAAATAAAAAAAATCGGCAAACTTTTTTCAGAATGCCGATTTTCTCTAATCTTCAACGTATTTTTTATAGCTATTTTATGTCTTTAACATATTTCCTGATCTTGTTTTTGAGCCTCTGAAGTGCATTATCAGTGGACTTTTCATCTCGTCCGAGGACTCTTGCGATTTCCACATAGCTCATGCCGGTCAGATGGAGTTCCAGGACTGCCTGTTCAAAATCGCTCAGGCCGTTTTCAATGAATTTTTCGATATCTCTGGTGTTCTCGCGATCGATCATCATAGATTCCGGATCGTTGTCGTTTATATTTTCCAGAACCTGATCCAGCGAAAACTCCTTGTCCTCCTCGGAATCTCCGAGTTTGGAGTAAAGCGAAATGTAGCCGTTAAGCGGAGCGTGCTTTTTTCTGTTGGACGCCTGAATTGCGGTGTACATCTGCCTTGATATGCACAGATCCGCAAAGGTCTTGAAGCTGGCATCACGTCCTGCATCGTAGTCGCGGACAGCCTTAAACAGGCCTATCATACCCTCCTGAATGAGGTCATCCTTGTCTGCCCCGAGAATATACATGGATGCAGCCTTGGTCCTGACCAGATTCTTATACTTATTCATTATGTAGTCTGTTACGTCCGATTCCCCGTCCCGAAGCCTTGTGATAAGCTCCTCATCGGTCTCATCGCCGGTTATTTTTGACATGTAAATCCCTCATAAAAAATTGTGAATTCTGATACTTTTTTATTTTCCGTATCCACCGCGCTGTCTTACGATTTCAAAGCCGAGAACTCCCGCAGCCACCGAAGCGTTGAGAGAATTGATCTCTCCCTTCATGGGAATGGCAGCGATCATGTCGCATTTTTCACGTACAAGCTTGCTCACCCCGGAGCCCTCGTTTCCGATTACAAGTCCGATGGAGCCCTTGAGATCGAGGTCGTACATAGGCTGTCCGTCCATGTCGGCGCATACAAACCACATGCCGCGGTCTTTAAGGTCCTCAATTGTTCTCGCCATATTGGTTACCTTAACCACCGGTGTATAATTAAGCGCGCCGGCACTGGTCTTGGCAACAGTTGCGGTAAGACCGACCGCACGGTTCTTCGGGATTATAACCCCGTGAGCTCCGGCAATATTGGCTGTTCTTATAATCGCGCCGAGATTGTGCGGATCTTCAATATTATCCAACAAGAATACGAAAGGTGATTCGCCCTTTTCCTCAGCAAGGTTGAATATGTCATCAATTTCTGAGTATGAATAAGCCGCCGCATAGGCAATTACTCCCTGATGCGCACCTGTCTCTGAAATCTGATCAAGTCTGTCCCTTGAAACAAACTTCATCATGATTCCGGCTTTTTTGGCTTCTTTTCTTATCGTCGCGATCGGGCCGTCCTGACATCCGTCAAGGATCAGAATCTTATCTATTGTCCTGCCGCTTCGAAGCGCCTCTATTACAGCATTTCTGCCCTCGATGGTGAGGCTTTCAATGTCATTTTCCTCTCTTCTGGTATGCTTGTCATTTCTTGAATGTTTGTAGTCGTTTCTCTGATTATCTCTCATATTTTCACCTATTGAGCCGTTTCTCTGTTTAGTTGCTTAGGCTCTGTATCTTGCTATTATTTCTTGTTTTAGTCTATTCTTACCCATATTGTTTTGAATTTGATACTTTCTTGGTATGAATTCTTCTACTAATTACCAAGATTAGTTTGTTTTCTTGATTATCTTGGTCCGGGAAAAACTAATTGTTACCAAGATTTTCCTATTTTTCTATTTTTCTTGGTAAACCTTAGACTATGCTGTACCAAGATTTTTACATTTTTACCTTTTTCTAGGTATTGCTATGTCTGCTCTTTACCTTGATTTATCCGTTTTTCATATTATCTTGGTAATCGCCTGCCTTCTCTCTACCCTAATTTATCGCTTTTCCCTATTATCTTGGTAATTAACTGCCTACTCCCTACCATGATTTTCCATCTTTTCATGTTTTCAAGGTAATTGTCGCCAAAAGCTAAGATTATGCCTTTAACCTATGCTGATGTAATGCCACTCCAGCCTATCCCACCACAATAATTATCTATCGATAACTTCAATACCCTTTTTCAGAAGCTCTATCAGTCTGTCCAGATCACCTTTCAAATAAAGGTATCCGCAAAGAGCCTCGAGGCCGGTGGCCTTGCGATAGTCCGTGACGCTCTGGTTCTTGGCACTCGTGTAGGACTTGGCGTTGCGACCGCGCTTGTAGGCGTCAAGCTCCTCCTCGGTGAGGTCGGGCTCTAAAAATTCAATAATTTTAGCCTGGGCTGCGGCATTGACATATTTCACTTTTATCTTGTTGAGCTGGCCGGCGGGTCTGTTGGCCTCCTGAACAACAATGCTGCGAATGATTATCTCGTAGACGCTGTCTCCCATAAAGGCAAGAGCCAACGGGCTATATCTATTCATGGGTTCGCCCGGCACAGCAAAATTCTCACGGATTATAGCCGCAAGGTCAATATTATTGTCCACAGCAGCATCCTCCTTCAGGTGCTTCGCCAGTCTGGAAAGTCACGTTTCTTGTTGTAAATTCGATAGGGCTTGCAAGAAGGCAAATGGCCTGAGCTGCTATTCCCTCTCCGGCACCGGTAAATCCAAGACCTTCCTCGGTTGTAGCCTTGACGCTGACCTGCGCAATATTGATTTCAAGCGCATCAGCGATGTTCTGGCGCATGGTGTCGATGTAAGGACGAAGCTTTGGTGCCTGACATAAAATGGTGGAGTCGATGTTCTCTATAAGATAGTGATTATCCTCCAGCATTCTGCCGACCTCCGAGAGCAGTTTTAATGAATCGGCGCCTTTATACTTAGGGTCCGAATCAGGAAAATGCTTGCCGATATCTCCGAGCGCACAGGCGCCAAGAAGCGCATCACTTATGGCATGAAGCAGAACATCCGCATCGGAATGGCCAAGGAGCCCCTTTTCATAAGGTATCTCCACGCCGCCAAGGATGAGCTTCCTTCCCTCAACCAATCTATGTACATCATAACCTGTTCCTATATGCATGTTTATTAACCTCCGTTAATGCAACTTTTCTAATTAGATTAAAAACCACTCCGCCACAAAAACCGCAGCACAAGCTGCAACTGCTACCGTAAGAAGGCTTCGCTTCCTAAAGGATAATCCAAGCGCCACCGCAAAACCTATCACCGATGCGCGCATGGAATCTGACGCATGGATGATAGCGGGAAAAGTCATAGCTGCCAGCGTCGCATAGGGTACGTAGTATAAGAATGACTTTACAAAGCGTGAGTTGATATCTCTTCTTATAAGTGTGAGCGGCAACATTCTGACAAGATATGTAACCAGTGCCATCACAAAAATATAGCCGAATATGTTATGCATCTGCCGTGTCCTCCTCTGTTCTTGGTGCGAAAATTGCGGCAGCTGCTGCGATCACGACCGTTACTATAATAATTCTGAAACCCGATGAAATAGAACTTAGTACCGGAGCATATGTGAAAACCGTACTCATAACCATGGCTCCTATGACAACCGCCATAACCGCACCGTTTTCACTGGCTTCCGGGATTATAATCGCAAGAAACATTCCATATATTGCAAGTCCCAGCGCACTGATAAGCCTCTGGGGCATAATCTGTCCCGCGAATGCTCCAAGGAAGGTTCCTAGTACCCATCCAAAAACCGAGCAAATAATAAGTCCGTAGGAATAGGCGGGTTTCAGGCGCCCTTTTCTGGTGACACTAAGTCCGAAAATCTCATCCGTAACGCCGTACGCTACAAGGCATCTTGATAGTGTACCGACTTTTGATGAAAACTTCTGCGACAGCGCCGTACTCATCAGCATGTATCTGATATTGACCACCAACTGCAACAGCGCCATCTCGGCGTAGGTTGCATTAGTAGCTATGAGGTCGAGGGATGAAAACTGCCCCGCGCTCGTTACATTTGTAAGTGACATAAGAGATGCCTGAAAAACGGTCAAACCTGCTTCCGCCGCCTGAATGCCGAAGGCAAAGGATACCGCAAGGTATCCGAGGCAGACGGGAATTGCATCCCTTAAGCCTTCTATAAATTCGTTTTCTTTTTCCATAATTCTCCCCTCATCCGTCAGCCAAGCTGTCCGAATGTCTCCATAATATTATCAGCTGTTGCGCCTTCTATGCTGCCCTGGACCATGGCGGGTTTTCCGCCGCCGCGAACCTGAAAGCTTTTCCTGAGCTGCGTCAGAACATCGTTGCTGTTAAGTCCATCCGGGCATCCGATTATAAATCTGTAACCGCTCTCATCGTCTCCGAAAAAGATACCGCAGTACCCTTCTCTCTCGCTGACAAGTCTGTTCACAACACGTCTGATGACATTAGGATCCGAATCCTTGTCCGCTAAAAGACAGACATTTCGTACGTCTTCAGGTACCTTGTCAGCTTCTATATTCAGAAGCTTCTCGCCTGCCTCGGAAAGACTTCTTTTCAGAGTGGCTATTTCTTCCTGCTGCTTATGCACAATGTTTGGAATATTGTCACCGGAAGTAGATAGTTCTCCAGCTAGTTCCTGGATCATATTATGCTCACCCGACAAAAACTCGAGCGCTCTTTTCCCGCACAAAATGCTGACTCTTGTTCCGCCCTTATAATTCTGAAAACCAACAATTTTCAATATTCCGATCTCGCCGGTTCTCTTAACATGAGGCGCGCAGCAAGCGCAGACATCATAGCCGTCAACCTCGACTATTCTAACCGCCCCGGTCAGTTCCTTCTTACTTCGATAGTCGATATCCGCAAGTTCCTCAGGTGACGGGTAATATGCCCTGATCTCGCAATTTTCATAAATCGCCCTGTTCACCTGCAGTTCTACGTCCGCAAGCTGTTCGGGTAAAAGCTGACCGCTATAGTCCATTGTCACAATAGAATCGCTGAGGTGGAATCCCACGTTATCATAGCCGAATTCAGAATTCACTATTCCGGAAAAAATGTGCTCTCCGGAGTGCTGCTGCATGTTTGAAAAACGGTGACTAAAATCGATTTTCCCGAGAATCGTGGAGCCTTCCTCGAGCTCCTTATCAAGATAATGATAGATTATATCGGATTTGATCTGGACGTCGAGGACGTTGATATCATTTTCCCCTTGCGTAAAGGCATCGGCACTTTCAGATGTTCCTGCTGTTTTTAATCGCTCAATATCCTGTTCACTAAGGAGATAAACCACGCCTCTGTCGGGAGTCTGTCCGCCCTCTTCAGGAAAAAACAGAGTCCGGTCAAATACAGCTTTATACTGTCCGTTCTCGCCTTCTATCTTCTCACAGCTTATTACTCTTGCTGTGAACTCTGTTGAATATGCATTTTCATCATAAAGTTTTATTGTATTTTCGTTCATAATGCTTTATTTTACCACACTTTGAGGTTATTCAGAAATTTAAAAAAGGGATGCCTCATCGGCATCCCTGAAATAATCAATTATTATGCAAGTGTAAGCTGTGAAAGCTCGCTGGTAACGCGCTCTTTTACTGCGTCGAGCTTGGACTCCATTGAATAAGCCATCTCAGAATAAAGGAGCTTCTCAGCGATTCCGAGGTACTTCTCATCCATTGATGCGAACTTCTTGCCCTCGGCAGCTCTTGTAGCCTTAATCTTGCGAAGAGACTTAACAAGGCACATCATCTCGGGAGCCTTATTTCTCTTGATAACTTCTACGATAACAGCCTCAGCCTTCTTTCCCTGGGGAATATCGTATACTTCAAGCTCGTCGATCTCATCGATAAGTTCCTCGGCTTCGTCTGCATCAATAGCATCACGCATCTTAGCCTCTGCTCCGTCAACGGGAACATACAGAACCCCCTTGGTGTCTATGCTTGACACCATGCTGTAGTATAAGGTTTCATTGCCTCTCTCAAGAAAAGACGGAACCAAAATGTCTTTTACTTCACAAAGTCCATGGTTACCATAAACGACGCAATCTCCTCTACTCAGCATATTTTTTCCTCCTAAAAATAAAACAAGAAAAAGCCTTTTCGGACGGCAGAACCCCATCCGATGACTACTTCTAAAAAACAAGGGCGACACTAGAACAATCATAGCAATTTTTTACGATTAATGTAATATATCGGGCTCTTTTTTAAGAAAATCTTAAGAAACTATCAGAATATTGTTAGTATATGCTAATAGGGCCTGTTTTAACCGGCAAAAAGCCGCGCCAATGTAGCATTTCTAGCCAATAAAGAAGACCCGACGGAGGTATACTCGCGCCAGGCCATCTTCGCAACAATAACAATATAAGAAAGGAAAGGAGGAATTACTATAAAGCCGGGTGTTATAAAGCTTCACCGAGCTTTGTGTATATAAAACCTGTATTCTGACAGAACTCGTTAAGTTGCTGTCCAAACAGTTTCATATATGCATCTTCCATGTACTGAGCATCATTCGACAGGAACAACAGCACCTGTCCGCTCTTTAGGTCAAACTCAATATCCTTGGTGGGTTCAAGAGCATGTATGTCTTTAAACGACATTCCGTAATTTTCTCTGCACACTTCTTCTTTATTGGGCAGATCCATGGTCTCAGTGATAATCTGGTTCTTGATTTTTCTAAGGTCATCCAGAAAATGGAGAACCATAAACTCTGCAACATGGAGAGAAGTGATCTCATACCCGCCAAGTTTCATGTCGCTGATAACTTTTCCGAAATCTATAGTTGCGGCTGCAAAAGGATCAATCTTCTGCCCACCGACATCCACACAGAACACCGCATCGTATAAGCTTTGATTCATACTGAGCCTCCTGTCATCACGGGGAGTGAACTTCCATATGGTAATTATAGCACGCCTTCTTATAAACAAATCTTATAAATCTATAAAATCATTATTAATTAAATGTTTTTTCGTTAAGAATTTGTTACGAAATTGAAGTAACAAAAAAGAGGCCTGTGGTAGAGCCCCTCATCCGGCGCTGCGCGCCACCTTCCCCCCAAGGGGAAGGCTTATATTTTGGCGCTCCCCCTTGGGGGAAGACGCAAATTATCAACCGTGGAACAGTTTCTTGGTCTGGTATTGCGGCTCGCAGGTAAGGTTAACGCCCAGCTTGTGGAAGGTGGATTCATCAACAGGTGAAAGAATAACCGTTGAGTGAACCTCAGCGCCGCGAAGCTTGTCAACCTGCTCCAGTGCTGCTTTTGCCTGCTTATCGGTTGCAGCGCAGATTGTAAGAGCTATCAGTATTTCGCCAACATGGAGGTGCGGATTATGTCCGCCAAGCTGCTGGGTCTTGAGATTCTGAATAGGCTCGATAATTGTAGGTGAGATGAGATCAATTTCATCCGGCACTCCTGCCATCACCTTAAGGGCATTCAGCATCATAGCGCTGGTTGCACCCATGAGGGCACTGGTCTTACCTGTAACAACCTGGCCGTCCGGAAGCTCAATAGCAGCTGCCGGTGCGCCTGTAAGCTCTGCCTTTAAGTTAGCGGCAGCAACCACAGGTCTGTCCTGAATGCTGCAGCCGGCCTTCTGCATGAGGATTTCAAGAGTGTCGATTCGCTCCTGTGAGCTGTCACCCTTTCTCTTTTCACAGAGTTCCTTGTAGTAACGTCTGATTATCTCCTGTTTTCCTGCTGCCTGAGCGGCCTCGTCATCGATAATGCAGTTACCTGCCATGTTTACACCCATGTCCGTAGGTGACTTGTAGGGTGAATCGCCGTAAATCTCCTTGAACATTGTGTTGAGTACAGGGAAAACAGCGACATCTCTGTTGTAGTTGACAGTGGTCTGTCCGTAAGCTTCAAGATGGTACGGATCAATCATATTCATGTCAGCAAGGTCAACGGTTGCTGCCTCATAGGCAAGGTTAACCGGGTGCTGAAGCGGAATGTTCCAGATGGGGAAGGTCTCGAATTTTGCATAACCCGCCTTAACTCCGTGTCTGTTTTCATGATAAAGCTGAGACAGGCAGACAGCCATTTTCCCGCTGCCGGGTCCGGGCGCAGTCACAACTACAAGTGAATGCTTGGTCTCAATGTACTCGTTCTTTCCGTAGCCCTCCTCGCTGATGATGAACGGGATGTTTGAAGGATATCCCGGGATTGTATAGTGTCTGTAAACCTTGAGGCCAAGGGATTCAAGCTTCTTCTGATAAGCCATAACCTGCTCTGTGCCGTCATATCTGGTGAGGACAACAGATCCCACATAGAGTCCGTAGCCGTGGAAAGCATCGATAAGACGAAGCACGTCCATATCGTAGGTTATTCCGAGGTCTCCGCGGACCTTGTTTTTCTCAATATCACCCGAGTTAATAACAATTACAATCTCTACATCCTCTTTAAGCTGAGTAAGCATGCGGATCTTGGAGTCGGGCTGAAACCCCGGAAGAACTCTGGAAGCGTGGTAATCATCGAAAAGCTTACCGCCGAATTCCATGTACAGTTTTCCTCCGAACTGTCCTATCCTCTCACGGATCCTTTCTGACTGCATCTGCAGATACTTGTCGTTGTCAAAAGCCTGTTTCATCATTGGTTTTCCTCCTGGTTATTCTCTATGTGTCTTCTTCGAAGCTGTCCACAAGCTCCGTCTATGTCTCTACCCATCTCACGCCGTACTGTGGCGTTTATGCGTCGTTTTTCCAATTTCTTCTTAAAAGCCTGAACCCGCTCCGCGGTGCTCTCCACGAAATCCCGCTCCTTTATGGGATTGACCGGGATCAGGTTGACTACACAGTTTAGATTCTTAAGGATATCCGCGAGCTCGTCGGCATCCTCGTCCGTATCATTGACGCCGCCCACAAGCGAATACTCGAAGGTCAGCTGTCTTCCGGTTTTATCAAAATAGTATTCACAGGCTTCCAAAAGCTCCTCTATGGAATACTGATTCGCTATCGGCATCAGTTCCTGCCTCTTCTTCTGATTTGAAGCATGAAGCGATATGGCAAGATTTATCTGTAATTTTTCATCCGCGAGCTTTTTCATGTTCGGAACAATTCCGCAGGTCGATATCGTGAGATTTCGCTGCCCCATGTTAAGCCCGTTTTCATCTGTTAAAAGCCGTACAAACTTCAGAATGTTGTCGTAATTATCAAGCGGTTCGCCACTTCCCATGACCACCACTCTCGACACCTTCTCGCCGGTGTCGCACATTATGGAATATATCTGGTCAAGTATCTCAGAGGGTTCAAGGTTCCTCTCGACGCCGTCTATTGTCGATGCACAGAATCTGCAGCCCATTCGGCAGCCTACCTGCGAGGATACGCAGACACTGTTACCGAAGCGGTACTTCATAAAAACGCTCTCGATAAGGTTGCCATCGCCAAGCTCAAAGAGATATTTCCTAGTTCCGTCGATTTTGGATTCCTGCACCTTCACTACCTTAAGCGCCACAAAATCGCATTCTCCGGAGAGTTTTTCACGAAGGTTCTTCCCGAGATTGGTCATCTCTTCAAAGCTTCGAGCCTGCTTCTTGTGCATCCAGTCATAGATTTGCCCGGCTCGAAAGCCGGGCTCCCCCATGTCTTTAATAAAGCTTGTTAATTCTTCCTTTGTCAGTGATTTGATATCTGTCATTGAAAATCCTTAATGATACAAAAGTTATTCATCCTTGCGTCTGAACTTCGAAATAAAGAATCCGTCAGTGCCGAATTCCCCTGGTATTATCTGGATATAACCGGCTCCGGCCGTAAGAACTTCCTTCATCGGTCCCGGAAGCCTGTCCTCTATACTTACCGCCTCGAAGGGGAGATTTTCCAGAATCCATTTGTAATTCTCGAGGTTCTCCTCTTTTGTGAGCGTGCATGTACTGTAAATAAGTATACCGCCGGGCTTAACATAATTCCACACATTGTTTAGAATACTTCTCTGTTTTGCCTGAAGCGTCTCTATAGCATGCATGTCGGTGTTCATCTTGATGTCGGGTTTTCTTGCGATAACTCCAAGTCCCGAGCACGGAAGGTCACAGTATAACACATCCGCAGCATTTTCTAAAGTCTGATCATGTTTTTCGGCATCATGTTCTTCGACAACAACGTTATCGCATCTCATTCTGTTAACGTTTTCACGAATTAAAATACACTTATTTTGAGATATGTCTCTGGAAATGACTTTTCCTGTATTTCTCAAAACATCCGCAGCGTGAAGGCTCTTGCCCCCGGGTGCCGCGCAGACATCAATGACCGTATCTCCTTTTCTAAGTCCCGCAACCTCGGTAACGAGCATGGAGCTGATATCCTGCACCATGAAGGCGCCTTCTTCGAAGCCCGGAAGATATCTGATATTGTCGGTGTGATAGAGGTCCATCGCATAGGAAAGCAGCGGACTTGGTTTCATAACGATATTGCCGTTGTTCGCCTCCTTCATTTTTGCAAGAATTCCTCTTAGTTCTTCAGTTTCGAACCTATTGGAAAACCGCACCGTTACAGGTCTTGGTTCCAGGAAAAACTTGAATATTTCAACTGTCTTTTTAAAGCCAAAATCTTCCAGAAACTTTTTGGAAAGCCACTCCGGCTCTGAATATTTTACTGAAAGATACTTAATTCGCGATGCCTTGGATTCATCGTAATCCGGCCACTTTATATTGGCCTTGTTCCTTGCAATGTTACGAAGCACTCCGTTTACAAAGCCCTTGAGTCCCATGAAATGAAGTTTTGCCGCAAGCTTCACCGATTCGTTAACCGCAGCGGAATCCGGAACGGAATCCATGTAAAGTATCTGAAAAGTACCCATTCTTATTATGTACAGGATGGGCTTTGCCATTTTTGATATGGGTGTCTTGGAAAACAGGCTGATAACATAGTCCAGGCTTATCTGTCTCTCAATTGTTCCCTCCGCAAGATACTTGATGAAGGATTTTTGATTAGCATCAAGAAAATCATATTTATTTAGCGCAAGCTTTACCGCCGACTTCTGAAAAGAGTCGCTTTTTCCCATCTCAGCGAGAATGTCGTAGGCTATACGCCTTTCATTAATCTTCCCTGCCATTTTACCTCCGATTTCTGTTTCCGCCGTTTACCATCAAAACCAAACGAAGAAGCTGAAGTATTGATGATGCAGCAGCCGCAACGTAAGTAAGGGCAGCCGCATTAAGTACTTTCCTGGACTGGTCCACTTCGTCATCCGCAAGAATGCCGTAATCTCCGAGCATAACGAGCGCTCTGTGAGAAGCATCAAACTCAACCGGAAGTGTAACAAGCTGGAATGCCACTGCCAGTGAAAATACCCATATTCCGATCTTCGCAAGGGGTGTCATTCCGATAATAAGTCCAAGTATGATAATCGGTATTCCGATGTGTGAACCTATGTTGGCAGCCGGAACAAGCGTTGATCTGATCTTGATTGGCACATATCCTGTGTGATGCTGCATAACGTGTCCGCACTCATGAGCGGCGACTCCGATGGCCGCAACGCTGGTGGAATTATAGGTGCTGTCCGAGAGGTTAACGGTGTTATTTCTTGGATCAAAGTGGTCAGAGAGGTTTCCCGGCACATGGACAACCGCCACGTCATTTATGCCGTTTCTTCTCAAAATCTCGGTAGCAACCTGCGCACCTGTCATGCCTGACATGCTTCTTATTTTCGCATACTTATTGTAGGTGGACTTGACCATGGCACTGGCAATGATACACAGCAGCGCACCAATCAGCACCAATATATACGTAGCATCAAACATCATTCCCCTACCATATCCATAACTATATCTATACATACAAACTCCTCCAAAATGTAATAATACGGGCAAAGGTTCAATCTTTGCCGCCCAGTAATATATATAATATAAGAAAGTTACTCGAGGTTATCTCCAGTGTTTAAGGTGTATCCAAGGAGGAAGGATTTTACATCCATGCGTTTTTTGCCTTCGAGCTGAAGCTCGGTGATTTCAAGGAGGCCGTCGCCGGTGTTTACTGTAAAGCTGTCTTTATTGACAGCTGCTATCGTGCCGGGATTGCCATTTGATGTATTATTCTGAACTTTTGCTGTCCAAATTTTAAGCATTTTGCCGTTCAGATGAGTATAAGCGCTGGGCCAGGGATTCATGCCTCTTACAAGATAGGAAATCTTCGAAGCGTCGTCGTTCCAGTTGATCTGCCCCATATCCTTGCTGATCTTGCCGCACTTTGTAGCCTCGGCATCGTTCTGTGGAGTCGGTGTGAGCTCTCCCTTTTCGATTTTCGGAAGTGCTTCAACTATAAGGTCTGCTCCGAGGTACATGAGCTTGTCAAAAAGCGTACCTGCGGTGTCATCCTCTTCAATCGGGATTTCCTTCGTTATAAGCATATCGCCGGTGTCCATTCCTGCATTCATCTGCATGATGGTAACGCCTGTTGTTTTGTCACCGTTTAAGATGCACATTTGAATGGGCGCGGCGCCTCTGTATTTCGGAAGAAGTGACGCGTGGATATTGACGCATCCAAACTTCGGGATATCAAGAACTTCCTGAGAAAGGATCTGACCGAAAGCAGCAACTACAAAGATATCTGCTCCGAGACTTTTGAGTTCCTCGACTACCTCTGCCTCTCTGATTTTCTTAGGCTGCATGATCTTCAATCCGTGCTTTAGTGCACACTCTTTTACCGGAGAAGGAACAAGCTTATCACTTCTGCCCTTTGGTTTATCGGGCTGAGTCACAACTGCAACTATTTCATGACCTGCCTCTATCATTTTTTCAAGCGGTGGCACGGAAAAATCCGGTGTCCCCATGTAAACTATTTTCATACTAATTATTCTGTCTCCTTATACATCTATAATAATCCTTATAGGTTAGATGACTTCTACAAACAAGAAAAGCCCTCCATCCGTTATTTTAAACTAATGGAGAGCTTTTTACAATTTTGTAGGATTGATCCGTGGGCAAGGAAATAATCACATGCAACAAAAAATCCAATAATATTGGAATTTGTTGCACCTAAACTGAAGCTTATACAATAAAAATATTGATGCTCCCCGGATTTGTTGTAATCCATTTTCGTACAAACAATAAATATAAATGTATTATCTATATTTGTTGTCTATCAGAATTTTCTGAACAACAAATATGATGAAACGATTCAGATTTATTGCACTCCCAAATTATGCGTACAACAAAAGCAATTAGAAGATCAAGAATTGTTGCACTCTCAAATTTCCCACACAATAAACACGATGAAAAACACATGAATTATTGCAATCTAAAGACCATACATACAACAACACCCAAAGTGCTGTAAGTAGTGCACTCCTTCTCCTATTATTCGAAATATGAATGTCTATCCCAAATGATAGAGATTACGAAGTGCACATACCACTCATGTTTTGTTATCGCACTTATCAATTTTCGTATCTGAATCC
Organism: Butyrivibrio sp. WCD2001; assembly: GCF_000424485.1. Taxonomy (NCBI): domain Bacteria; kingdom Bacillati; phylum Bacillota; class Clostridia; order Lachnospirales; family Lachnospiraceae; genus Butyrivibrio; species Butyrivibrio sp. WCD2001. Next base: position 221,292 of record NZ_AUJZ01000005.1, on the reverse strand, counting down.
GTTCAAGCTCTGCTCACTTTATAAACTCACTAAGTGTATCGAACAGCACTTCCGGTTGAACCGGTTTTGACAGGTGCGCGTTGAGGCCTGCCTGGAGGCTTTGCTGAACGTCCTCGTCGAAGGCGTTGGCGGTGAGAGCTATTATCGGGATGCTCTTTGAGTCAGCTCTGCCCATGGCTCTTATTGCAGCGGTTGCCTCGAGGCCGTTCATCTCGGGCATGCGCATATCCATCAAAATAGCATCATAGTAGTTCTCAGGGTGTGATTCGAACATTTCAACCGCAATTTTTCCGTTAACGGCAAGCTCGGTCTCCATCTCCTTCATTTTAAGAACCTTTATCATTATCTGTGCGTTGACATTCACGTCCTCCGCCAAAAGAATTCTGCGGCCCGTAAGATCTGCTTTCTTGGGCTTTTCCATTATCTGAAGGCGCTTCTTTTTCAGAGCGTTGCGGAATTCATCAAGAAGACTTCCCGAGAACAGAGGCTTTGAGATAAAGCTGTCCACACCTGCATCAGTAGCTTCACCATGGATTTCATCCCAGCTGTAGGCGGTCAGCATGATGATTGCAGAGTCATCCCCGATAATCTCTCTGATCTGTCTGGTTGTTTCAAGTCCGTCCATCTCGGGCATTTTCCAATCAACGATTATCAGATTGTAGGGCTCCATCCTGCCCTTATGCACCTTAACAAGGTCGATGGCTTCCTGGCCTGAGCGCACAGTTTCCACCGCAATACCTTCGTTGCCGAGCACAAGCTTTGCGTGATCTAAGGCAACGGGGTCATCGTCAATTACGAGAACGCACATCTCTTTGGGATTGATCTCTATATCACTGTTATCCTCGGAATGCTTTTTATCGGAATCCAGGAGTGTAACGGTTACGGTAAAAATACTTCCCTTACCCTTTTCACTCTGCACCTCAATCTTGCCATTCATCATTTCCACAATGCTCTTGGTTATAGCCATTCCTAGTCCGGAACTGCCATATTTGTTGGCTGCTGTGGTATCCTCCTGGCTGAAGGTCTCAAAAAGTGAAGGAAGGAATTCCTTGCTCATTCCTATGCCGGTATCCTTAATTCTAAAGCGCAGTGTGGAGTTTCCTCCGTAGCCTGCAGCCTTCTCAACATCCAGAGTTACCGCACCGCCTTCGGGAGTGAACTTAACCGCATTGCCCAGAATGTTTATAAGCACCTGCCTTAGCTTCGTGCTATCGCCGATATAATAGTCATTTAACTCCCCTATAATGTTGCATTTGTATTCAAGGCCTTTTTCCATGCACTGTCCGTTGAAAATGGTATTTATCTGCTCTAAAAGCTTCGAGAAGGCAAATTCCTCATTTCGAAGGACCATCTTACCGGATTCGATTCTGGACATATCAAGGATGTCATTAATAAGACTGAGAAGGTGCTGCGCAGATGATCCGATTTTCTCCAGATAATCCTTGGTTGCATCGGATATATCAGGTTCGTGAAGCGCAAGGGAATCAAGCCCTATGATGGCATTCATAGGTGTTCTGATCTCATGGCTCATGTTAGACAGGAAAATAGTCTTTGCTCTGCTTGCTTTCTCAGCGGTTTTAAGGGCATCAGAGAGTGCCTGGCTCTTTGCAAGGGAATCCCTCATCTGTGCATCTATATCTGAGAAGCCTGCTCCCACTGCATGAATCTTGTTATCCTGAACATCCCCCGGATGTCCGACACCTGCCATACGGAGCATCTCATAGGTCTCTTCGCCGTTTTTCTTTACAAGATATCTGTAGGCTATAATTGGCTCTTTTTCCAGCGCCTGCTTTATATTTTCAGGCTTTATGAAATCAATAAAGCCCTGGCGATATTCTTCTGCGACAAAAGACTCAGCATACTCTGTGAATTTTTCACTAAAGTTGAACCGGTCACCTTCACAGATGTCATCTTCGTGATTTTCATCTCCTCTGTAGCAGATTGCATTGTTATTCTCAAGATCAACATAATAAACACTGCGGTAATCCGAAGCCAGTGCGTTTATCATCTTATCCTGCTGCGTACGCACTTTTTCCTGGGCAATGAGCTCATCCTGGAGAGCAATCCTCTCCTCAAGTTCCTGCTGAAGTATTTCAGAGCTCTCCTGTTCTGCCGCGAGCTTCGCTGTCTTTTTTGTCTGGGTGATCATTATTACAAGAAGGGCAATCATTACAGCTGCCGTAAGAATAGACTGTATAAGGCTTCTGATGATTATGCCCTGAGAAATTGTATTTATCTGCTCGGTGATAACGCTCTCTCTTATGAGGTACGTAAGCACCCAGTCGGTTCCGCGCACCGGTACGAAAGCGATAGTTTCTTTTACTCCGTTGTAGGTAAATGAAGCTATTCCCTCAGTATTTTCAGCAAAGCACCTGCGCATCTCCTCAATGGAATATCCCTCATCAAACTTGGCTGATTCAAGCGCCGTGAGAATATTCTTATCCGCTGCAAGGCCGCCTAGAACCGCTCCTGTGAGGCTGCTTCCGTCAGCGGCATACAGATTACAAAAAGTGGTAGTACTGTCATTGGACTGAAGTGAAACCTCATCAAGGAAATTATTAATATCCATCTCCATGAAGCAGACAATAAGAGTGTGATCTTCCAGTTTCAGTCTGTCGATTGGAACAGCGATGATGATTTTCTTATTGTTTCCATCAGCATTTTTTATGGAAATCTCAGGCTCCGAAAGAGTCTTATGGTTGAAGGAATACAGATCTATATCCGTCCTGGTGCCGCGTGAGGTATAAATAATTCCTTCTTCATCAACAAAAGCGAATTTTTCAAGTTTGTAGAGCTGCTTCATTCTAAACTGATAAGCCTGAAGACTCTCCACGCTTTCCAAATCAGTTTTTTCAATAAGTCCTATCGCAGTATCAAGGTCACTGACATAGTTACTAAGGGTGGACGCAACAACCTGTTCCCTTCTGCCCGCCAGCTCATCAAGATAGAGGAGGCTGACTGTTTTGACCGCACTTTCCGTGTCTTTGCTCGCGCTCTGCCCCATCCATAATGTTCCTATGATCATTATGGCAACGACTATAATACCGCCGATAATTGCAACTCTTGTAAGCCCGCTCTTACTGTGAAGTTTCATAGCCTTGTTTTTCACCCTATAGAATCTTTAACTGCATCTACAAATACCTGAAGTCTGTCTTTAGTTACATGCTGCATAACTACGATATGAGAAAGATCGCCTCCCAGCCTGTCATCGTGGTCGGGAGCAAGTCCATATCTATCTGCAATTTCTTCTACCGGCCGCTTGAAATATACCGTGTTGGACATAGGCTCAAGCCATGCCGGCCATCCTATCTCGTCAAGCGCACCTTTAAGCCACCGCGCTCTTTCCAGCATTCCCTCCGACTGCTCGGTGAAGTCTTCCTTTGTCGTATGCTTTAATATCCACCAAAGCTTAAGCGGAGACATTGCGGAACGAGAGCAATTTATCATCGGCATGCTGGCATTCAGATAGCTGATTTCGAACGGAATCTGATTGTTCTTTACTTCCATCGATGTTAGGAAAACTCCGGCGGGTTCATCTATTCCAAAGAATTTATGTCCGCTTATTGCTATAGAATCAAACGGCTGCACCTTGCGGTATACGACATCCTTGAAACGTGTGTAGGGAAGGTATCCGCCAAAAAGCGCCGCGTCCACATGGCGATACACAGGTATTTCCGGATGCTTTGCAAGAATCGCATTTATAGCTGCCTGGTCATCCACTCCGCCCTTAAAGGTAGTGCCCATAGCAAACACAACAAGCGCAGGCTTATCAGGTACCAACGCCTTTTCAAATTCCTCGGGAATCATGCAGCCATGAATATCCGACGGAATAAGCTTCAGTTCAAGATTCTGAAGATTGGCAAGGCGCATACTTGAATAATGAGCAGCATCAGAGACATACAGAACCGGTCTTTGCTTCGTCTTTTTTACAATATAATTCGTGCCAAAGTATATTCCGTGATTGTTACCGTCGGTTCCACTGAAAGTGACAATTCCCCAAGTATCTCCGAGATCAAAGCCATACAGCGGTCCCATCATTTCAATTACTTCTCTCTCGAATACAAGAGTATTGAGTAATCCGTCATGAATATTGAACGGATCTCCCGCATTATTCGCCATTGCTAGATTGAGTCCGCTTCCGGAAAGCCATTTATAAAACTGCACCAGACGGCTCTTATGATTTATCGGGTATCCAAAGGCTCTGTTTTTCTTTGCAAACAGAGTACCGGCATATTCATCCAATCGAGCAACACACGGATCTTCATTTTCTGCATTGTTTAATACGTTATTGTTTTCACTGTTTGTCATCGTTCTCCCTCCTGCATCCTTACTTTAGTTTCAATTTCCCGGCTATTGACTACAACCTTGTTTCGGCCGCCTTCTTTTGCAATATATAATCTCTCATCAGCCAGATTTACCAGTTCCTCCGCAGTCATCCCATCCCTATAAGCAGCCGCTCCGATAGAAACAGTAATCTTCAGGTCTCTGCCATCTTCACGGAATGAGGTCTCCTCTACCTGGCTTCTTATGTCCTCCAGGAGACTCCCAAATTCTTCATAAGAAATGTCTTCCGGTGCTATAAGAAAAAACTCCTCACCACCCCATCTTCCGTAGATAAAGCCTTTGCTTGAATTTTTCTTAAAGATTCCTGCCAGCTGTTTTAGCACGTTATCACCGGCGATATGTCCGTAGGTATCATTGATATTCTTGAAAAAATCGATATCCAGAATCGCTACGAAAAGATCGTTTTCATCCGTCTCATTTTTCCTCTGCAATTCCTTATCAAGGATTCGCTGTACTCTCTGTCTGTTGTAAATCTCTGTCAAAAAATCGTAATCCGCAAGGCGCCTTAGTTCTTCATTTTTATGAGCCATGCTCTGATTGTATACGGCGGTATACAGCGTAATTGCACCAAAGCCTATCAAAGCATTTATACAATACAAAACTCTCGCCAGTCTTTCATCCGGATTATAAGTTGTAGGAAACATTTTCAGATCCGCACAGACATGAAGCATCAAAAAAGTTAATACGACGATAATGCTGAAATTTCCAATCTGTCGTCTTTGTTTTGAAGACATATAGGGCATGAAATATGGCAGGAAAATGCTGGCAAATGTGCCAAATAACCATAGCTGAAAACCGGATTTTATGCCAACGAAAACAGTGGCAAGGATTATATGAAAATAGACCTCCAATGCCATGAACCAGACAGAACGCAGGGTATTGCCGCTTCGAATAATAAATATGCTGACTACATAAACAAGCATGCTTACGATGTTAAGATAAATCATCGGAGTACAGGATAGCCAAATGTAAAAACCTTCAAAGAAAACGTGAGTAATCAGAAACGAAATGGCTATCATCATATACTGCTTTTGAGTAAAGTAATCACCATCTTCGGTTATATCGTTGTATACCCGGCTGCTATTCAGATTTTGATTATTATTATCCATAATTCGATTGTAAATCTACTGTTAGCAGTGTGCAAATTAAGAAAGTATAAACAAAAAAGATGTCCGAAGACATCTTTTTTGCTTATGGCTATGATCCCCAAGGGAACTCTTTACTGAATCTTGAACTTGCTGAGTTCGTCGTTAATCGATACAGCGGAGTCGGATACGGAGTTGGCAACACTTTCAACACCCTTGGATTCGTTTGCAATATCCTGAGCACTCTGAGCCAGGGTTGTTACGGTTGCGGTAACCTCCTCGGAGCTTGCCGACTGTTCCTCGGAAATAGCAGCCACGCTGGAAGCAATGTCGTTTACATCGCCCATCATTCCGATCATTTCCTTCATAGTTGCAGCTGTGGAATTAAGCTCCTCATAGATCTTGTTAAAGCTGTCGCCTGCCTTTGAAACCGCTTCGCTGTTTTCATTGATGGCATCCATATTAGCCTGCGATTTTTCTGCAAGGTTATGTATAAGCTGAGTTATCTCGCTTATGATGTCGCTGATCTCCTTAGTCGCATCCTGTGAATTCTGCGCCAGTTTTCCGATCTCATCTGCAACAACCGCAAAGCCTTTTCCTGCTTCACCGGCACGGGCAGCCTCAATACTTGCATTAAGTGAAAGGAGGTTCGTCTGCTGTGAAATAGAGTCGATCATCTCAACGATTTCGGTAATCTTATCAGCTGATTCGCCGACCGTTGTAACAACGTCGTTCATCTCACTCATGGATGTTGTGATAGTCTCCATATTCTGCTGAACAGTGTTCATGTCGTGCTGACCGACATCGGCCTGATCCACAAGTTCAAGCATGATCTCATTTGCTCTGTTTCCGCTATCGGTAAGATCAGCAACCGCACCTGCCAGCTGAGTTGCATTGTTTGCAAGCTCTCCAACCGCATTCGAAATATCGTCCATGGTGGTCTGAATCTGTCCCATGGAAATCGACTGCTCACTCGCACCCTCTGACATCTTTCCAGATGCATCTCTTGATGAAGTGGAGTCTGCCTTCAGCTGCTCTGCCTTGGACTGAATCGAATTGATGGTGCTATTCATAATCTGAACGTAATTGTCCATCTCCTTACTGATAAGACCAATCTCATCGCCCTTATCTGCAGGCATCTTGGTTGTGAAGTCACCACCGGAAATCTTTATAATGCTCTCAGAAAGTCCTTTTACAGGCTTTGTGATTACTCTGTTAATTGTGAAAAGAATTACAGCAGCTATGATGATAATAAGAACAATCATTGCAATTATTGCTATTGTCATGAATCTGTTAGCTGTTGCTTCAACATCACTTACGCTGACAGAAGAAATGAGCGTCCAGTTTGTTCCCTGAATAGGATAGGTTGCAATATACATCTTGGCCGAAGAGCCATCCTGCTGTATTGTTATGACCTCATCGGATCCGCTCTCAATATGTTTCTTCAGCGTATTGAGGTAGTTGTTCCCCGATTCCGAAACCTTGGTACCAACAAGGGACGGATCGAAGAAAGTGATGATGTAATCACCATCAAGTACCATTGAACCTCCGACTTTCAGAGGCTTTAAGTCATTTACAATATCCTGCAAATCATTTAGGTAAACATCCACACCGGCAACGCCGAATTCACCGTTATAAAAATCATTCTGCCTTACAAAGGTAACGCAGAGGTCTCCTGTCGTTGCATCCACATATGGCTCGGTTTCAACGAATGTCTCGTTTCCAAGACCGGCCTGATACCAGTCACGCTGTGTAGGTTTCCAATCATCATCCACTTCGGAATGATTTGCAAATATATAGGTATCATCCGAAAATCCAATATAGATACCTGAATTTTTAACTGCGCTGTAGCTTGCCGACGGTTCGATGTACTTAAGCATTGCATCGTGGTCAGCAAATTCCACCTGCTCAAGGGTGTCGCAGTATTCACCAAACTTCGCGGTCAGCATTCTGAATTTGGTGCCAAGTTCATTTGCATTAGCTCTGGTCTCAGCCTGAATGTCCATCAAAGCCATCTCGGTGATCGTATTCTTGGCGTTAATACTCAGCGCCATTATAATCGCAACAACTCCGATGATGATAATCGGCAAAAGGCTCATCAAAAGAGTTTTGCTAATGCTCTTCTTAACCTTATGTCTTGAAGGATTAGCTCCGTTTTTACTACCCTTTACATTAGTATCCTCTGCCATTTTCAAAACCTCCACCTAAGAAAACATCAAAAATATAATGTGGATTACATATTATAATTGTATACGGAATTACATCAATTAAAATGGATTTTATAGAAATGTTAGAGGGTTTAGAATACTTTTATATTTAGGGAAAATTGGCATAAAAAACGCCTTCCCCCCAAGGGGAAGGCGAAGTATAATTATTCTTCCGGTTGCTGGAGGTCCTCGTTATTTACGAGTTCTCCCTCAACCTTCTCAACGTACATATGTCCGTCAAGATGATCAAGCTCATGGCAGATTGCTCTTGCAAGGAGCTCTGTTCCCTCCAGTTCGAAGGGCTTCATGTCTATATCAAAAGCTTTTACCTTAACATAGTTGGGACGTGTAACAACTCCGGATTTTCCGGGAAGTGATAAGCATCCCTCGTATCCTGTCTGCTCGCCGCTGGTCTCAAGTATTACAGGGTTGATAAGAAGATGCGGCTCTTCTCCCTCCGGAGAACAGTCAATTACTACAATTCTCTTCAGGATACCAACCTGAGGCGCTGCAAGTCCCACGCCGTTAGCATCATACATTGTCTCAAACATATCCTCAATAAGCTCGCGAATCCTGGGAGTAACCTCTTTTACTTCCTTGCAGGGACGCGCAAGTACATCATCACCGTATTCTCTGATCTCTCTAAGTGCCATAATTTAGCCTTTCTGTCTGTTTTATTTCCCCTCATCCGGCGCTACGCGCCACCTTCCCCATAGGGGAAGGCTTTATTACAAATATAAAGTGTATGATAAACGGCATTATATTTCAATGCTTTATGTAATTCTTTCGCTTTTAGTATCGTAATCACATGAAATTCATGGGGTCGAAGTCGAACTGAACCTGGAGATTTCTTAAATATCCGAGCTTCTCCCACTCTGAAAGAACTTCCTCCAGAGTGTCCTTAATCAAAGTAAGTCTGCCGAAATCCTCATGCTTAACGTATATAACCATGCGATAGATATCGTTTATTTTGCCGATTGTCGCCGGCGCGGGACCGATTATTATTGCATTCTGTATCCGCATCCTGTCAATGAAGGCGCGAAGCTGATTTGCTTTCTCTTTTCCGAAATCCTCATCCTTAGCCCATAGCTGAATTGCAAGCATATGAGCTGCCGGAGGGTATCTGAGTAATTCTCTGTAGGAAATCTCCTCCTCGTAAAAGGCTTTATAGTCCTGCTTCGATGCGCTGACAATAGCATAGTTATCCGGCTGATACGACTGTATCACAACATTCCCCGGGACTTTTCCTCTTCCCGCTCTCCCCGCTGCCTGCGTAAGAAGCTGGAAGGTTCGCTCCCCCGCCCTGTAGTCGGAGGCGTTAAGTGACATATCCGCCGCGAGAATTCCAACAAGTGTTACATTAGGAAAATCGTGCCCCTTAACAATCATCTGCGTACCAACTAGAACATCTGCCTCTTCTGCGGCAAAGGCCGACAGAATCTTCTCATAGCTGCCCTTTGTCCTCGTGGTATCAGCATCCATTCGAAGAACCCTGGCCCTCGGGAAAAACTTAAGAACTTCCTTCTCAATCTGCTGGGTTCCTGCCCTGAAGGCTGACACGTACTTGGATCCGCACTCCGGACATATCTTCTGAATCGGCTGAGTGTGACCGCAGTAGTGGCACATAAGCATACCGCCTCTGTGCTCTGACATCGACACATCGCAGTGCGGACACTTAAAAACATAGCCGCAGGATCTGCAGGACACAAAACCGGCAAGTCCCCTTCTGTTTATGAAAAGCATTGCCTGATGTCCGTTATCAAGCGTCTCCTGTAGTCTTTCCTGAAGGCTTCTGCTAAAGATTGATCGGTTTCCGCTTCTAAGTTCCTCTCGTAAATCTGCAATCTCGACATCCGGCAGTGTGCCGCCCGTTAGTCTTCTGTTAAGCTCAAATAACCGGTATTCACCCTTTTTCGCCCTGTAATAGGTCTCAAGTGAAGGTGTGGCTGAGCCCAGGATCACATCTGCGCCTCCCGGCACAAGCTTTGCAAGCTCTATAGCTGTCTCCCTTGCGTGGTACTTAGGCATAGTCTCGCTCTTGTAGGTGGATTCATGCTCCTCATCTATAATTATGAGTCCCACATTGGGAAAAGGTGTAAAAAGAGCTGATCTGGGACCGATAATAATATCTATGTCTCCTTCTGCGGCTCTTTTTGCCTGATCGTATTTTTCTCCGGGTGACAATGTGGAATTCATCACCGAAACTCTCTCGCCAAAATGTCTGTAGAACCTCATGAGAGTCTGATAAGTAAGCGCAATCTCGGGAATCAGTACAATGGCCTGTTTTTCCCTGGCGATTATCTCATCTATCATTTTGATGTAGACTTCCGTCTTGCCGCTTCCGGTGATGCCGTGAATCAGGCAGGTCTCCCTGATGCCCTTGTCATAGTTTGAAATGACCGTGTCTACAATCTCCTGCTGCTCCTGACTGAGAGTAATATCCTTCTTCGCCGGATTGACTTCTCCCACAGGATTTCTGTAATATTCCTCGCTATCCGTAGCTATGACGCCCTTTTCGGAAAGAGCTCTTATCACAGCCGCTGAAACATTAAGCTTCCCTGTCACAAGTTCATAGGGAATCCGCTCCCCGGTATCCTCCAGTAGTGCTTCCAATAAGCGCGCTCTTGCCACCTGATGCTTTTTGACGCAGTTTTCGTAAAAATCCCGAGACTCCGCTTCGCTCATGGCAAGTCTTACATAACGCTTTACAAGGGCCTTGGACTTCTTCCTAACGGGGATGACTGTCCGAAGCGCATTTATCATGGTTGAGCCGTAGGTTTTCCTCATCCAGGCCGCCAGCGCAATCATAATACCCTCCGCGGACATCTCACCCTCTTCAATATCAAGAATTTCCTTGGTCTTTTCGGGATCAAACTCTGGAACATCGGTTATTCCTATGACGTATCCCTGTCTTTTAGTGTTTCCCCGTCCAAAAGGTACGCTGACGCAACAGCCTATCTCAATTTTGCCAAGAAGTCTGTCCGGAATTTTGTACTGAAAAGGTCTGTCCACCTTTTCATGGGAGATATCGATTATTATGTTGGCAAATGATAAACTCCCTCTTTCCATCAGGCTTTTTCCTGCATCTCCTCTAAAATCTCTTTGATAAGGACTCTCTCATCCATGGGGTACTTCACACCCTTGATTTCCTGATAGTCCTCATGTCCTTTTCCTGCAAGCACAATGATGTCGCCCTGCTCGCCGTGCTCTATTGCATAGCGGATGGCCTCTTTTCTGTCTGCAATCTTTATGTACTCACCGTCAGTCTTCTTCATACCGGTCTCGATATCGTTCATGATGTCCATGGGATCCTCGAATCTCGGATTATCCGAAGTTATGATAGTAAAGTCGGCGAGCTTTCCGCTGACCTCACCCATCTCAAATCTTCTAAGCTTTGAGCGGTTTCCGCCACATCCGAACACACTGATAAGACGAGTCGGATGATAATCTCTGAGAGTACTAAGGAGACTCTTAAGTGCCATAGCGTTGTGCGCATAGTCAATCATGAGAGTAAACTCATCTGATACTTTAACCATCTCGATTCTGCCCTTTACATGAGCCTTCTTTAATGCAGAAGCTATCTGCTCCTCGTCGCAGCCAAGGTGCTTAGCAACATCAATAGCGCAAAGTGCGTTATAAACACTGAATCTTCCCGGTGTGGGAACCTGTGCATGCATCTCGATTATACCTGTGGTATCAAACATAACCCCAAGTTCACCTGGCTTATGAAGATAAGCAAGGTTTATCGCACGAAGATCTGCATCTCCGGCAAAGCCGTAGGTTGTAAGCTCACAGGTGTGACCTTCAGTAACTTCCGTCATTCTGGGATCGTCCGCATTGGCAATTCCCACCTTACACTGCTTGAAAAGAAGTCCTTTACAGTGCATGTAGTCCTCAAAGTCCTTATGCTCTCCCGGACCGATGTGATCAGGCTCAATATTAGTAAAGACACCAATGTCATAAATGAATCCCTGGCTTCTGTGAAGCATAAGTCCCTGGGAGGATACCTCCATGACAACCGTGTCACATCCTGCATCCACCATTCTTCTCATGTATTCCTGAAGCTCATAGGATTCAGGTGTGGTATTTTCAGCATGAATATGCTCATCTCCGATGATTACCTCGATGGTACCGATAAGTCCACACTTGTGACCTGCGTTTTCAAGCATATTTCTAATAAGATAAGTTGTTGTAGTCTTACCCTTTGTTCCAGTAATTCCCACAGTCTTAAGGCTCTGTGCAGGATTTCCGAACCACTCGGCGGAAATAAATGCCATAGCATATCTTGTACTTTCCACTTTGACCACTACGGTCGATGAGTTTTCAGGAATTTCAACATCCTTCTGAACAACAATAGCTGCTGCTCCCTTCTCTGATGCTTCAGTCGCAGCGCTGTGACCATCGAAGTTCATGCCCTCGATACATATAAAGAGGCATCCTTCCGTGATCTTACGATTATCCTTTACTACCTCAGTGATCTCCACAGATGAAACATCCGCCTTTTCTTTGCTTCCCCCTACATAAGCTTCATAAGACAGATTTTTAAGCAGATTCTCCAGTTTCATAGCTTCTCTCCTCGTTTCTTAATAAAATCATAAACTTTTCTACTGTTTTTCTTAAGGTTTTGAACACAATCAGTTCACAATTTAACTGTATATTATAGACAAGATAGTTGATGAACTAACTATCTCCCCCTCATAAGAAACCGCAGACACACGCTTTTAGCGTGTGTTTTGTGGTTTATGGGATAAAATCTTTCAAAACGATCTGAATGCTTTCCACGCCTCTGTATTCATTAATTTTTGCCTGATATGCAATCTTAATAATCATTTTATCATGATTCGCACCGTTATATAAATTTTCCCGCTGTTCTTTTCCAAAATTCATATCAAGGAACTCATTCCATCTGTCAAAAACACTTCCAAAGACCATCATATCATAGAAATTGCCCTTTTCATCCCTGACTGACATCTTCACAGTATTGGCGTTCTTACCTATTACACGGCCTCTGACAAGCTCTACATCCCGCGAAGCAAAAAGCGGCTCAGGGTTTCCCTGTCCGAAAGGAGCAAGCTTATCTATCTCCTTTAACAATCCCATGGACAGATACTGTAGCGGAAGTACCATATCAAGGCGAAGTACCTCTTCAAAGTCATCTTCTGTGAGCTTACTGTTATCGTTAAGCGCTTCCCTGAAGGCCTCCACATTTTCCTTTTTTAGGGAGAATCCGGCTGCCATCTTGTGTCCGCCGTACTTCGTAAGGAGGTTCCTGCATTCACTAAGGGCCTCAAACATATGATACCCCTCAATTGAGCGGCCTGATCCCTTTACCAGGTCATCCCCTGTATCGGTAAGCACAAATACAGGGTGATTCACTTCCTCTTTCACTCTTCCGGCAATAATTCCCGCAAGTGATTCATGGAGCCCAGGCATATAGATAACAAGCACATCCGGAAGATTCTCTCCATAACCGGAAATGATTTCCATCGCCTCTTCCTTGCCCTCTGCGGTCATATCCTTACGACTGTCGTTGAGTTCCTTTAATTCCAGCGCTATCTCAGCAGCTGCATTTGAATTAGTCTCCGTCAGAAGCTCAAGGCCTCTCATAGCTGAATCAAGTCTACCCGTTGCATTAAGACACGGTCCGATGACAAAGCCGTATATATAACAGCTAACCCGGTAAGGATCTATATCGGTAGCACGAAGAAGCGCACGGAGCCCAATATTATCAGTTTGTGGAATGCACTTAAATGACTTCTTTACAATTATTCTGTTTTCATCTTTAAGGGGCATAACATCACATACTGTAGCCCAGCCTGCAAAGATTGACATCTCATCAAAGAAATGACTTAGTCTTTCATCCTGTGGCATTTCCATCTTCTCTGTAAGCACCTGAATGAATTTGTATGCCACCATTGCTCCGCAAATCTCAGGATACGGATATTCATCATCTAGTCTCTTCGGATCAACCACTGCATCAGCCGGAGGCAGAATCATCTCATCCCTATTCTCCTCTGAGTAGCTAACCTCATGGTGATCAGTGACTATGACAGTCATTCCCAGCTCTTTTGCATGCGCAATCTGCTCTATGGCTGCTATTCCGTTATCACAGGTGATGATAGTCCTCTTGCCTTCCTCATAAGCCTTATCAACAAGCCCTACACTAAGACCGTATCCATCCTCTATTCTGTGCGGAAGCCTTGCATCCACATCTCCGCCGCAGAGCTTTATTCCGGATATCAGAATATATGATGAGCATATGCCATCTACATCATAATCTCCAATTACCCTTATGGAATCCCCGGCCTGAATTCGCTCAGCCATAATCTCTGCCGCTTTATCTATATCTTTCAAAAGATGCGGATCATGAAGATTACTCTCATCAGCGTTCATGTACATGCTGATATCTTCATTGCTCGTAATATCACGATTTCTCAATAATCTCGCCGTTATAGGAGATATCCCATTCTCCTGTGCAATCTTATTAAAATCCGCACCTTTTCTAATTTCAACCCACTTTGCCATAAATTCCTCTTGAAATAAAACGGGCTGCCGTAGCTATCTGCGGCAGCCCTCTTTATTAGTTCTTTTTGAATTTCTTAAGATCAAGCCATATCGGTGATGCGATAAAGATTGATGAATATGTTCCGGCTACTACACCGACCATAAGAGGCAGTGCAAAGAAGCGGATATCCGGCACACCGAAAATAGCAAGTGAAAGAACCATGATGAAAGTTGTGATGGATGTAAACAAGCTTCGTGTAATTGTCTGGCTTACACTCTTGTTAACAAGCTCCTCGAGCTGATCCTGACGATTCATGAAAATATGGTTCTCTCTGATACGGTCGAATGTAACGATAGTATCGTTGATTGAATAACCGATAATTGTAAGAACTGCAGCGATGAAAGTACCACCGACCTGAATTCTTGTAAGTGCATAACATGTAATTACGATAAGTGCATCATGCGCAAGGGCAATGATTGCTGCTGCACCGAACTTGATATCTCTGAATCTGATCCAGATATATGCAAGCATAAGTACAAGTGCGATGATCAAAGCAACTGTCGCATCAGTACGCATCTCATTACTGATTGTGGAACTGATACTCTCAGCAGCGATATTCTCTGCAGGAACAGAGTAATCTGTCTTGAACATATTATCAACTGCTTCTCTCTGATCTACTGTAAGTGTTACAGTCTTGAAGATAACCTGGTTGGAACCTGCAACAGTCTGAACCTGAACGGAATCAACACCTGTAAGCTCCTTGATCTTCGGAACAACCTCGCTGTCAAGCTTCTCTGTTGTCCATGCCTCGTTAAAGGTTACGCTTGTGGATGTACCACCTACGAAGTCAAGGCTGTAGTTGAATGCGCCCTGTCCGCGTCCTGCATTTACACCCATGAATACAAATCCAAGAATGATGATTGCTGCAGAAATACCGTAGAACATCTTTCTCTTTGTAGTGAAATCGAAAAGCTTGAGTTCTTTTGCCTGTCCATACCACTTCTTATCCTCAAAGCCAAGGCCGTAGAAGATATTTGTAATAGCTCTTGTAACAAAGAGAGCTGTGAACATTGAAACAACAATACCAAGTGCAAGTGTGGAAGCAAATCCCTTAACAGTACCTGTTCCGCGAAGTCCGAGAATTGCTGCCGCAATAAGGGTTGTGATGTTACCGTCAAGGATAGCTGAAAGAGCCTTGCTGTAGCCGACCTTGATAGCTCCCTTTACATCCTTACCACCTGCAATTTCCTCTCTGATACGTGCAAATACAAGCACGTTAGCATCAACGGCCATACCTACTGAAAGGATGATACCTGCGATACCCGGAAGGGTAAGTGTAATCTCAAATGCAGAAAGAAGAAGAATCTCCAGTCCGCAGTAGAACATAAGTGCAATACTTGCAGCTACACCGAGCAGTTTATACAGAACAATCATGAATAAGATGATTGCGCAGAAACCTACGATTGCAGCGATCATACTTGTATGAATAGCATTTGAACCAAGCTGAGCTCCTACTACGTTGGAACGAAGTTCGTTAAGCTGAAGCTTAAGTCCACCTATACGGATCATGGATGCAAGATTTGCAGCATCCTCGAAAGTCTTCTCACCAGTGATGATAGCTCTTCCGTCTGTAATTTCTGCCTGAACGGTAGGAACTGAAATGAACTCACCGTCATAGTAGATACCGATTGACTCGCCGTTAGCATAAGCCTTCTTGGTAGCCTCAGCGAATGCCTGTCTTCCGGCCTCTGTAAACTCAAGAGAAACAACTACTTCCTGAGTGTTGGCTGTACCGGAATTCTGATATCCTGCCTCAGCCTGCGCAACATCCTCACCCTTAAGGACGATTGAACCTTCAGCCTCGAGTTCCTCGATAGTCTTGTTAAGTACGTATCCGATCTCACCATCGCCTGAAAGAACGTAGTTGCCATCCTCATCTACAGTGAAACCTGAATTGTATGTGTAGTTCTCATTACCCTGGCTGTCAGTCTGTGCAATAAAGTACAGATTACCGGGCTGACCTAGATCCTCAAGAATCTTGTTGGCATCTGTAACACCGGGAATCTCGATATTGATTCGGTTGGAACCCTCCTGATAAACCTGTGACTCTGTACTGTACTGATCTACACGCTGCTGGAGCTTGTATATAGTATCTGACATGTCTTCGGCACTGGGTGTTCCGTCGCCTACAACTTCATAGGTGATGCTGACACCACCAGCCAGGTCAAGTCCGAGATTGATACTCTTAAGTGAACCTGACTTATCGCTTCCAAGGCCATAATATGAAGTATAGCCAAGTCCGCCAAGTAGCAACAGCGCTACCAGCAAAGCGATTACTGATTTTACTCTTTTCATTTCTTAACCCTCCGTTATACTCATTCGGCAAGTGCGGCTTTAATCATGATTGCGCATTCTATACGCTTTCTCTGAAGTTCGCATCCCGTATGATAGGTTGTATTTATGTCGCCGTTAAAATTGTAGGCGTTTGCAGCACAACCTCCGCTGCAATAATATCTTGCAAAGCACTTCTGACACTCCGGTCTCGAGTACACATTGCTCTCCTTAAACTGTCTGCGGAGATCATCTCTTGTGATTCCGTCAAAGACATTACCCATAATGAAATCTTCATTACCGACAAACTGGTGACAAGGATAAAGGTCACCCCAGGGCGTAACTCCGAGATACTCACATCCCGAACCGCAGCCCGACAGTCTCTTAGCTACGCAGGGACCGCCCTCTAAGTCGATGTTGAAGTGGAAGAAATTGAAGCCCTTCCCTTCCTTATGTCTCTGAAGATAAAACTTGGCAAGTTCATCATACTGCTCACAAAGATAAGGGATATCCTCATCCTTGATTGCATACCAGTCTTCAGGCTTAGCCACAACCGGCTCAACCGAGATCTGTTTAAATCCGAGATCCGCAAGATGCTTAACATCCTCACAGAAATCCAGATTGTTGTGCGTAAAGGTTCCTCTTACGAAATATCTGAGCTGATGACGGCTCTCCGCCACCTTCTTAAACTTGGGAACGATGTTATCATAGGTTCCCTGACCTCCGCGCATGGGACGCATCTTATCATTTACTTCCTTGCGTCCGTCTATTGAAAGGACGATGTTCCCCATCTCCTTATTGGCATATTCAAGTATCTCATCTGTTAAAAGAGTTCCGTTGGTGGTAAGTGTAAAACGGAAGTTCTTGTCGTGTTCCTTCTCAAGGCCTCGTCCGTACTCTACTATCTTCTTAACCACATCCCAGTTAAGAAGCGGCTCTCCTCCAAAGAAGTCAACTTCAAGATTCCTTCTGCCACCGGAATTCTTTATAAGGAAATCAAGAGCAGCCTTACCGACTTCCTCGGTCATAAGCGCTTTTCTGCCGTGATATTCACCCTCATCTGCAAAGCAGTACTTACATCTGAGGTTGCAGTCATGCGCGATATTGAGGCAAAGCGCCTTGACTACGGTATCTCTCTCCTTGAACTCCTCAACATAATTCTCATAGACATCATCGGTATAAAGGACTTCACCTCTTCGAAGCTCCAATATATCGGAAATCGCGTCCTTCAGGTCCTCTTCACTGTAATTATCAAAGTCACCTGAAAGGGCAGCCGCAAGCTCTGAAGTAAGAGCCTCATCATCTGCATCGGAAGCACCCTCTGCTGTGATGTCGGCTGACTTAAAGCGCTTAATCAATTGCTCCTCCACGGGGTGGATAAGATCAAAAACAATGTCATCCACTACGTGAACAGAACCACTGTTTACATCCAGAACAATATCATAGCCGTTGTTCTTGTATGCATGTACCATATAAAATTCTCACTACCTTTTCTAATATGTGATGTTGTAAAAATGTATTCCTCACAGTTTTCATAAAGCAAGCAGCGGCATGGCCGCTGCCTGTTTAGTTATAACTATTTAGTTAAATACACCTATTACTTGTTAGCAACCTGCTCGCAGCTCTGGTTACCAACAGTGCAGGAAGTCTTGCATGCAGACTGGCATGATGTCTGGCATTCGCCGCAGCCGCCCTTCTTCATTGACTCCTTAAGATTTCTTGTTGCAAGTGTCTTTACATGCTTCATAACTCTTCTCCTTTTCATTCAGGATTAATACTGAAAAACAACACAGTTTTCCACGCTCCAGTAGTATACCATAATTTGTTCACTGCGAAAAGCACTTTTTCACCCAGTCACACTACCTTTTTCATCCTCGTTCTCAGTGCCGCTCTCCTTAGTGTCAAAAGCGCCCTCCGGAATATAAACCAGAACATCCGTGATACGGTTTCTCTTTATGGCACTCGCTGTGAGCTCCACACCGTTTTCAAGCTTTGTGGTCTCGCCGCCTCTCGGAAGTCTGTCCAGACTCTCGATCATCAGTCCTCCGATGGAATCGTAGTCGTCAGATGCAAAAGCCGTTCCCAGAGCATCATTGATATCATCAAGCTTCATATTACCTTCTACGAGGAATCTTCCGCCTCCGAGCTCTCTTATCTGCTCTTCTTCATCGGAGTCATACTCATCACGTATCTCTCCGACGATTTCCTCCAGAAGATCCTCCAGAGTGATCATACCAACGGTTGCTCCGTATTCACTAAGGACAAAAGCAACATTCTGCGCATTTTTTCTCATTTCCATAAGAAGATCCGCCGTCTTTTTATATTCGTAGGTGTAATAAGCCTCTCTCAGATAGTCGCTTATCTTGAAGTTATCCTTATCTGAAACCAGCACCATGTCCTTGATATTGATAAGACCGATGATATTGTCCTGATTGTCCTCATAAACTGGGATTCTGGTATACATCTCCTGTTTAAAAACACGCATAACCTCATGATACTCAGCATCGGAGCTTACACAGCTCATGTCTATTCTGGGAATCATGACATCCTTTGCAACCGCATCGGAAAATTCGAACACGTTGTAGATGATTTCCTTCTCACCGCTTTCGATTACTCCGTCCTCATGGCTTACATCGACATAGGTCTTAAGCTCTTTTTCTGTCATAAGCTGATGTGAATTCTTATCAACTCTTAATATCTTAAGCACAATATCCGCCACCGCATTAACAATCCAGATAACCGGAGAGAGGATTGTCATTATAAGAAGAATTATTCTCGCGTAAAAGAGCGCCATGTTTTCGGCATAAGTAGTCGCAATGGTCTTGGGAATAATCTCACCGATTATGAGAACCACGATAGTCAAAACACCGGTTCCGATACTGATGGCCCAGTCGCCCCACAATCTCTGAACAAAAATCGTCGCAAGAGCGGAAGCAGACAGATTGACTATGTTGTTGCCGATAAGAACCGCCGAGAGCATATTCTGATAATCATCGAGAATCTTCTGAACCGCCAGAGCTCTCTTATTGTTTTCCTCCACAAGCGTCTTAATCCTGACTCTGCTGACACAGCTCATGGCCGTCTCCGCAGATGAAAAAAACGCCGATAAAAATACAAGAAGAATCAGAACGATCAACTGTATTATATTTTGTTGCAAGTCTTTGTCCCCCTTTAGGTGTTGTTATGCTGTAACAGTACCGCCATCCATCTTCGATACCACTTTTTTCTTAATTATAAAGTAACTGATAAGATGTGCGGTAGATGTAATTGTCCAGGTCACAGGATAGGATATATAAAGTACCGTAAGGTCGTGATATATCCTGAACACAGTAAGTATCCATACAATTCGAAGTCCGCAGGCTCCAATGATCGAAACTATCATTGGCACAGTGGAATATCCCATTCCTCGGAGGCTTCCGCAGATGACATCCATGCATCCACAGAGGAAATAAACCGTGCAGATAACTGCCATACGCTGAACGCCGTACTGAATTGTAGCAGGCTCCTTGGTATATATGCTAACAAGCTGTGCACCGAAGAAATAGAAAACATTCCCCATCACAGCTCCGACCACAAATACAACCGCAAGGCAGGTTCTAAGTACCTTACCGATTCTCTCCGGCTTGTTTGCACCGACGTTCTGACTGGTGAAGGATACGCAGGCCTGGTATACGGAATTCATCGCCATATATACAAAGCCTTCAATATTTGCTGCCGCCGCACTTCCCGCCATAGCAACGGAACCAAATTCGTTGATTGAGGACTGGATCAGCACATTTGAAAATGAAAAAATCGCACCCTGAAGTCCTGCAGGAAGCCCGACACGAACTATCCTCTTTGTCTTGTCCATGTCCACTCTGATTTTTCTGATGCTCAGTTTATACATCTCATCCGTTGTTATCAGCGCCTTTACTATAAGACCTGCTGATACGGCCTGCGCAAGGATTGTTGCCAGTGCAACACCCGCAACATGCATATGAAAGCCTATTACAAAAATCAGGTTCAGAATTACATTTATCACGCCTGCATTCATAAGGTAGTAAAGAGGCCTTCTGGTATCTCCGGTCGCCCTCAAAATAGCCGCACCGAAATTATACAACATTGTTACCGGCATTCCGATAAAATATATTCGCATATACAAAGTCGAAAGGTCAATTACTTCCTTCGGAGATCCCATCATCTCCAGAATTGGTCTGGAAACAAGGATACCTATAACGGCAATAATAATTCCGCCGATAAGAGCAAGTGCAACTGTCGTATGCACTGTCTCTTCCATCTCCTTCTTCTGTCTTGCCGCAAAATATCTGGCAGCAAGCACATTGACACCCACGGAAAGACCCATGAATACACTAAGGAGCATGTTTATGACAGAGCCCGTTGAGCCTATTGCCGCAACGCAGTTGGCTCCCAGGGTATCGTCTCCCGCGAACTGGCCTACCACTACTATATCCGCAGCATTAAAAAGAAGCTGCAGTACGCTCGAGATAATTAAAGGTATGGAAAAAAGGAGAATCTTCGGAAGAAGAGCCCCCTTAGTCATATCTATCTCGTATTTTCTGTTTCTGTTTTTCATAATCAATGCTTAAATTCTGTTTTGTAGAAATCCTTGAAACCTGCGTAGCCCTGAGCACCAAGCTGTTCCTTCTGGAACTTTTTATTTTTGTTCATGCGCACAACAAGGACCTGGCGTCCGTTTGCTCTCTCCTTCTGTGCCTCGGCGATAATTTCGGAAAGCTGCTCGCCGCCGATACCCTTTTCAATAAGGAAAGCGACTTTATCCTTCTCATCGGGAATCTTGAAACCTTCATCCATCATGATCATGATAATACGCTCAAAACCGATTGAGAATCCGCAGGCAGGTGTGTCCTGACCCGTAAACTTGCCGACCATCTTATCATAGCGTCCGCCGCCACCGCAGCTTCCACCGTACTGAGGCATAGCTACCTCAAAAATAGTTCCTGTGTAGTAACTCATACCGCGAACAAGTGTGGGATCAAATACAAGCTCGAACTCCGCACTCTTTGTAGCATCAACACTTGAAATGATCTCCTGAAGGCTGTTCTTAACGTCAGCGTCAAGGAAGTCGCCGAGAGTATCAGCAAGGAAGCTTATTCCTTCAATAGCACCCTTTCCTTCAACATTTTTAAAGAGGTCAAGGTACTTATCAATGCTCTCCTTGGCAAAACCATCCTTAAGGAGTTCTTCCGCAACACCCTCAAGACCAATCTTATCCATCTTATCAAGTGTTATGAAAACAGAATCATAGGATTCCTCTGTAAAGCCAGCATACGCAGCCATGGCCTTAAGCATACGTCTCTCATTTATTCTGATCTGGAAGCCCTTAAAACCAAGTCTTCCGAGAGTTGTTGTCGTAGCAAGGATAAGCTCTATCTCAGCAAGATTGGTGGGCTCACCGAGAATATCAATATCACACTGCATAAACTGACGATAACGTCCCTTCTGCGGTCTGTCTGCTCTCCATACATAGCCCATCTGAAGTGCCTTGAAAGGTGAAGGCAGTTCATTCTGGTGGTTGGAATAGTATCTTACAAGCGGAACCGTAAGGTCATAACGAAGTCCCGAATCCGTAAGATCGTTTTCTTCCTTTGCGGTCTCGAGATTGAGCTTCTCTCCTCTTTTCATTACCTTAAAGATGAGCTTCTCGTTCTCGCCGCCCTGCTTGCTGTTAAGGTTTGCAAGAGATTCTACGCAGGGTGTATCTATGGAAGTAAATCCAAATCCTGCATATGTATCCTTAATAATACCGATCACATAATCTCTGAGTTTCATCTCCTCAGGGAGTATATCCTTCATTCCCGTTACGGGTTTCTTTATAAGTGTCATTCGTTAACCTCTTCTTTCTTTATTTATCCTTACAACCACCGCAAAGGGTTGCTGAGTACTTTTGCACGCTTTACGATTTCCTCGCGGTTATGCTTGATGTAGAACTCCAGGGCCGCAATCTCCTCTTCCTCAAATCCGTCGGATTTGAGAATTTTATATCCCGGGATAATGCCCTCGGCAGTATCGTTCTCCCTCAGCGATCTGGGCCGCGAAAAATAAATCCTTATGAATGTCTTTCCGGATTTTGACGTCAAAAAGCCTGTCTGCGTCATTTTCAGTTCCTGACCAAAATTCTTAGCCATATTTCCCCCATAAGCAAAGATAAAGTCTTAAATAATCCTTATCATCATACCATATAAAGGCATACATCAAAATATGATATATGTGACCGGCTAAAAATACAAGTCGGAATTCAAACTTCGCACAGCCCCCAGAGCTCCGTCCGCCGGCCCCGAACCGTATGCTCAGATGAACCGTCATCTGGCGAAATTCATCAGGCCCTTTGTTTGTCATCATGCGTGGGGCAACATGTCTGAGAGATGTTTGCTTAAAGCCACTAACGTCCTTAAGACTTTTTGCTTCTATATTCACTCGCTTGAATTTTCTAATGCTCACGCAGATTTCTTTTATTGTGCATGCTCGCTATAATCGCTTTTTCAAAGCTCGTTATCTCGCATGCACTTAAAATCTGCTATGTGAGCATAAGAAAATTCAAAGCTCAGAATAAATTGCAAAAGAGTCTTAAGGACGTTAGTGGCTTTTGCAAACAGCCTTGAGTTTTGTCCCACGCATGAATTAAAGAAAACAAAGGGCCTGATAAATGTTCTGAGCCAATTGACGGTGAAAAATGAGCATATGGTTCGGGGCCGGCGGACGGAGCTCCGGGGGCTGTGCGAAGTTTGAGTTAACGAATTATAAAATCTATTAAATTATTGTAAACATGCTCATTTTCATGCGTTTTATCGTAAAATTATAGTGTAGTGTATTCAAGTACATGTATTCGTAAAGGAGATCGTACAAATGGCTAACAACGAAAGCAACAGCGGATTCGAGAAAATCCCATTTATTAAGACCGTTGCCGGGATGAGTCTTATGACTTATCTTGCACTGCTGATTTTGTTCGCAATATCTATAGCAGTAGTTGTTACTGAAATGATGAATATCACGAAGAACTCCATAGCTCAAGCTGAGCAGGTGCAGGGTGTTATGAATGATATGCGTGTATTTGAAGTAGACATGCGTATTGTGGACAATGATGGTTTTGCCCTTGCATCAAACTATGAAACAATAAAGGGTCTGGGCCAGATTGAGACTAAGGTTCCGGAGCTTCAGAACTGTCTTGCAGAAATGGACGAAGCATCCGCCGGAATAACATCAACATTTACAGAACTTACCGGCGCAGACAGTACAGCTTCAAAAGCTGCTGCAGTTATAGCCGAAAACTATGCCACTTACAAAACAGGTTATGAAAAAGTTGTAACAGCTGCTCAGACAGGTGATGTAGACACAATCATTCAGGTCGTTTATGTCGAATGTGCAAATCAGCTTACAACCATGAAGGAACAACTTGAAATTCTTGATAAAGAAATTGATGCCGTTCAGCAGCAGTCCAGTGAAGCTGTCTATGCAAAAGCCATGAGAGCAATCGGAGTAGTTAATTTGAATATGGCAGTATATATCATCTGCATCATCGCATTCTGCTTCTTCAACTATCGCAAGGTGGGCCGAAAGGTTAATCTCATTGCCGATGAGATCAATGATATCATCACCAATATCAATAACCATCAGGGCGACCTGACAGTAAGACTTGAGACAAAGACCTCTTCCGAGCTTGTGCATATCAAGCAGGGCTTCAACCACTTTATGGAAACCCTTCAGAACATCCTTAGAGAGGTTAAGAACGGAACGGTTACACTTACCGAATCCTCTGAGAGTATGACAAACCAGATCGTTTTAGCCAACGATAATATAACCAATACTTCCGCAGCTCTTGAAGAGCTCGCAGCAAGCATGCAGAACGTATCAGATACCTCCAAGGTGATGAACGAGAAGCTCGACAACGTCAAGGAAGCTACCGACAACATCAACTTTGGTGTTGAAGACGGTACTGCTAAGGCTGAGGAGATCAGAGCTGAAGCTATCGAGATAAAAGATGGCGCCCTCCACAAGAAGGAGAATACCGGTGCCAAGATGGAGAACCTCTCAGGAGTGCTTGAGCAGTCCGTTAAGGATAGTGAAAAGGTTAAGCAGATCAACGAGCTTACCAATGTCATCCTTGATATCGCTTCACAGACTAACCTCCTTGCCCTCAATGCTTCAATCGAGGCGGCAAGAGCAGGTGAAGCAGGACGCGGATTCTCGGTTGTTGCTGAAGAGATCAGCTCCCTTGCCGACAACTCCCGCCAGACAGCTGCCAACATCCAGGATATCAGTAATGAGGTTACCCAGGCGGTTACCACACTGGCCGACAACGCTATGCAGGTTCTTGATTTCATCAACACCACAGTGCTTAGTGACTACGATGCTTTCGTAGAGACAGGTGAGAAATACGAAGAAACCGCAAAGCTCATCAATGAGATGCTTGACGGCATAGCTGATCAGACTCAGAACCTCAACACTATTATGGAAGAAATGAGTGATTCCGTTACCTCTATTTCACAGTCTGTAAACGAGGCTTCCGATGCGATCAACCAGTCCGCAGAGAACTCTCAGGACATCGTCGACGAGATCAGCGGCATCAGTTCCGCTATGGACACCAACAACGATGTTACAGAAAAGCTGAGCGAGAGCACAAGACAGTTCATAAATATCTAAAAAAATCTCTTGAAACAATAAATAGGGCTTGGGATCAATCTTTGGTCCCAAGCCTTTAATTATTTCGAAGTAATTCGAAAACCAATTATTTTAAAGTCACTTTATTTCTGCCACTTTCCTTTGACATATAAAGTGCTTTATCCACACGATTGAATACATCGTCGAAGGAATCCTCATCGCGAAGCTCTGTAACACCTACAGAGCAGGTCAGCTGACCGATTTCCGGAAAAGTTGCTGCTTCAACATTTTTCCTCAAAGTTTCAGATACCTCATAAAGCTCATCTCCGGTCTTCCCTCTGTAGACAATGACAAATTCTTCACCTCCCCATCTGCCAATATGGGCGTCTTTATCGACAACCGTCTCTTCAATGATGTGCGCGAATTTCTTAAGTGTGCGATCACCTGTGGAATGTCCGTGGTTATCATTAACCTGCTTAAAGAAATCAATGTCGATCATCATGAGGGATACAGACGTTCCCTCCTTTTTATGTGCATCGATAGCGTTAAGTATCTCCGTCTTAATTCCGCCATGATTGAGAAGTCCCGTCAGTGAATCGGCTATCGCAAGCTCCTCGTATTGCCTTAAGGTACTCATGATATCTTCAAAGTTCTCATGAATGTCCTGTACCATGAAGACAAATCTGAAGTCATCCTCATTAGCTGTTGCAGTCCTGCTGAAAATGAGTTTTACCCAGATATATGTACCCTCAAGGTTCATCATCATACAGTCAAGCGATATTGTGCGTCCCGGTGCCAGATTGGCCTTCAGGTATTCAGGATCCGTGATCTTAAGAAACTGATCCTTATCCTCCGGAGCGATCATATTTACAGTCATCAAGCGCCACTCTGAATATTTTATGCTTGAATTCACAGTCTCATCGGATATCTCCGTCACGCTTAAACTGCTGGTCGTATCCTGAACAAGGTCCACGTACATTGAAAACAGATAGGTGTTCTGTATCGTATTGACCTTTTTGGTGGTCATGAATTCCTCAACATACTCATCGTCGTCAAGTTCATCCATGACAAAAATATACTGTTTCTCATTTCTTGTCGGATAAACCTGCATCTGTACAAAACGAGGTGTACTGCTGCCTTCGAGAAAAACCTTCAGTCTTCTGCTGAATTTTCCTTTAAAATCCGCATAGTATGATACAAATGCCTTGTACTCGTCAGTAATCAGTTCACTTGAACCCTCAATATGAAACCAGAGCTTCTCTATCAGGTCATGATAATCACCGGTTTCCTCAATAAACTCTTTGAACATATTTCTGCGAGTCATTGCCCTGTATCTGTTGGTTGTTGCATCCACAAGAATAACAGCGTCGACATTTTCATGTAAAAGCTCAAGTACTTCCTTTTCCGTATAGCTTTCCAGGCTCTTTCTTGCCATTTTCCTTACCTCTGTAATGGGGCCTCTAATCATTCTTTTTATTGAGAATGAATTCCATTAACTTATTTATTATATATCAAATTCAGCCTGTATGCACGCTTATTCAACGCCTGTGACGCTGACATTCTCAAGCCTTGTGAGCGCAGGAATGTTGAAGTTGTCATACTGGCGCTTTTCCTTTGACATATACATCTCATTCACAAAGTCTGTCATGCAGCCTGAAATCGAACCTCCGCTTACAGGGGTAACCTTTTCGCCGTCGTGGTAATAACCAAGTCTTATCTCTCCCGCGATATCTCCCGAGATGGAATCAACAGCAAAATCCGAAAATTCAACTATCTCAAGGTATTTTCCGCTTCTGATCTCTTCCGAAGTCTTGGAACCGCCTTCCACATCAAAATTGCATGCAAGGTATGAATCCTTGATTCCAAGGTAATATCTGAATCTTCTTCCACCAAAGAAGGTGGTGGGAACATTTTTATCAAGAACTGTCATATCCCTTATTACAGCACCTTCATCATCCACATCGAAGTTTTTTGATGAGTTCGGCAGGTATTTTACGGATTTCAGTGTAACTTTATCTCCCTTTGCCCTAGGCGCAACTTCCTTGCCAATCTCCCAATCGGAATACTTGCTGTATATAAAACCCGCATTGCACTTTTCAACAAACCAGCTGTATATCTGGACCGCATCGCTTGTCGGGAAAACAACTGCTGCCTTTCCAAGCTTCGGAGTAGGTTTCGCAATCAGCTTATCCTTACCATATCTGAGTACCTCTGCAATGTCCTTTTTCAGATTCTCACTGTCGCAGCTTCCTGCCTTATACATGCGATAGAGCTCGATCTCATGCTCGCTATCCCTGGCATTTACCACAACCTCAACCATTGATGAGGGATATTCAAAGCTTATGTCTATTCCCTCCGAGTTGATGAATCTTC
The DNA here is from genome assembly GCF_000424485.1 of Butyrivibrio sp. WCD2001. Taxonomy (NCBI): domain Bacteria; kingdom Bacillati; phylum Bacillota; class Clostridia; order Lachnospirales; family Lachnospiraceae; genus Butyrivibrio; species Butyrivibrio sp. WCD2001. The sequence continues at coordinate 193,831 of NZ_AUJZ01000005.1, read as the reverse complement.
TCTTATTCTTCTCAGCAAAAATCTCATAGGAATTGATGTACTCTGTGTCCGTCTCCGGAAGCTCCTTCATTGCCTTTACGAAGTTTTCCGCAATTTGGGAAACATCCACGTCCTCACTTTTTGATACCTCATAATCTTCGGGCTTATTAAGCTCGTAAAAAGGGTTCTTTACATTTTCTGCCCTTGAGATGAGCTTATTGATTTCTTCTTTTATCTCTTCATCCGTAAGTGTCGGATATATCTCTCCCGAAGCACTTCCGAGCATCTTGCCGTCGTCAAGCTTCTTGTAAACCTTGACGTTAATATGCTCTACATCTCTTACTCTGTTCTGGTCCAGTCTGTGCTTTATGAAATAAAACTCATACGCCATTGTTGTTGTATCTGTAATCTCAAAGCCGTCCGCATCGGAGGCCTTGAGAATATCTATAATCTTGTCTGTCATTTTCTTTTCCTTTCGTCTTCCCCTCATCCGTCAGCTTCCCCCCAAGGGGAAGGCGCTTCGAGGTACTTAACCTAGTCTAGCAACCGCCTTCAGGTAAGGGCCACCGTCGGAGACTTTAACCCACTCCTTGTGTCCTTTACCGCAGCCGCCGTTACCGAAGGATTCACGGTCTGTACTTACCATTGAAATTGAGCCGAGAAGATCCGGCACATAACCGGTCATAACTACAGGAGCAACAACTTTTCCCGTGAACTTGCCGTCTATAATCTCACGGCCTCTCGCAACGATGCACTGAATGCCCCAGTGCTTCGGATCCTCCATGCCGGAGAACATACCCTCAAGATAGTAGCCCTTCTTAACTGAAGCGATCATATCCTCCTTGGAGTCACTTCCGCTGTCGAACATCGTATTTGTCATACGTGTATAAACCTTGTGCTCGAAGTTCTCGCGCTTACCGTTACCGGTGGGCTTTGTTCCAAGTCTGAGCGCAGCAAGAGCATCACAGACACCTGTTTTCAAAATGCCGTGATCAATCTCTGTAACATCACCTGCAAGTGTACCCTCATCGTCAAAGGCATAGCTTGCAACGTCAACAACGCAGTTTGCACCCTCGTGCATCGAAACAAGATCTGAACCGACACGCTTATCAATATACTCCGCACCGAGAGCTCTGCCCTTTACAAACATATCCATCTCAACGCCGTGGCCGAAGGCCTCATGGGCGATAAGTCCGGTAACCTCGGGACTTGTGATAATCTCATATTCCCCGGGAATCACGGGATCGGCATCCAGCATATCGCCAACAGAATTAACAGCCACCTCGATTTTCTCCTCAAGGTCGTCAAGAATTCCGGCACCACTTCTTCCCGAAACACCCTCGATTGACATGGTATTTCTGCCGTTCTTTGCACCGATTGCAAGAATAGAACCTTCTGTGTAGACATAGCTCTGGCGCATATCTCTGTTCTTTGTGAGGAACATCTTGCAGACGTGGGTGGACTTTGCGGATGCGGGTGCATCTATCATGAAATCCTTAAGCTTTACGGCTCTGTCGCTGTAGCTCTGGAGTTTTTCCATAAGTGCCCCGAGATCCACATCCTGAGGCATGATATCAGTCTCCATCTCTGTGAAAAGCTCGCAGGGCTCGTCGTCAAGCTTATCCGTATCAAAAACTTCTGTGGAAGTCTTTTTGATAATTTCAAACTGGTCATTCAGAATATTCTTTAGTTTTGAGGCGAAAGCGCTCACATCCTTATCAGGTTTGTTGAACGAATACTCGCTGTAAAGGCCATCCTTATATACTCTGACAACGCAGCCTCTTTCGGTCGTCATATTTTCACTCGTAATCGCCTTGCTCTTCTGCGATGCCTGTATAGAAAAGCCCTTGGAATCGCTGGCAAGAACGCTTACGTAATCATATTCCTCCGAGAGCTCATCGATCAGCATTTTAAGGCCGGGTGCAAGCTCTGTAAGGTATAAAGAAAACTTTGCTTTCATAAAATACTCCTAACATTATATTTTTTGCACAAATACTCCTCTATTATATACTCTCAGGAAAGATAAAGACTAATTTTTCTTCAGACTCACATCAATCCTGCATCCATATCTCTCGCTATCCTTGCAAGATCTTCGTACTCTTTCTTCTCACGCTTTACACCGTACCCGGAGACTTCCTTTACACGTATTTCTCCATCGGGAGTAGTTATCGTTTTCTCCTCACGGTGAAGCACGTAGCGATTGCTGATGTGCTCACGAATACCGATGGTTGTTGTATATTTGAAAATCTTTTTGACCAATTCTTCTTTTTTATCTTCCCTGCAGAGGACTGTCAGCATGGTTCCCGGCCGATTTTTCTTCATGAAAATAGAAGTGGTAAATACGTCCAAAGCACCCTCTTCCATGAGACGCTCAGTTGCAAAGCCTATTGCCTCGGGAGTCATGTCGTCGAGATTGCAGATGAGTTCTGTGATGGTATCGGTGAGAGCTTCGTCATCTTCATTGCCAAGCATCACCCTTACGCAGTTTGCCTTTGCGAAATCCTTTTTACCCATACCATAACCGATTTTATCTACACTCATAATAGGCTGAGGTCCAAAGCTTTTTGCAAAGTATTTGATAAGTGCAGCACCTGTGGGTGTGCATAGTTCTCCGTCGATATCTGCACTGTAGGACGGAATACCTTTTAAAAGAATTGCGGTGGCAGGTGCGGGAACCGGAAGAATTCCGTGCGCACATTTTACATGACCGCTTCCCACATGGATGGGAGATGCGATCACGCTGGCCGGACCTATTTCATTCATAATTAAGCAGGTCGCCGTGATGTCTGCAATGGCATCCATACTGCCTACTTCATGAAAATGTATCTCGGATACAGGCTCACCGTGAACGGTGCTCTCTGCCTCTGCAATCAGTTTATATACGTTAAGGATGTCCTTTTTAATGGATTCTTCTATTTTCAGTGATTCAATTATATGCTCGATATCATGGAGGCTTCTGTGGCTATGGTGATGCTCGTTATCATGGCTGTGACCATGCTCATGGTGATGATGGCCCACATCATCGCTTATCTCTTCTTCTCCATTTACCCTGACTTCCAGATGTTTTCCTGTAATTCCGCATTTTTCTGAAGTCACAAGCTCATAAGTCACCCCGGGAATCCCGGCTTCATTAAGCTTTTCAAGTATCTCATCTCTGTTCTCACAGATATCCAAAAGGGCTGCTGAGAGCATGTCTCCCGCAGCTCCCATCTTACATTCTATATAAAGTGTTTTCATGATAATTGTTATCCTTTCGATGGTTACGAGAATTAAATTGTATGCTACTTAATTATATCGCATTTTATTTATCTGAAAACACCATTTCTTTTAATTTTATTCCCGTAGGGGTCGTGGCCAGTCCTCCGGCCGCAGTTTCCTTTAGGGTTGTCGACATCACATCTCCGACTTCTTTCATAGCATCCAGGCATTCATCGGCAGGAATGTGAGCCTTAATTCCGGCAAGCGCCATGTCAGCACAGGAAAAAGCTATCATCAGTCCCGATACGTTTCTCTTAATACAGGGAATTTCCACCAGTCCTGCCACAGGATCGCACACAAGTCCCATTTGATTAGAGATTGCCATAGCGCATGCATCTGCGCACTGTGCAGGAGTTCCTCCCATCAGCTCCACAAGGGCTGCTGCCGTCATAGCTGCCGCACTTCCGCACTCAGCCTGGCACCCTCCCTCAGCGCCTGCGATACTTGCTCTGTTTGCCACAACCATTCCGATAGCTCCCGCGGTGAACATTGACATCACAATGTCCTTTTCATCAAAGCCTCTGTCCTCGTATAGGGAAACCAATGCTCCCGGCAAAATGCCGCAGCTCCCGGCTGTGGGCGCCGCAACTATTCGCCCCATTGACGCATTACAGCCAGCTACTGAAAGTGCTCTTGCTATCGCCTTTGACAACCCCTCCCCGCAGAGTCCGCCATCATTTTTTCCTGCGTATTCGTTCATGATATAGCCTTCACCGCCGGTAAGACCGGAAGTCGACTTAAGATCCTTCTTCATGCCCTCTTGAACGGATCTCTTCATAACATCGAAATTGATTTCCATCTTTTCATAAAGTTCAAGCTCTGTTATTCCCATGCTTTCAGCCTGATCCTCAAGAGCAAGCTGACTGAGCTTTATATTTCGGGCATTTGCAGCGGTCACGAGATCGCTGATGGATTCGTATTTTAACATTTTGTTCCCCTCATCCGGCGCTTCGCGCCACCTTCCCCCTAGGGGAAGGCTTTATTGTTATGCCTTCCCCCTAGGGGAAGGCTTAATGTTGCTCGCTAAACTCTTTTAATCAGAATTGCGTTAAGGACGTGGTCGATGCCTCTTATCTCATCTACCAGTGTCTCCGGCGGCTTGTTATCTATTTCGATGGTCATGATGGCTTCTCCGCCCTTTTCCTGGCGCGAGAGATGGAACTTGGAGATATTCAGATCCTCGTGTTCCCAGTGCATCATATTTGTGACGCTCGCAATAACACCGGGTTTGTCCTCGTGCATCACAAGGATTGTATTGTTGTCTCCGGAAAATTCCACGTCCATCCCGTTTATCTGTTTTACAAGAATATTGCCTCCGCCTACGCTGGCACCCTGCATCACGCCTTCGGAACCATCTTCAAGAAAGTAATGAATACGCGCGGTATTCGGATGTGCTCCCTTGATGTTCTCTTTTATAAATGTGTACTCTATTCCCCGCTCGGCTGCAATCTTATGCGCATCCCTGATCTCGGGAGAATAACTTTTATATCCCATTATTCCTGCGAGAAGTGCTCTGTCCGTTCCATGTCCCCTGTAAGTCTGGGCAAAAGATCCGGACAGGGTAATCTCAACCTTTTTTAGTTTTCTGTCATCTATAAGCTTGTTGACAACTCTGCCGAGCCGCACTGCACCCGCAGTGTGAGAACTCGAAGGTCCTATCATCACCGGTCCTATAATATCGAAAATGTTCATGGAATTACCTCCATTAAAAAAATGGAGCAGACACATCACACCAAAAGCGCTAGAATCTGCTCATCTTATTATTTTCCATCAAGGTCGGCAACTCTTACGGGTTCGCCGTTTAACAGGATGTAACCCTTTGGAAGCCTCGACGCATCCGACATGGAGGTATAGTGCCCTTTGTCATGTCTGTGTGGCATAGCACCTGCGTCGTTTCTTGCATTTTTCCTATTGTATGTATTATATACCCCGGCCGGCTTATGCGCGTGCGGCATCGATGAAGCTTCACGTTTACTGCTGTCAGCCGTTCCGCTCATAGCTGCCGTTTGTCCGGCCTTTTTTCTTAAAACTCTTCCAAATACTGATAGCACAAGAATCCAGACTACTAACGACACAAGTCCATCCAGATTCTCTCCTACCATGGGTAAAACTTCCTCCAACTTTTCTCCCAAAAGAGCTATTACCTGTTCCATATCTCCTCCCGATATCACATCATGATTCTTTACTTAATTCCTGAAGAATAGCATCCACATCATAATTAGGGGCATAGTTTTCAGCAATCTTGCGAATAACTTCTATTCTGGTCTCAGATTCTTCAAGGCGCATCTTACTCTTCCCAAAAGAAATTATACCACAAATAGGCATAGTTACACCGTATGATATGCCCCATATTCCATGTCTACCCCCCAATAGACCTAAAACAAATCCAGCATGCTATCCAGATATACTTCTTCCCTGACTTTTAGTTGGTATTCGGGCTTTGTCATGTAATAAAGTAAAAACTCCAGAATAATGGCGCTTCCAAGGCTTCTCCCTTCGATTTTGAAATTGGAGAAGCCCGCAGGCATGTATGTTTCTTGAATATCTTCAATTCCGATAAAACCGGGGTTCTTCATTGCATCGGAAAAGCGGTAGCCTCTGCCTGCTTCGGGAGAAACGCAGGCATGATCGGCGCAGTTTTCACCGAGACTTTTCCTGCTGACATTTTCATAGCAATTCTTTCTGTCATAACAATCAAACCAGCAGCATTCATTGCACAAAAATTCCACCTTCTGCTTCTGCAAAGGTGAAAGTGCGCATAGTTTATCCAATTCCTTATTTAGTCTGAAGTCTGGTACAACATAGCTGAATTCACTGCGGTCAAGCTCTTTTTCAAGCTCTGAAAACTCAGTCAACACCTTTGTCGTACTTGAAACAAAATAAAAACCGGGATAGTTTTCCTTTAGATATTTAAGAAGAATATCTGAGTGAAGTATTATTCCGTTACTCCCCTCTGCACCGCTTTTCTCAAACAAAGCACACAGGTAATTGCACTTCTTATCGGAAAGGTGCTTCTCCTCAAGCAGAGAATTACTGAACGTAAGCCGCGCAGAGATTCCGTACTGCTTCATCAGCAAGGCCACTTCTTCCGGGCCTGCATCTCCGAAACCCACTCTTCCGCCACCCCATGTGCAATCGCCGGGAGCGCCATAAATTGAGCCTATTTCACACCAATCATAAAAATACTCCCTGCGCTCTCTAAAGAGCGGCAGGAAGATTTTGTATAAGTCATAAAAATCGAATAAACCGGGGAGATGATAATAAGCTGTCATTTTATCCCTCGTCTCTCCATTGCCTGGATCAGATACTTGATTTTCTTTTTTACCACGTCTGCATATTTGGGTTTTAACTTATTCTGAACACCGATAAAATCTCTGATAGTCTCGATATCTTTATCTCTCATATATGCCAGAGTTTCTTCATCCAGTTTGAGTATATCAATATTTTTATCACAGATTCGTTTAGATGCTATATATCTTTCCATTCAGAACTTCCTTCTTTCAATAATTATAAAGCCTCTCTATATTATATTCCAGAAATCTAAACCTCCGATAAAGTTGAAATTAAAAATACGAAAAGCATCCGCTGCGAATTATATTCCATTTTGTGTTAATGAAACGAAATCACCTTGTCGTAGTCATAGCCTCGGTCAGGAGTGAAATCTCTCTTAGTGAGAGTAAAATATAATACTCCATGCTTTTTCAATGTAAATGAAACATCCACCGTTCCGTTCTTTGATACTTCAACAGAGCTCGTCGTAAGAGGCCATGCGGCGCTCTTAATCATTTCCTTCTCCGCCTTCGACGGGTATGCCGGCTCTCCCAAGTCGTGCCACAATTTCAAGGGATTACAGCAGGTCTCATCGACAGTCTTTTTGATAAGTGTATACTCACCGGCTTCCGGAAGCTCAAAGTCCAAATCAGCGCTAATCTCCTCCTCACCTATATTCCACAATACTCCCGCGTAGCCAAAATCATTCTTCACAATTACCGCCTTGTCATCGCGGTATACACAACCCTCGCCAAACATTTTTAACTGCTTATAAAAATAGAAAGTCCAGAAGGTCGGCTTGGGAATATTCCCATCCGCAACCATTCCAAAGCCTCCATGGAATAGGGAATGCTGAACTCCCTGCTCCTCGAACACATCTCCGAAGGTCCAGTAGGAATATGCTTCATTCACATCCCCAAGTCCCGCCAGCTGACCTGCGAGATATGCGGCATTTAAATTAGTGTCATGGATTACACCCCTTGGAGTATACGAGGTGCTAAATTCCGACAGATGTATGGGGAGCCCTCTGAATTCATCATAAGAATCCACAATATCCCTGGTGGACTGAAGATTCTCAAAACGCATCTTTGGATCCTCCAGTTTGGAATAATCATAATGTCCGATGCGCTCCGGGAATTCCACAGTGTAATGATGTCTGGTAATCCTGTCGGGTTTTATGCACTCCTTTTTGCAAAACTCAAGGAAAGCCTCTATCCACTCCGCATCCCTTACGCCGCAGATGGCAGGCCCTCCGACCTTATATCTTGAGTCATAGTTCTTAATTGCAAGAAAAGTCTCCTTGAACAATTTGAAATATTCCTGCATGTCAGCCTTGTACCAAAAGCCCGGCAGATTGGGCTCATTCCACACCTCAATAGGCCATGTCACAGTTTCTTCTCCGTAGCGCTTTTTGAGGTGTGACAGAAGAGCAATAACCATATCTGTCCACTTTTTGTAATCCTTGGGTGGAGTGGTATTCCCCTTCCAGTAAAAGATCGTCTGGGTTCCGCTGGCAAGCTGGCCGGGCATGAATCCAAGCTCAAGATAAGGCCTGATGCCAAGTCGCAAAAAGCTGTCAAAAATCCTGTCTATATAAGTGTAGTTGTACTCTACTTTTGTCTCGCCGTCCTCTTCGTACTCATTGTAGATAGCCACATCATCAGAGAAAAGGCCGTGACCTCTGATGTAGGAAAAGCCGATCATCTCCTGCACAAATTCAAGCTCTTTGAGGTATTCCTCTGTAAGTGCAAGCCCGAGCCTTCCCGTGCCGACGCAGTAATCCACGTTATTATTGAATTCCATCCTGTTATCTTTTTTTACGATTATTTTTTCTCTGCTCATACCCTGATTCTCCCTGTTCCCTAAAAAAAATAGAATTATTAACAAAATAAAAAGCCTTATATGCTGCATTTTTAATGTAGCATATAAGGCTCCCGCACTCTAAAACAATATTGTTTTTATCATGCCAATTATTGCGATTATTTCCGTGATTTTTTCAGAAGCTCCGCGGTAAAGTCGATATAATCAAGGCAGGTGTTGCACTTGGGAGCATAGTCTATCAAAAGTCTCTTGGCTTCCTGAGCTTCCTTTGTCTTTATACATTCACGGATAACTGTTTTAAAGAGCTTCGTATCCATCTTCTTTGCTGTCTTTTCTATATTGTCACGGGTTCCCTTCTCAAGGTTGGATCTCCCCGAATATCTGACAAGAAGAAGTCCGGCGATGGAAAGATTTCTGTTCTGTCTCTTTTTCACAGACATGATCGTGTCGTATAACTGACTGATTCCCTGCATCGCATAGGAGTCCGCAGTAACAGGGATTATCACTTTATCAGCTGCAATAAGGCAGTTATAAAGGATGATATTAAGTGATGGCGCTGTATCAATAACGATGTACTCATATCCATCGAGCTCGTCCAGTGCATCCTTAAGGCGATAGAAGCCTTCAAGGTCACCGTCAAGCATCTTCTCCGCTTTTACAAGAAGAGGGTCAGATGCTACAATATCGCCGTTTTCTGTATGCTGGATAGCTTCCGCAATCGGCAATTTATCAGAGTCGATTATTACATCATAAAGCGTAGCGACGTCCTCAATCTTGGCATCATAGGTGCTTGTGCTGTTGCACTGAGGATCAGCGTCTATCAAAAGTGTCTTTGCTTTTCTTCCAAGAATTCCCGCAAGATTGGTTGCAGTAGTACTTTTACCGATGCCGCCCTTCTGGTTGGCAACCACGAATATAGTAGACATTTTTCATCCCCTCCCTCAGAAATCAACGCAGCCGTTTACATTACCGTTAACAACATAGAAAACCTTGTGCTCCTCAGGCTTTATATAGACATCGATTTTCTGAAAATCCGCTTCCGATACTCCATGAGAAAGCGCATCCTCTTTGATTTTCTTTAAAATGTCATCGGTAGTGCGGTCACTGTTTTGATACTGAACGACGATGTTTTTCTGAGCAGTGGCAAAACTTCCGGTTGCTTCAAGTGCTCTCTTAACACTGCTTTGTCTGGCCATTTTTCATATCCCCCTTTGCAAGTCATTAGAAACTACAATGATTATTTTATCAAATCCTTTGCCCTCTGACCACTTAGAAGAGGTTTGTTTTTTCAGCAGGTCACCATAAATTTCATTATTTCCTTTATTCCGTTTGCGGCATCCCTCGCACTAACCTCAAGAATGATCTCACCTTTTTGGGCTGTCGCACCGCTGGGATCTCCGCCTATACCGATAGGCTTTCCTTCATCGGTGATGAAGTCCTCCCCCATCCAGGGAAGAGATGTGCTTCCGAAAAATGCAAGCTTTGCACCTTTTTCCGAGATTGAATAATGCCCCGTGCTTGAAGTCGTAAGGTCCACAAGGCTCTCATCCCTTGCCATCACCATGGCGGTTTCCATTTCTCCTCCGTGAAAATCGGCTTCATTTCCCGGAGTTATTGTCTTCTTTACTTCCGGATCCGAGAAAGAACCCGATGAAATCAAGTAGACATATATCCCAAGATCACGCCTTATCTGACGACTGACTATCTCTGCTGTTGCGCGGTTCCCTCCGTGGCAGATGAGAAGAGCTATATGCTTAAAGCCATGCCTTGTCAGGCACTCTGCTATGTCATACAAAACACTGTAGTAAGTCTGCGGTTTGAAAGATATCGAACCGCAAAAAGAAAGGTGTTCAACACTGTATCCCACAGGAATTGTCGGAAAGAAAAGAACCGATCCCGAAAGGACTTCATCGCTTTTATCCAAAGAGAGCTTCCCCATTATTCTCTTTTTCATCTCATCCGCAATGATCGTATCGGTGCCAAGAGGCGCCTGGTTTCCATGCTGTTCCAGTGCGCCGAGCGGTACCACTACGAGAGTCTTTTCTTTATCCACCTGCTCCATCTGCAGCCTTGAAAGATTTTGGTATTCCTGTATCATCAAGCTGCCTCCTGCACCTGTTCATTATCTGATCTGAGTCCCCTTGCTGAAGGAACAGCTGCGAGAAGTCTGTCATATACTGCGTAGCCTATGAGACTGTTGATTGCCAGTTTTACTACATTGAAAGGTATTGTCGCATAGATGATAAATGTCTGAAGGTTCTGGATTCTTGCATTTACTCCACCGACCATTTTTACGACATCATCAAGAGATACTCCCATCGCTTTTGCATATAAAGGAAGTGAAATGCAGGCATTTAAGAAGCATGCTGCACCGGTTCTTATAACAACACTGACTATAAGTGCTACCATAGCGGCCTTTCTTGTCTGTCCCATCTTCTTATAAACAATCCAGGTGGGAATTATGAAAAGAATGATGGCCATAAGGTTTACAAGCTCTCCGACATACATTGAGTTAGTTCCCGTGAGAAGTAGCTTTACTACAAGCTTGATGATCTCAACCAGTGCGCCTTCCGCAGGTCCCATAAGGAAAAGAGCGATGATTGCAGGCACGTCGCTAAAGTCAAACTTATAGAACGGCGGCATCATCGGCACCGAGATCTCCAGTGACATGAGTACGCCTGCAAGTGCTGCGAGCATTCCTGTTAATACGATTTGCTTTGTTGTGAATTTGTTTTTGAACATTTGATTGTTCCTCCCCGTGTTCTTTAGATTTTTGAACCGAAGGATTCCCGAGGAATAACAGCCATATCCGCATTTTTATGCGCCTGAATCACGAAGAAAAATCGTGAAACAAAAAAGGCGAAACCTGCATGGGGGCTTCGCCTTAATACGCGCACAATAAAACAGCAAAATAACAGCTATTATAATGCATTACTTCTACCATCCAGACTTTACTGTCGGTTTTGGAATTTCACCAAATCAGTCGCTTTCGCGAGTCGCGGACTGTCACCGCCGGTCGGGAATTACACCCTGCCCCGAAGAATTATTCGATTTTCTTTTTATACCTTATCAAAACACCTATGTATCGTCAATAGGAAAAACAGCGCTTTTCAGGCTTTTCCTCTATAGATGAAGCTCAGCATCGTAATGTCGTCAAACTGCGGTGCTTCTCCTACAAATTCATCAATCTCCTTTTTAACCGCCGGCAAAAGCTCTGTCGGTGACGCATCCGGATTTCGGTTCAGCGCATCAATAAGCCTCTGCTCTCCGAACAGTTCCAGATTGGCATCCGTTGCTTCCGTAACCCCATCCGTGTAGACAAACAGCCTGTCTCCGGGATCGAGATGGAACTCGCTCTGACGGAATTTAAGTCCTTCCATAGTGGCAACAGCCGGTGAATGTTTTGTCTTTATGAGTTCGTAGGAACCATTGCCTCTCCTAAACGCCGGATACTCATGACCTGCGTTGGCCTCGAGCGCATCACCTGTAGTAAGATCAATAACCACTGCCCATACTGTTACGAAGAGCTCAGCGTCATTTCCCTCGCAAAGCTGATTATTAACATTATATAGTGCCTCGCCCGGCTCTTCTCCCATCTGGAGGCGGTTCTTTATAAGTGTCTTTGCAATAACCATGAAAAGTGATGCCGGGACACCTTTTCCGGAAACATCTGCAATTACAAGAGCAATATGATTTTCATCCACCAGGAAAAAGTCGTAGAAATCACCGCCTACCTCTTTCGCAGGTGTCATGGTCGCATAAATATCAAGCTCTTTTCTGTCGGGGAACGGAGGAAAAATCTTGGGAAGCATATCCGCCTGGATCTGACTTGCAATGCTCAAATCCGCATCAATTCTCTCTTTTTCCGCGGTGACCTTCTGAAGATTAACCATGTAATCTTCAAGTTCCGTAATCATCTCTCCAAAGCTCTTTGCAAGCATACCAATCTCATCCATGATTTTCACATGAGACAGAATATCCTTTGCTATCTCCGGATCTTTCTTTTCGGAGTACTCTCTTACCTCGCGCTCAATGCCGATGATACGATGCAAAACATTTTTACTAAGGAGCAGGTAAAGAATAGCTGTAAATATGATAAGCACAACCGCTGAAACCAGTCCCTGGATGATCACATTTTTCATGATCTCGGAATTAACAACCGCCACACTTATTTCAGAGCATAGAAGTCCGACCTTTTCACCATTTATAACCACCGGAGCACAATAATTATACTGTTGGCCGAATTCGTTATTCATGATATCAAAGCCGTTCTGAGCTCTTCCTGTAAACCAGGTATCCCACATGGTTTGATGTATCTCCGGATCCTCGTAAACAACTTCCCCAAGCTTTAGAATTTCACGTCCATCTGGCGCTGTTTTCGTTTCCATCGTAGGATCAAACATATAGTTCATCTTCAGATCATTTTCACTCTCAGGATAGATGAAATATGTATACATCAGATCAAAACTGTCCGTCGCCTCAAAAAAAAGAGTAAACCATCGTTCAAAGGCGTAGTTGACATATAACCGCTGTCCTTCAAGATCAAGGTCATTAAAGAAAAGCGTTGTCCCGTAATCTTTTCCCGGATAATTTTCAAGAATATAATCATCAAAAGCACTCTTACTGACCGGAAGATCACTTTTGAAATCCACCGGAACCTGCACCAGATCAGGATGTTCCTGAAACCAGGCTTTCAGATATATGAACTCATCGCCTTCACTTTGTATCTGATTTACCAGATGTGTCGTTATCCTACGCAAATCCGAGACACACTCACTGTGATAGGATTCTGTCTGCGCAATATATGTCATAGTCCCGTTTACCAGGATCGTTCCCAGTGCAAATAAGGCAAAAACAATTATGAACATTTTTACCAGACTTTTTTTCTTCATTTCGTTAAGCTTCTGAGTATTTTCCATATCCACCATTTGTCCTTTTCATCATATGAAAAACCACATGAACCCTACATTTATATTGTATAAATGCTGATTCGTATAGTCTACTAACTTTAGAAAAACTTTATACTTAATTCCGTACTTCAAATGGCAATAAAGAAGGCTGTGCACTAATTTAATGCACAGCCTTCTTTTATAATTTTGAAAAGGTTTTACTTGGTGTTATCTGTAAACGTACATGTTGTACTTGCCAAAATATTCAACATACTCTTTCCATGCTTTTTTATAAAAATCAACGATTCTCTTCATAATCATAATTCCTTTCCGGCGTTATTACTATGCCTTCCGTATCGGTCAATTTCATATTACGTGATTATAATACCTCGGAGAAAAATATTAATCGCGTCATAACATGAATAAAAGTAGCCAAATCTTGCATTTGTTATCAGACAGGTTATACTAAAAGAAACGGTGTTTTTCAGAGAAGGAGCGCAATGAAGCCATTATTCGAGTCATTTGAGGATGATATAGAGATATATAAAAGAGCCAATATTCACACTCCGCCGCACCTCCACGGATTCATAGAATTCATCTACATTTCAAAGGGCACTATGGAGATCGGCGTGGGCCAGGAGCTCTACCACATGGAAAAGGGCGATATGGCTGTAATTTTCCCCGGTCAGATCCAGCACACCCAGGTATTTGATACGGAAAAAGGCACCGGACTGTACCTTATTGCATCGCCTTCCTACGCGGGATCAATCTCGGACACTCTGCTGAAAAAGGTCCCGGTCTGCCCGGTGATCAAAAGCAGTAATATACACAAAGAGATTCAGTTTGCCTTCAATGCTTTGTACGAAGAAATCGCAAAAAACAAGGAAAAAGGGCGTGACATAGATGCTTCAAGCAAGGTGCTTTACCAGTCCTACATCAGTATTATTCTGCTTAGGTCTCTTCCAGTTTTAAAGCTTACAGAGCGCGATGAAAAGGGAAACGGCGACCTTATCTACAGAACCGTTTCTTATATAGCCAGCAATTTCACAAAAGAGATATCCCTTACAAGCATGGCGAAGGATCTCTATGTCAGCCCGTTTGCCCTGTCGAGAGTTTTTTCCGGAACCTTCCACACCAACTTCAACAGATATCTAAACGAAACCAGATTCATCTATGCGCAGAGTCTGCTTCGCTACACCGACCAGACGATAACCGAAGTATATGAAAACGCCGGCTTCGAGAGCCAGCGAACCTTCAACAGAGTATTTACGGAGAAACTGCACATGTCTCCAAGGGAGTACAGGAAAATAATAAGACAGGACCTTGAAAACAGCACCGATGAGCTGTTTGTGTCAACCATGGGAAGCAAAGATGACTAATTCTTAAAGTTGAATGAACTTTTTTACTTTATGATGAAATAAGATTTGTGATGTGAGAAAATTGTAATTGGAAGATTTCTAAACAATCTAAGGAGGACATACTATGAGTAAAACATTGGTAGCATATTTCAGTGCCAGCGGTGTAACCGGGAAAGTTGCCGAAAAAATTGCAAAAGTAGCGAATGCAGACCTTTTTGAAATTGTACCTGTGACACCTTATACCTCTGAAGATCTTGACTGGCAGAACAGCAAAAGCCGCAGTTCTGTCGAAATGAATGATGCCACCTGCAGGCCTGCCATAAGCATCAAAATCGGAAATATATCAGGTTACAATCATGTTTTCCTGGGATTCCCGATATGGTGGTACCGTGAGCCCTCCATCATAGACACCTTCCTTGAGAGCTATGATTTTTCGGGAATCATTATTGTACCTTTCTGCACCTCAGGCGGCAGTAATCTTGGCGATACAGTAAAGAACCTTCAAAAAATGGCTAAAGGTGCAATGGTTATAAACGGAAAACGATTCACTCCGGATACACCCGAAGAGGAATATAAAAAGTGGGTGGACGAGATTATGGCATGATTATGCCTGTGTTCCTGTTTTTCCAATAATCTTCGCCGCAACTTCATTACCTTTTTTGCAGGCATCATCTATGCTCATATTGTTCATGAGTCCATAGGTAAAACCGGCTACGAAGCTGTCTCCCGCACCGGTGGTATCAACCACCTTAACCTTGCGGGTGCTCACCTCGCCTTTCTGGCCATCTGAGTAGTAAATGCAGCCTTTTTTGCCGCATTTGATAATTACGTTTTTCGCACCATTTTGAGCGAATATTTCAAGGCTCTCTTCCGGCGTCTTCCCGCCTGTTAAGAGAGCTGCTTCATGTTCATTTGGAATAATGTAATCTATGAATTCAAAAAGCGGTGCGATGTCTTTTATTGTCTCACCTTTTTTGGCTGTCGTCATATCGGCAATAAGTGTGCGCTCCGGTTTCTCTTTTATCTTTCCGAAAAGCACACCCATGTTTTCTATATCAAGCATCGGTGATACGAACATACTTGCAAAGCAGACAATGTCCGCAGCATCGTCTATATGCGGAAGGATGTGCTCTAGTGACAGCTTCCGCAAACTGCTGTAAGGATTGGTGATAAAATAGCGCTCACCTTCATCATCGTTGAGGACGATATTCATACCTGTTGTAAGACCATCCTCAATCGTGATTTTCTCTGTCGAAACGTTGTTTTCTCGAAGATTTTTCAAAACGCTCTGACCGGTTTCATCTTTGCCGATAACTGATATGATCTCGGTTTTCACACCAAGTCCGGACAAAACCACTGCTTCGTTCAGCGCATCTCCCCCAAAGGATATGCACATCCTGTCCGCAGGAACAGAGCCTTTGGAAAACAGATCCCCCGGAACAGGACCTGCATGGATATCCATTATTGCCGCGCCTATGACGGTTACTTCTTTTTTCATAGCATCCTCTTTTATAGTAATTATTTGTTTCAGGCCTTCCACTACATGATGGTTATAACCCCATGACTTCTCCGTAGATCATAACTGCGTTTCTGACACAGTCCTCACAAGGGCATAAGGGCTTTCCGTTTGTTACGGCTTTTAAATCTTTACATTTTAATGCGCCGCATCTTTTCCCAAACTCTACCTGAATCTGCTTCGTTACTGAAAGAGTTCCTTTTCCTTCTGTCTTAAGACCCGCTATCATGCCCGCACCGATAAGTGCACCGCAGGTGGCTTCCATGTTGCCCATACCTGCACAGAAGCCTGCAGATATCTGTTTAAGCTGCTCTTCGCTAAGTCCTGTCTGGTCTGCCAGTGCTGCCGTCACAGCCTGGGAACAGTTATACTGTCCGGAATTCTTTAAAGCTACTGCCTTTTCGGCTCTCTCACTTAATGTCATAATCTCTTACCTTTCCTTATTTTTCAATTTGCAGATTCCCTGCGTCATTGTTCCCATCGGACAAAATGAGCACCAGGTTCTCTCTTTATAAAGTGCCATTACTATAAGTCCTATCAGCGTTGATGTAAGCATCAGACTATAGAATCCAAATCCAAACTGCGCTACCCAGTCCGGGAATATACTTCCATTATAAGCCCATTTCCACGGCACTTTAAATGTCCAGAAAAGCTTTACCACTTTTCGAAGTGAACCCGCTCCTGAGAACACAAGATAGGTCTGGAAAATCATAGTTCCAAACATAGTAAGGAAAAATACAAGGAATCCATAGCGAAACCACTTGGAAGAGATCCACCTCGGAGCCTGTTTTCTTCTGGAACATTTAAGGTTCCTTCCGAGCACCCAGAAGAGCTGCCCTCTTCCGCACATGTGATTACAAAACCACTTATTGCCGCCGACTATTGCAAAAATCAGCGGCAATATGAAATCTATTATTCCGAGCCACGCAAACAGGATATTAAAAAATCCCAGCGCAAAATAAACTATTGTCCATATCCACAGGTAATCATACCAGTGCTTTTTTCTGTTTGTTGCCATCATCCACCTCTTCAACCTTTATAGAGCCCGCCGGGCATGCTTTCTCGCATATGCCGCATCCCACACATTTGTCGGTATCAACAACTGCGTAGCATCCCTTGAAAATATCTATCGCCTCTCTGGGACACTGCGCGGCGCAGACTCCGCAGGCAACACATCTGTCTGTATCGTTTGCTGCCTTTCTCATCTGTAAAGTCCTTTCTAAATTCTTTTTTCAGCTGATGGTTTTATTATAGGTGGTATTTTTTTTATATCAAGTACGCAGATTAATTATAGGTGGTACGAAAAAGTGTACCGGACGGAATACTGCGTGATATGGTTAATTGTCCCTTTCATATCATGAATTTGACTTTTGGTACGATTTAACCCTATGATGCAATAAATCTTTTTCTAATTCATATTTTTGTTGCACGCTCCCACGCTGGTTTACAACAAGTCTTGTTATTACCGGAATTATTGGTGTACACCAATTTTCAGAGTACAACAAATCTTAACCGACTCTTTGTATTTATTGTTTTTTAATCTCCGTCGTACAACAAATCCTAATTGCTATGTCATATTTATTGTTCCAATAGTTTTCGCATACAACAATCACCCTCTTCGTTACGATTTTTGTTGTTTACATATTTTCAGGTTACAACAATTCAGGGATATTTCTTCAAGCTTGTTGCATCATCCCTAAGATTTAGTGTATATCTGCTGCACTCAAATCAGCTCTCAACATGCAATAAAACGCCTCACACTTTTCGTGCTTGTAAAAAGTATCGATTCTTGTTAAAATGCATTATCTAAAATAGATTGTGCAAATTTTAATTTGTAATTTTTGAGATACAGGAGGAATAAAATAATGAGCGAACAACCTATCAGTTCAGATATGCTCGTGGGTGAGATCATCACAAAGCACCCTCTCGCAGCACAGTTTCTTATGGAGTGCGGCATGGGCTGCATTCACTGTCCCGCGTCACAGATGGAATCACTTTCTGAGGCATGTGCAGTACATGGCATCGATGGTGACGAGATCGTAGATGCACTTAACGATTATCTCATTGAGCATAATTCATAATAATATATAAGGGCTGCCGCATAATTGCGACAGCCCTTATTTTAGGCCGCTTTATCAGCGTATTGCTCATAAAGTTTCTCATACTCCCCGATTGCATCCTCGAACATTTTCATGATGTCATCATTTTTGTAGAGTCCATCACTGTTTTGTGATATCCCATCAAACTTCATGTTATAAATCATGGGCTGTTTGTTTAAATCCAAAAGGGATGTATCTCTAAGCTGCTGCGTGGACTGGTATACAAGATTCACTCCCCAGAAGGTCTCACCCTTGGAATCAGTCCATTTTGAAAATACAAGCTTACAGCCAATCGGTGTCTTTTTCTCAATGGTTCCCGGAAGTTCATAGCTTGAGGCGCCTAGAGCCGCAAGGACGCTGCCTACATTTGAGTCATGTCCGCAAAGGAAAGTGAACACTCTTCCATCAGTATTCATCTCGGAATAGATTTCCTCAAGAAGCGGATTTGCTACATTACATGCCACAAGCGGAGCTGTAAACAGGACATCACCGTAAACATCCTTGATCTCCGAAATACTTTCCCACTGCTCCTGACTGAGGCCATTTCCAAAGCCCGCTTTTTTCGCATCGCTTTCCTCATAGTACTGAAGGACAAGTGCATCACTTACAGAGCAGGCCGTTTTCAGAGAGCCTGACATAGCGGGCTCTGCGCCGGTCTCCAGCTTAATCACGCTGTCACTTGTAACAAAATCTCCTACATCTCCGCTTTTATAGCTCTCGGACTCTTCCATATCTATGACATCTGTGATCAGCTCGTAGTTGTCCTTCAGGCCTTCAATCGCAGGGCCGTACAGATCAAAAATCTGCTCCGTAGCATCATCAGCATACTCATCACCCGTAAAGGTAAGCTGCGGATTAAACACCGGATCCATCGTATCAAAATCGGCATGCCATTCAACGTCAAGACCTGCTGTCGGAAATGCCCCGCTCGAGAAATACTTTGCCGTAGCTATTGTGCGCTGCTTGGAGTTAGCATATATTCTGCACTCTTCACCGGTTGGATGCCAGTTTTCCGGGATAAGACTCTCCTCTTCCATCCATTTTCTGAAAAACTGCCCCATCTCTGTCTCGAGTACGCCGCCTCTAAGTGAAAGTTCACTGGGTGCTGACGACCACTCAAACCACTCATGCGGAGTAATTGTTCCAAGTAGTGACCCGCCTCCGCTAAGCGGAGACCTGATATTGTGCCTGCTCAGAACAACAACCTTCTCAAGCTTGTAGCCATCATGAGATAGTGTGCCGTTTTCCACAACATTAGTGACTGATTTCTGTTGTTGTCCCTTTGATTGCTCCTGCTTAGAGGCAGCTTGTTTCATAATTGCGGTACTTCCGACAGCGATCAATGTTGCCACTAAAGCAAAGACAACAATTATTCCAACCAGTTCCTTAGCCGTATGATTCAGTATTTTTTTCAAGTTTCATCCCCCTCATTTTTTGGTTGAAACTAATTAACGTTTACTAATAATTTTTCGTCATTTTCTTGGCTGTTCTTTATACTCCTTATTATTCTTTTCTGCTCTTTACTATGCTTTTCTATTCTTTATTGCTATATCCTTTGCTGCTTCCTGCTAAAATTTTTGTATTCTGCTATTTTTATCTGTTTTTTGCACGGAAGTTCGATAACCGTAAGTCTATTTGCTTACTTTTTGATTTTAGACTTATGCTTTTCGATGTTTTTGAGTCTATTTACGTTATATAGTTCATATTTGCTCAATATTGCATAAAAATATAGTGAGAATCCCCATTTTTCATTCTTAATATTGATAATTGGTAAGTCTATTTCAAGAAAATTGAGAAATAGACTTACGACCCAGTAAAATATTCTGTTAGAAGAATATTAATGAACTCAATAAAGTATAAAATCCCCTTCCCACAATATCAAGTATCTAACAGTAACTTATAACACTAACTTACAACATCAACTTATAGAAGCAACTGATAGCATTAACTCAAAACAACAGACCCTCACCACCGGCTCACAAATCCTTAAGTTTATCTCTCTCCTCCGCTATGACAGTTTTGTCGAGGCGCTCGAACAGGATTGATATCTCAGGAAGTCTGTAACCTGAAGGAATCACTTTGAACTCCCAGTCCGTATTTATTCCAAACCAGCTGCAGACCTTATCCGAGGAAAATGGCAGGAAAGGTGCAAGTACTACAGCCAGATTCGCAATAATCTGAACACACTGATACAAGGTATTTCTGCAGGCTGCCTCGTCGCTTGTTCTGGTTTTCCAGGGCTCCTGTTCGTCAAAATATTTGTTGGCTTTTCGCACCACTTCAAATACACCTTCTATGGCATCCTTGAAATTTCCTTTTTCGATCTGTTCACCTGTAGAGGTGTATAGCTGTTTCAGCGTATCATCCCAGTCTCCTGCGGAAGTTCCCTCCGGGATTACCCCATCAAAGTATTTGGCAATAAACGTAAGTGTTCTGTTTATGAAGTTTCCGTAAGCCCCGAGAAGTTCGCCGTTGTGATTATTGACATATTCTGACCAGGAAAAATCGGAGTCCTTTTTCTCGGGTCCGTTCGCCAGGAAATAATAGCGAAGAGAATCGGGATCATACTTATCCAGAAGGTCTTTTACCCAAATCGCATAATTTCTGCTTGTGGAAATCTTCTTTCCTTCCAATGTGAGATATTCACTTGATACTATCTGATCAGGAAGACGATATCCAGCGCCGTGGGCAATCAAAAGTGCAGGTAAAATAATAGTATGGAAGGGAATATTATCCTTACCATGGACATAGTAGTGCTTTGCATTTTCTCCGAAAAGCTCGTCAAAACTCTCACCTTCCCGGTCTGTTACCTGCTTAGCTGCAGACAAGTAACCAAGCACATTTTCTGCCCAGATATAAATTGTCTTTTTCTCATAGCCTTCCTTTGGAACAGGAATTCCCCATTCAAGGTCTCTGGTAAGTGCTCTGTCCCTAAGTCCCTCATCAATGTAGCGGTTTGTGAAAGATATGGCATTTTTTCTCCAGTTCACCCCATTATCAACAAGGTCGCGGAGCTGTTTTTCCAATTTACTTATAGCAATGTACAGATGAGTAGATGCCCGGAATGTCACCGGGTTCTTACAGACAGCACAGATAGGCTCTTTTAAAATTTCGGGATCAAGAACTGTTCCGCAGGCGTCACACTGATCTCCCCTTGCAGGCTCACCGCAAACAGGACAGATACCGGTTACAAATCTGTCCGCAAGGTAAGTATTGCAGCACTCGCAGTAGGCCTGAGGCGTCTCCTTTTCATAAACATAATCTCCGTCGTAGAGCTTTCTGTGGAATTCCTGCACAAATTCTTTATGCGCATCGTCGGAAGTTTTGGTGTAGCAGTCGTAGGTAAATCCAAGACGATTAAAGCAGTCCACAAATTCCTCATGATAATGATCACTGATTTCCCGGGGCGATTTTCCCTCAGACTTAGCCCTGATGGCTACAGGTGTTCCGTGACAATCACTTCCGGAAACAAAATACACTTTGTCCTTACAGGCTCTGTGATATCTTGCTAGTACGTCGCCGGGAAGAAGTCCCGCAATATGTCCGATGTGTAATGAACCGTTGGCGTAGGGCCAGGCACCACCTATCAATATATTTCTGTTCATCTCATTTCCTCCTTTGAATTAAGTTTGATAACAATCAGCAGTTTCTTAATTTTTTGTACAAAAAAGCCCTCCTCTCTGAATTATTTTCAGGGACGAGAGCTTACGCTTCGTGTTACCACCCTAATTCACTCACACCTCACGATATGAGCCTTAGCAACTACGGATGGGAAATGATCCATCGATAGTCCGGCACTGTAACGGGCGCACCCGTCGTAGCCTAAGTTCAAAAGAACCTCGGTACGCGGCTCCAAGACCATGTTCGGTTGCTGCTTGCTCACCGGCTCTCACCAAACGCCGACTCTCTGTAAAGCTCCTAACAACTTACTCTTTCTCTTCTCAGCTTTGCTATAGGTTAGTACAAACATATAGTTATGTCAACTAAAATAAAAATATAAACTCCCCGGAATCTGTTTATGATTTCCGGGGAGAAGAGAATTATCTACAATAAGTTTCACTCAGCGACAGGCTGGAAATTGATGATCTCTGCATTCATTGCTTCATCAAACATACGCTGAAGCTCTGTATCATCACCTACCTTGTCTTCGCCGACATAATAGGTTGCATTTCCGTCGGTATCGAAGGTCTCGGAAGCTTCCTCAGCTACTGCAAGTTTTCCATCCTTGATTGTGTTCTTGGTAACAAAGTGGTGACCTGCTGTGATAAGCTTGCCATCAGCCATTGCCAGGGGATTAGCTGTTCCCTGTGAAGTAACACTGCCAAGATACTCAACAGCACCGTTATCATCATATATGAAAATCGATGAATCAATTGCTGCGTCTGTGTCATCCCACTTGTAGCAGCCGCTTGCTACCAAAAGAGCATCCGTTCCATCGATAGTTACATTTGCGTAGCCCATTCCGGGTTTCAGGCTGTCAACGAGTTCAGTGAAGGTTGCGTACTGTGACATATCAACTTTTGAAAAATCTACAGGTGCAATATCTGAAAGAGGCTTTAGTTCAACGTCTGATTCCTTCTGGTCCTCATAGTTCTTCATAGCTTCATCGTACTCTTCCTCAGAGATAGGAGTCCACTCCTCCATATCATAGGTAGCAAACCAGGGCTTTTCCTCGTCCTCGTAGCCATCGTACTTATAGCCGTACTGACAAACCATATCTGTGTCATTGTTCATAAGTGCATAAAGTGTAACGCCGCTTTCCTCTGCTCCGCCGGAGTATTCGTTGGAGATAAATGAATTGTTGTATACATAGTATCTGTCTCTTGCTCCGCCGCTTACTACGTGAGTTGCTTCTTTGTCTACCATTGTGAATACATCGTAGATCGCACCGCTCTCAATATCACCTATGAAAAGTTCATCAATACCGTCTACGTTTACATCCTTGTATGCAAAGCCGATTTTTGAAAGGCCGTCCTCGCCCTCTGCCTGCATTATTGCATAGTAGTCAGGTGCATAGCCCATCTCCTCGAGCTTATTGGCATCTGCGCCTTCATTTAAAGCGTCAATGAAATCACTAAGTGTATAAGCGTAAAGATCCTCGCCCTTCATACCTGCGCCGTAGCTGAAGGTTCCGCCATTTGTAGCAGTGATATTTTTGATAATGTCCTCAGCAGCATCATAAAGTTTTCCGAAATCCTCGGGCATGTCCTTGTTGTAGTCCCACTGAACCTCGGTTGCTTCGCCCTTTACCACATCGTAGCTAGCGCCATCCTTGTCAAACAGCTCACCCTTCTTCATATAAGGTCCGCCGGCATATTCTGAAGGTGTCTCTCTTGCCCAGATTGAAAAAATCAGTCCGGGGAAGCCTTCCTCTCTGGTCTGCTTATGATAAATATCTACTCTGCCTTCGCTGACCTCTGCTTCAAAGATCCCTGAAAACTCATCAGGTATTGTTACTTCGAAAAGATCTGCTGTGATAACGTTGTCGGTTATAACCTCGGAATTCTCATCCTTCTCGCCTTCTTCAGAACTCTCCTCATCGGCTGCTTCTGTCTCCTCTGAAGCTTCAGCCTCTTCCGGTTCCTCTGTTGTCTCTGCCACTTCAGTTTCCTGCGCCGTTGTCTCTGCAGGCTGCGATGTTCCTACCTCTGTTCCGCCGGTCTGTCCGCATGCAGAAAGTACAAATACCAATCCAAGTGTTGCTGCTACAAGTCTCTTTTCCATAATTATCTCTCCCTCACAAAAAAGATTGTTTTTCGTTGTTTTCACCTTACACGCTTATTATATTTCCTTAATTATCACATTTATATCACACAGAAAAATCAGTTCATTCAAATCCGTTATAGAACTACTCAAATAATATTTTTATCGTGTAAGTATCATCACTTGAATACCTTATCATCTCCAGTCCTACAAAATGTCGTCAACATTATTACGTCATATAGAACCCCCATTATAAGCAGACCACATCTTTAAGCGTCTCCCTAACTGCGCCTTCGCCTTCAATCATGGCTGCAAAGTAGTCTGTTACCCTGTCTGCAAGACCTGTCTGCTCAAGGTCCACGCCAAATATCTTCTCATCCTTAAGAAGCGGAAGAACCTTCGCCTTCAGCTCATCTGCCGAAAGTTTCTCACCGAGACGAATATCCTTAACATACTCCTGACACTTTGTAAGAAGCGGATCGGGACTGGGCTCAAAGGTCTTACCATCGTCTGTTACTCCCATAAGGTAACGAAGCCAGCCTGCAAAAACAAGAGGAATACACTTAAGGTCCATCACATCAAGAGTATCAGAAGCCGCATAGGCTTTAATTGTCTCACCGAATCTGATCGGAAGCTTTTGCGATGTATCACAGGCGATTCTCTGCGGTGTATCCGGCATGAACTTATTAGGAATTCTGACGTTAACTACTGTGTCTATAAATTCCTGAGGTTTGATTACTCCGGGATCCGTAACAACGGGAAGTCCCTCGACATAGCCAACCTTCTTAACAAGTGCCACAAGGTCCTCATCCTTCATCTCTTCGGAAATCTTGTCATAGCCAAGGACGCATCCGAATACTGCAAGGGATGTGTGAAGTGGATTAAGGCAGGTGCAGACCTTCATTCTCTCAACTTTATCAACTGTCTCTTTTGTTGTGAAAATAACGCCGACCTTTTCAAGCGCGGGTCTGCCGTTCGGAAACTTATCCTCTATTACAAGGTACTCGCTCTCCTCTGCATTTACGAAGGGGGCTACCCAGGTGTTCTTACTTGTTACAACTGCTTCCAGTTCTTCTACTCCGTCATTTTTCAAAATCTCATTAACGGAGTCGTCGGGTCTTGGTGTGATCTTATCAATCATGGACCAGGGGAAAGATACCATGCTCTCATCCTTAATGTAAGAGAGAAAATCCTTGTCAGCCTTGCCATTCTTTACCCAGTTCTCCGCAAAGGCACTTATAGCTTCGAAGAGTTTGTCGCCGTTGTGTGAGCAGTTGTCGGTACTTACCATGGCGATGGGCTTTTTACCTGATAAAAATCTCTCATATAAAAGTGCCGCCACTTTTCCGATATAACTCGCAGGCTTTTCGGGGCCGTTCTCAAAATCTGCTGCCACAGCCGGGAGGAGCTCCCCTGCGGGATTTGTAAGACAGTAACCCTTCTCCGTGATCGTAAATGTAGTAAGCTGCAGAGAGTCTGCCCTGAATATCTCCTTAAGTCTCTCGAATTCTTTTTCATTTTCAGAATCTAAGATACAGGACTCGGCGATGCTTTCAACTACTGTTTTCTCCACACTGCCATCAGCCTTGAGAGTAACAAGGATTGAGAGGTTGTCGTGCGGTCTGTACATCTTCTCTATTATTTCATAGTCGAAGCCCTCAACTACGGTGAGGCCCTTGGTAGCGTGGCCTTCTTCCAGCATTCTCTGGGCGAGATTTGCCTGGAATGCTCTGAAAATGTTACCTGCTCCAAAGTGAACCCACTGGGGAGTGGCTTTGGTTTCTTCTATCATTTTGTCCCTGTCGAAGGTAGGAAGGATGTAACCTTTCTCCTTCCAGGTGGTGTCTGATTTTATGCTTGATGAATTTAGTTTCATGGTCTATTCTCCTGATTTGTTTTCTCGATTGCTTCCCAGAGGCCGTTTATGTAGGTTGCGCCGAGGGCTCTGTCGTAGAGGCCGTAGCCGGGCATTGCAACCTCGCCCCAGATCATTCTGCCGTGGTCGGGACGGATAGGGCCGTCGAAGCCGGTCTCGTAAAGGGCCTTGACGATCTCATACATATCGAAGGTTCCGTCTGAAGACAGATGTGCAGACTCCTCGAAGTTAGTGGGTGATATGAACTTGAGGTTACGGACATGTGCAAAATGAATTCTGCCCTCGAGAGCTCTTATCATGTGCGGAAGGTCGTTCTCAAGGCTTGTACCGTAGGAGCCTGAGCAGAAGGTCACGCCGTTGTGAACATCATCCACTGCCTTCATAAGCTTTAAGATGTTCTTTTCATTGTTGATGATTCTGGGAAGTCCGAAGACAGACCACGCAGGATCGTCGGGATGGATTGCCATCTTGATATCATACTTGTTGCAGACAGGCATGATAGCCTTAAGGAAATAGACAATATTTTCAAAGAGCTTGTCCTCATCCACATCCTTATAAATCTCAAAGAGTTCCTTTACATGAGCCATTCTCTCAGGCTCCCAGCCCGGCATTACAGAGCCGTTTGTATCACCTGCAAGAGATTCAAACATCTTCTCGGGATCGATGGCATCAACTGCTTCCTGGGTATAAGCAAGAACCGTTGAGCCGTCTGCTCTCTTTCTTGCAAGCTCGGTTCTGGTCCAGTCAAACACAGGCATGAAGTTGTAGCATACCATGTGGATGTCTTCTTTTCCGAGATTCTCAAGAGTCTTGATATAGTTGTCGATGTGCTCATCCCTGTCTGTGGTTGCGGCCTTGATGGCATCTGAGACATTTACGGACTCGATACCGGCGATCTTAAGTCCCTCTGCCTCGACATCCTTTTTCAGTGCCTGTATCTCACTCTGCTCCCAGAGTTCGCCCGCCTGTTTATTATAGAGAGTAGTGATTACTCCATGAACTCCGGGGATCTGTCTGATCTGCCAGAGCTTAACCGTATCGTAATTTGTGCCATACCAGCGAAGTGTCATTTCCATAAAAAGATTACCTCCAAAATTTTCCAAAATAACAACATCTATACCTTACTTTTTTGACCTTTGATTTAGAATAGAATTAGTTGTTGCGCACTTTGCAAAAATTGCCATATAATATTTTTCATGAAAAATAAGCTAAGATCATCCTTTAATACAAGACAATATATGCTCTCCTCGGATTTCGAGGTGTTCTACTATTCGGACAGGAATTTCCCAACCCTTAGTCCTCACACCCACGATTACTATGAGTTCTACCTTTTTATCGAGGGTGATATTACGATGGAGATTTTTACCGGAAAGGGCGAATCCACTCTTCACAGGATGTCTCCCGGCGATCTGATGATTGTTCCTCCCGGAACAGGCCACCATGCCATCATGAATGATCCCACGCAGAATTACAGACGTTTTGTCTTCTGGATCAGCAAAAAATGCTGTGAGAGCCTTACGGCAGAATCTGTTGATTACATGTATCTCATACAAAAAGCGGAAGCTTTTCACAAGTACATATATCACCTGTCACCCTCTGAATATCATCAGGTGGAGCACAGGTTTTTAAGACTTCTTGAGGAGATATCAGCCGAGCGCTACGGCAGCAGTACAGCAAGACATCTGTGCCTATGCGATCTCATCATAACAATAAACCGCGTGATCTACGAAGAGGAGCATTCGGGATCCAAAAATGATGAGCTCTCACTTTTCCAGAATGTCCTCTCCTATGTTGAAAATAATCTCGAAGAGTCTCTCTCCCTCGATGATATCGCGGGGCAGTTTTTCGTAAGCAAGTATTATATATCACATATGTTCAAGGACACCCTGGGCATCTCACTCCACCAGTACATAATCAAAAAACGCCTTGCCGAGTGCCAGAGCGCCATCACAAACGGCGAGAGCATCAGCAAGACGTATGAACGATTCGGCTTCCGAGATTATTCCAGCTTCTTCAAAGCCTTCAAAAAAGAATACGGCATGTCCCCCAAGGAGTACCAAACCCTCTACTCCCACGACCACGCATAAGCAGGCTTCGCCTCCAACGGCGCCTGCCGTAACCGCCCCTCAGGCCCCGGCCCCAGCCCCGGACCATATACTCAGATGAATCGTCATCTTGGCGAAATTCA
This sequence comes from Butyrivibrio sp. WCD2001, assembly GCF_000424485.1. NCBI lineage: Bacteria > Bacillati > Bacillota > Clostridia > Lachnospirales > Lachnospiraceae > Butyrivibrio > Butyrivibrio sp. WCD2001. The sequence continues at coordinate 165,874 of NZ_AUJZ01000005.1, read as the reverse complement.
TCACGCTCTTTGTTTGTCATCATGCGTGGGGCAACATGTTTGAAAGATGTTTGCTTAAAGCCACTTACATTCTTAAGACTTTTTGCTTCTATATCCACTCGCTTGAATTTTCTAATGCTCACGCAGATTTCCTTTATTGTGCATGCTCGCTATAATCGCTTTTTCAAAGCTCATTATCTCGCATGCACTTAAAATCTGCTATGTGAGCATAAGAAAATTCAAAGCTCAGAATAAATTGCTAAAAAGTCTTAAGAATGTAAGTGGCTTTTGCAAACAGCCTTGAGTTTTGACCCACGCATGAATTAAAGAAAACAAAGAGCGTGATGAATGTTCTTCGCCAACTGACGATGAAAATGAGTATATGGTCCGGGGCTGGGGCCGGGGCCTGAGGGGCAGTTACGGCAGGCGCCGTTGGAGGCGAAGTCTCATATAAGGCATCACCCGAGGCTACTGTCTTCGTCTATCTTTTTAATTATGGTGTTGGTCAGGATAAGGAGGATACAGCCAACTGCACTCTGTAGAAAGGCCGCAGCGGATGAGAAGCTGAAGTTGGCCTGTTTCATCAAAGCCTTATAAACATACACATCCAGAGTCTGTGTCACAGGTTGCAGTGAATTAGAATCCAGCGGCACCTGATAGAATAAGCCAAAATCCGATGCCAGGAGACTTCCCGTCCGAAGGATCAGAATCGTTGCAATGGTTGGCTGAAGCAGCGGCAGGGTTATGTATTTCGCCCTGTCCATAAAGGTCGCTCCGTCGAGAGATGCACTTTCATAAAGCGAACGGTCTATCGCTGTAATCGAGCAAAGATAGATTATCATGGAATATCCGGTTGATTTCCAGAGCTCTGTAATTATCAAAATAAATCGCCAATACTGCGGAGACTGGTACCACTGCACCGAGGACAATCCAAAAAGGCGGAGAATGTGATTCAGCTGTCCTTCATCGGTTGCAAGGAATCCGTATACGCAGTAGCTCACTACTACAAAGGATAAAAAGTACGGCAGCACCGTGACCATCTGAACATAGCCGACAAAAACCTTATTATGTAATTCCGTCAGGCATATCGCCAAAATTACAGGTAATGCAATTCCCAGTATTAAAAAGATTATATTGTAAGACAGTGTGTTAAAAATTATCTTTGGCATGTCGGAGGATCTCAGCAAAAATGAAAAGTTCTTGAGCCCGACAAATCGGCTGTTAATAAACAGATTTCTAAACAGCGACTGCCCCGGCACCGGAGTAAACTGTTTGAAGGCAAAGGCCACACCAAACAACGGAAGATAGGAAAATAATAAAAACCAGATAATCGCCGGCAGTGCCATAAGAAGGAGATCTTTTGTATCCTTTCTTTTTTTCCTGTTAACCATTTATACAACCTCCGAAAATGCATTCAATATTGGCTTATGTCTCATTTTGCCTGAGTTTCCCAAGCCTGAAGCTGACTGTTTATATCATCCAAAAGTTCATCTATTCCTGCTGCTTCCATTCGCTTTTTTATCTCCGGAATAACCTTGTCCGGGTCGCTGGTTCCCGTGCACAGTTCAGTGGAATAATCACTGTAGACAGCTCTGACAGCGGTTATTATATCCTCATTATTTACAGGATCGTAGGCAAAGCCGCCGGCTCTGCTGTAAATGCCGTCCTCAACATATCCCTCATATACAAGCTTCCACTGATCGGGATCCGCCAAAATAGTCCGGCTTACAGATTCAACTGATGCACTTACTGCCGATCCCGTCTGATACAATCCCGTATGGTATCTGTCATTTCCTGCCGGAAGTCTAAGTATTGTTCCATTATCCAGATATTCAAAATGTGTTCCCTCAATCCCGTAAGCGAGAATATCTCTGAACTTTTGATCCGTATTAAGGAGCTCGAGATACTTAAGGCATGCCACCGCTTTTTCTTCCGGGCAGGCTGCACATATAGCAAACAAAGCCCCCTGCTCACTTGAGCGGGACAGATACGGTCCCTCATAGATTGAGGTCTTCACGTTAAATCCCCACTGATCCGGATTTGAATATCCCTTATATCCTCTCCAGGCAACACCGCCCCTTACAGGGATGGAAATGTCTGCTGCCGTCGACTGAATCGTAGCTGCATCCGGATGTATATATCCTTTGGAATACCACCTATGAAGTGTGCGGTACTTATTCACAAGTTCATCGCATTCCCAAAAAGGAATCGCCTTTACCGCTTCATCATCGCAGTCATAAGGGATCACAATTATACCATCCACTATTCTCTCAACGCAGTTCAGATACCCGGGAACTCCACTCTTATCCATGGCCAGAGGATATTTATCAGGATAGTCATTTTTATAAGTTTCAAGGAAGGGCTCAAGATCATCAAAGGTCATCTCTTCCGGAATTGTCATCCCCTTCTGCCCTTCAAAATAATCGGCATTTAATCTGAACATTTCTTCAGCGCCCATATCCTTAAGAGTGGGAACGCCGTATATCCTATCCTCCAGCTTTGCACAATCCCAGTATTTTCCGATGGTATCATAGAGCGCAGGCGTCTCTCTTTGCACGAGCTCAGTTATATCAAGGTAGCATCCAGCAGCCGCATTTTTATCAAAGCTGTTTAGCCATGAGCTGGTAAAAACCATGTCATAGTACTCACCGGAAGCCATCATCAAATTGATCTTTTCACTGGGCTGGAATTCCAGATCCACCTTCACTCCGATTTTTTCAGCTGATACTTTGTTAGCCTTTGCTATTACCTCTTTGGCATCCAGCGGGATGCTTCCGTTGTCATAGGTAACCCACCTGAGAGTAATTATGTCATCGTCTCCCTTAGCTGAACTTATACTGCAGCCTGTCAGGATCAGCATTAAGAGAAAAATTATGGAAAAATACAGATAAGCTTTCTTCATAATCATCCTTTCACAGCACCTACAGTCATTCCTGTGGTCAGAAACTTCTGGAAAAACGGAAACAGTATCATAACAGGAAGTACAACTATTACTACCATCGCCATACGTATAGTAGCAGCCGGAGCAACGCTCGCCTGCATTCCCGATAAGTACTGTGCATCCTTTGTTATGGCATCTATACTTCTCTCCATATTTACAAGTACATACTGAAGCGGATAAAGCTCGGTATGATTGCTGTCAATGTATAAAAGCGACGGATACCAGCTGTTCCAGAATGAAAACATCTGAAGAACTGCAACGGTCATTATTACAGGCTTTGCCACCGGAACAACAATAAAAAGAAAAATCTGCGGATGCCGGCATCCGTCGAGACCTGCCGACTCGATAAGTGAATCCGGAATAGCACTTTGAAAATAGTTCCTCAGAATCAGAATGTACCAGGTGGAACATAATCCCGGGAGGATCAGTGCAAAATAGGTATTGTTCAAATGCAGCACCTGTGTGTTGACCATATAGCTGGCAACCATTCCTCCGGAAAACAGCATCGGAATCATAAGAAATACCAGAAGAATTTGGCGATAACGAAATTCTTTTCTCGAAATGACATACGCCATGGGACACATCAGAAAAAGTCCCAGGAGCGTTGCAGAGATGGTGATCAGGACAGAGTTAAAGAAAGCTCTTACCAGATAGCTCCCGGAATTCATAAGATACCGGTATGCATCGAGTGACAGCCCTTTCGGGAAAAAACTGTACCCAACTTCCGTGATACTGTCCATAGTTGAGAACGATACGATAAACACAAGCAATATTGGCAATAAAATCAAAACCGTCAAAATAAAGAAAAGTATTGTAGCAACAGCGTTAGCGCGCTTAGAATAAGCGCTGTCATTTGGACTGACTAAATTTTCCACCTGCTTATCTCCCCTTAATATCTACCTCATAAGTGTTTTCAATATCTGCGATATCTGCTTTTTATATTTAGATAAAAATGCAAGATGATCGTCATCAGGTCCGCCGATAATATATGCCTCTCCTTCTGTCTGTGAATATGAGCTCCATGGATCATTATCGCATTTAGCCGCATTTCCTTCGTTCATATCACCGTTTTCGCAAAGAACGACACTGTCTATCTCTGCCTTAACCTTCCCGCTAATATTGACGCTGTTCATCACGTTTGATGAATAAACCAGGTAGGTTTCAAATATAGCGTGAAGCAAAGCATCATTAGCATTATCTCCGAAGTTTTCTTTAAGATACTTTTCAAAAAATGTTCTCTCAGACAGGCTATCCTCTGCGCCGGGATCTGCGATTTTTGTCTCTGTCCTTCCCGCAAAGATTGCAGCTGCCGCAGACATTCTTTCATACTTACTTTCTTCATCGTATGTTTCACCTGGCTCCGGAGCTTCCAGCATAATAATCCTGTCTGCTTTAAAGCCTTCACTTTCAAGCCTTTGTGCTGCAAGAAACGCAGCCGGTCCACCCTGCGAATATCCGATAATAATGTCTCCGTCCTTAAACAGACCTTGCATGCTTTCGTAGTAATGCTCTATAGTTTTGCCCCACATGTCTGCACTTTCCGGCTCGTATGCCATAAGCTCCTCAAGCGTCATATCTGCAAATAGTGCATACTTATCATCCGTAAGGCCGTATACTCTTCCGTCGTAGTCAAGCTCTTTTATCAGCGGAAGATAACATAACGGCATTCCTCCCGAAGGTGGAATACAGAACAGTGCCGGCTTATCCTTGCTTCCTTCTTTAAGCAGAGCTGCCTCATCTTTCCTTCGCTCCCATCCTCTGTATCTCTCAAGCAGGAGTTCACCGAAAAGTCTTGGCGTAGGCGCCTTGGCAACATCTGAAATACTTATGTTGTATCCGTTAAGTTCCGAGATAAGGCGCATCATATCAAGGGAACTTCCGCCAAGTTCGAAGAAGGAATCATCCCTTCCAACCTTCTCCATGCCCAGTATTTTTTCATACAGAGCTGCTATCATCTCTTCAAGATAGCCCTCAGGTTCTGCTTTATTCTCAGTAAATTCGGGAACGGGCAGTGCGTCAGTATCAAGTTTGTCACTGGCATTTCTTGGCAGGCTATCAAGTGTTACTATCGCTACAGGCACCATGTAGGCCGGGAGTTTTTTCTTAAGATAAGCCCTAAGCATATCCGTATCCACAGCCTCGTCGCAGGTGATATAAGCGGCAAGATATGCTTCCCTTCCGTTATCACTTCTGCTAATAACCGCGGCTTCCCTGACAGATCCGAACTCTCTTATGCGGCTTTCTATTTCTCCGGTCTCAATGCGGTATCCGCGAATCTTGACCTGGTCGTCATATCTTCCCTGGCAATATACGTCACCCTTCGCATCAAAATATCCAATATCACCCGTACGATAAATGCGCTCCTTTGTATAAGGATTTATTACAAAAGCCTTGGAATTAAGTTCCTCTCTGTTATGATAACCTCTTGCAAGACCCATTCCACCAATGCATATCTCACCCTTTTGCAAGGTTCCGCACAGCTTATTACCCTGAAGGATATATACCTTTTTATTTACATAAGGTCGTCCTATCGGTATAGCTCCCAGGTGACCCTCCTCATATTTATAGGAGAGCGCATTGACACAGGCTTCGGTCGGGCCATAGTCATTTACCATAAGCCTTGCATGCGTTACCCATTTTGCGAAAATATCATTGTTTGCCGCATCTCCGCCTGCGCAGACAGCATCGATGGTTTCGAAGTCATCCGGATTAAGTGCCTGCAAAAAGGCATTTGTTGTCGCTATGCAAGTCACTTTGTTTTCCTTGCAATACCTCGCAATGGCTTCAGAACTTCCAAGTTTTTCCTTCGAAATCATGCACACTGTGCCTCCGTACGCAAGAGGCACAAATATTTCATATACAGAGGCATCAAATACATAATTGGCCATCTGTAGTATTACATCTGTCGTATCACCGAAAAATTCCCTGTTGGACCTTACCATAACAGTAAGGGCCTCATGATCTATCTCAACACCTTTGGGAATTCCCGTTGTTCCCGAAGTATAAATCATATATGCAAGAGTCCCCGCCACATCGCTTTCCGGCCTGGGCACACTATAATCCGCATCTTCCTGACTAATAAGTTCCTCGGTGCAGACATCTATGATACGTAAATCTGCTTCATTAAAAAGCTCTGATCTATCCTGTGTTCCCGGGTTTATACTCCGAAGCACAGCCACAGGTTCACAGTCAGAAAGAATAAAGCTTATACGATCATCCGGATATTCGGGATCCAGCGGCACATACGCAGCACCTGCAATAAACGAGGCGATCAGCGCCACTATCATTTCGGGATTCCTGTCGGCATAAACTGCCACGAAACGTTCCTCTCCAAAGCCAAGTTTTGATGCAAGAGCGCAGGCTCCTCTCCATAATTGCTCATAGCTTAGAGTATTGCCCTCCATTATTACCGCGGCTTTATCCGGATTTTTCTTTACATTCTCATATAACATGTGGATAAATGTTTCAGAGCCAAACTCCTTACGGGTTCCCGATATATCCGAAAGCATGTAACTTATCTCGCTCTGAGGCACCCTTTCAAGCTCTGAGATTTTTATATCCTCGTTTGATATTATCTGAAGGATCAGGTTCTCATATCGTCCAAGAAGCCTGTCTATGTAAGCGCGTTCATATATTGTTTCATCATACTGAATTTCAACGCTGAAACCGTCCTGTTCCTCTATACCTATAGAGAAGGGATAATCAACCTCCTCATGTTCCATACTTATCCTGTATCTGTCATCACTGTCCTCTGCCGGATAATTTTCATAGACATAAAGAGTTTTTATAAGACCGGCGCCCGCCTTCTTTCTGGACATTATCTTATCAAGAGGCGCATTTTCATAAGGCTGCATACTAAGATAATCTTCCTGTCGCCTCTTCATAACGAGGGAAACAGGTGTATCAGCCTCCCATTTAATCCTTGTGGGTATTGTATTAATAAGCATGCCTACAGCATCTTCGATACCTTTGGCATTTATGTTTCTTCCCGATACCGTCTCTCCAAATACGATATCCTTCATATCATTTTCAAAACCGAGAAGAAGTCCGAAGACCGTTCCGAAAAAGGTGCTTAAGGTAATCGCTCTGTTCTTCGCATATTCCCTTATCTTCTTTTCTTTTTCACCTTTTATGGAAAGTTTCACATAAGCAGCTTCGCCCCCGCCCTCGCTTTCGGCGGATTCTCCGATTCCCGCTCCCTCATTTATTCCGCTGAGATATTCCTCCCACTTGGTGAGAGCGCTTTCGCTGTCTCTGTCGCCTGTAAGACGCAGATATTCCGCAAACCCGAGTCCCCCGGCAGCTCCTTTTAACGCTTCATTCCTAAGCTCGTCATAGGACTCATCGCCGCATAATCTGAAATAATAATCCGTAACAGTATCTATAAGTATTCTGAAACTCCATCCGTCAAATATGCAGTGATGGGAAGTTATAAGAAGTTCCTTTAAATCCCTGTCCGCAGAATCCGCATTGAAGGTTACTCTTAGCATCACATCTTCTTCCGGATCAAAACCTCTGCGTAAATCGTTTGCTGCAATATCCTCGATGCTAAGTCCGCTCATCTCACAGAATTCAGGAGAAGCTGTGCCTTCACTAAGTATTATCTGCCAGAGCTTCTCGTAACCGTTTATAGCAAAACGTATTCTGAGTGCATCAAAACGAACGGCTGCAAGACTCAAAGCCGCGCAAAAAGCGTCCTTATTCCATTCACCCTTAAGAAGGAGCTTATCCTGTAACATATATGCGGCTGTCCCGGGCTCAGCAGCAAGGCGGTACAGCATGCCCTTTTGAAGAGGTGTCGGAGTGCCTATTGCCACAATATCTTCAGGAGATATTGACATAGTAAGCCTGTTCCAGTCGCGCATACTCATGATGTCCGAAACGCAAAGATCCGAAGGTGAAATAACTCTTCCCTCGTCAGGTATGCTCTCTATCGATGACTCAATGAATGATATGTATTTATTTATAAGCTCTTCGATTTTGTCAGCGGAATATATATTGTCATATACGCACTCAATTTCAAAGCCGCTGAAGGCCGCCCTGATATTAACGGATATTGTCCCCGGATCAACATTCTCTGCATCCGATTCACGGCCAGCATATTCATCGGAGTATTCTATTAAAGCTCCGTGGCTGCTGCGAAGGCTTCCAAGATAGTTGAAAACAAATCCGCCGATATCGACCAGATCATCAAATAAAAGGCCGTATCCCAGACCATAATTGGGCACAGCTGCCAGCTCTTCCTTGACCTGAACGATCTGCTCATCCGTGTCTTCAGTAGCGGAAATGAGCATAGGATATACAGCGGTAAACCATCCTACTGTTCTATCGCATCTGATATCCTTCCCCAGCTTCCCTCTGCCGTGACTTTCCATCTGGAATAAAACAGTTCTGTCGCCGTATAAGCCATTGATTGTCCTTACTAATCCTGCCAGCAATATCACAGCAGGGCTCGCCTTATACCTGCTGCCCGAAATCCTTATCAGCTTATCCGATATTTCCTTCCCTACAGACGCAGTTATATAGCCAGATCCATTTGTCTGTGATCCGTCATTTTTCAAGAAGTTACTAAGAAGTTCTTTGTAACCCTTTCTGTATTCACTTATTCTTTCATGTATCCTGCCCCAGTAATTTCTCTCCGGGATGAAGCCCTGAGATTTGCTGTACATCTCTAGTTCCTTGGACCATTCCCCAAATGACACTGTCATAGGAGGCAGAACGTCTTCGCTTTTTGCACCGCAAAGTGAATTAAGATCCTGCGCTATAATCTCCCAGGATACCTCATCAATCACATAGTGATGGAAGGTAAGGAATAACCTGTCACCTGCTTTTTCTCTGAAAAGAGCAGCCTTCATAATCCTTCCGCTCTCCGGATCAAGCGAAGCATTTAAGTCATTCATTACCTTTATTCTTTCCTGCTCATCGAGATCACTGTATACGGGAAGGTCTATCCTGCTAACTTCTTCCTTTTCACGAATCCTTATTGTGCCGTCCTTTTCCAGTACCATCCTGAGCATACCGTGATACCGGACAAGAGCATTAAGAGCCTGTTCAAGCGACGCAGCATCAGCACTTTCTTTGATAGTGAAAACTGCTGCCTGATCGTAGTACGACGGATTGCTCATCTTTGCCATATTGAACATGCGCATTACAGGAGTCGGTATGACCTTTTCAAATTCCTTGTACTTCTTCTCCTCTTCCTTCTTAATATGCGCACTAAGTCCGCGCACCGTCTGGCTTCTTAAAATATCTGCCGCATCAACGTTGTAACCCTTCTTGCGAAGAAGCGATACAATCATTATTGCTTTTATGGAATCACCGCCGTATGAAAGAAATTCATCGGTGACACCCATATTCTTTATATCCAGAACTTCCTCAAACGCCTCAAGGAGGTCCCGTTCTTCCTGCGTTGCCGGAAGGACTCGACTACTTGCATTTTTAAATTCTTCCCGATAATCTTGGGGATCCGGGAGCCTTCTTCTGTCAATCTTGCCGTTTATGGTGAGTTTAAACTCCTTAACGGGAATGATCACAGAAGGAATCATATAAACCGGAAGGCGCTTTTCAAGCTGTTTTCTTATATTCCGGATTTCCTCATCCGAATTTTCTGCGTTCTGTAAAATGCAATATCCAAGTAGCTGTCTCTCGCCTTTTTCATTCTTGCGAATTATAACTACAGCGTCATTAACTTCGGGGAGCGAACGCATAGCTGCTTCTATTTCGCCTGTCTCAATTCTGTAGCCCCTTATCTTGACCTGGTCGTCAATGCGGCTTATAAACTCGATATTGCCATCCTTAAGCACCCTTACAAGGTCACCGGTCCTGTACATTCTGCCCTCACCAAAGGGATTATTTACATACTTCTCTTTAGTGAGTTCCGGTCTGTTGTGATATCCTCTGGTCACCTGCCTTCCGGATATGCAAAGCTCACCCTGCACACCGATTCCGCAAATACTGTCTCCTCTAAGGACATACGTCCTTGTTCCCGGGATAGCCCTTCCGATTGGAACATTTTCCTTTTCACCACGAGCTTCAAACAGTATTCTGCCCTTGTCCGCAAACTTAAAGCTCGTTGCATTTACTGTTGTCTCAGTGGGGCCATAGGTATTAAATACCGTCCTGTTCTTGCTCCATGCCGTAAGAAGCGATTTATCCGGTGCCTCACCTCCGACATCAAGGAGTCGCAATTTCGGTAGTCTCTCAGGATCCATAAGTCGTAAAAATCCCGGAGTGAGAGATGCGACGGTAACGCCCTTGTCCTCGCAGTATTCAGAGAGTCTTTCCGGATCCCTGACAATATTCTCAGGGATGGTACAAAGACATCCGCCCACGGTAAGTATATGAAAAATGTCCCACACTGACTGATCAAATACAAAATTTGCGAACTGAAGAACAGTGTCGTTGCAGTCAAGCTCATAAATATTCTTATATGCATCAAGAAGTGACGACAGCTGTGCATGCTCTACAACAACGCCCTTTGGCTCCCCGGTTGATCCTGATGTATATATCATGTAAGCATTCCGGTTCGGCATGACCCTTGGAAGCCTGCAGTTTTCATCAGCCTTCTCTTCAGTTCCGGTACCAAACTCTTTTTCCGATAACCTGATGACAGGCAGCTTATTCAAATTCTCTTCTATGTCATCGCAAATGTCCGAATCCGCATCGCATACCAGCACAAGATCAGCTCCCGAATCCTTTAGCATAAAGCTAATACGCTCATTTGGATATTCGGGTGATATCGGCACATATCCCGCACCTGAGCGCAGTATTCCAAAGATTGCCGCAATCATCGAAAAGCCGCGTCCCGCTATAAGGCCAACCCAGCGCTCCTTACTCTCCTTATCATTTTTAAGAGAACCATATTCCTTCAAAAGTCTCCCGGCGATTCTGCCCGAAACCTCCCACAGCTGTTTATAGGTCATAACTGATTCGCCATATACAACCGCTTTCTTATCGGGATGCTCCTTTGCCTGCTGCCCCACTCTGTCTATGACAGTGTCCGATAAAAATACCTCATCGTTCCCGGCGCCATAATTCATAATAAGAGACTTCTCTTCCTCACCCAGCATGGAAACAGCACTTAGTGATTCCTCCTCTTTTCCTACACACGCTTTAAGAAGAGTATTAAAATGTCTGCTCATCCACCTGATGCTTTCCTCATCAAACAGATTCCTGTCATACTCGAAAACAAAATAGTATGAGTCCTTTTCTATTCCGCCTTCAAGTGTGAGGTCGTACATCGGCATCTCATCATAGGGCCAGTACATTTTCGAAGGTCGTCCGTCCATGTCAGGCAGCGCACTGTCAAAATCACGCATCACAAAAAAGACATCAAATAACTGGTGCCCGTGTGCAGTGCGCCTTGTGCCTCCAAGCTTTTCATAACCGGCTGATATATCCTCCAGTGAAGCCTGCCTGTTATCCAGCATGAAAAGTACCTTATCCCTGACACTGTCAAGGAGCTGTGAAAAGGTCATACCTTCCTTTACGTTCATGGCTATCGGCAATGTATTTGCGAACATTCCCTGAAGTTTTACCGTGCCTTGCTGCTGCCTTCCATCCACTGCCGTTCCGAGAATAAGCCTTTTCTTTCCTGTATACTTATGGAGCATAACCGCGAAAACCGTGACAAAAAACATGTAGGGCGTAACTCCGAGATCCCTGCAGTTTTTCCCGATTTCCTTCGATAGTCCATCACCGAGTTCAAGCTTTACATGCCCTGCCTTTGCCTTTTCGGACTCATTAAACACTCCATCATATGGAAGCCTTAATTCTCTGCTATCGGCATGATCTGATAGGAGCCCTATCCACTCATCTATACAATGCTTATAGGCATCCGCCTCCATCCATTCACGCTCCCACGAAGCGTATTCCTTCTGGTGAATAGCTGTATCTTCAAGCGCTTCTCCGTTATAGAGAGCAGCGAATTCCTGTCCAAACATAGCCATTCCGGTACCATCATTTATGATGTGATGCCAGTAGAATGTAAGTCCCTTATCTCCAATACTCCACATAAAAAGCGGAGCATCTTCAAGTTCAAAACATGCGGGAGCTTCCTCTGTATATGCCTTTTCTACAGCTTCCGTTATCCACTTGCTGTCAGCTGGCTGAATCCTCTGAACTATATCAGATCCCTGCATATAAAATGAAGTTCGAAGGCTCTCATGACGTTCAAAAAGCTTATAAAGCACCTCTTTGGTTCTTCCCTTATCAGGCCTTTTTTCAGTCATTACAGACATGCTAAGAAGATACGTGGAATCGTTATCGTCAAGGAGCTTCTGCGCAGTGTATATTCTCTCCTGCGCTTTACTAACAGGATAATAATCCTGCTCCGGCAGAAGTTTTTCATCGATAGGTCTAAAGCCCGAATCCGTATCTTCCAGACTCCTTTTTTCAATAAGGTTAGCAAGCTCGGAAACAATAGAATTCTCCATGATATCCCGCGTACTTAATCTGCATGAAAAATGTTTTTCGATTTCAAACAGGAGCCTTGCAGCAAGAAGTGAGTCGCCGCCTATCCGCATAAAATCGTCGTTTCTTCCGACTTTCGTAATGCCAAGAAGCGCTTCATAAATTAGTGTCAGTTCCTTCTCCGTATCATTCGCCGGTGCTTCATATTCAGCCTTGTTAAGGTCAAAATCCGGCACCTCAAGCTTTTCATAATCCACCTTTCCGTTTGTATTAAGGGGAATACTGTCTATTCGTATAAAAAAGGACGGAACCATATAAGAAGGCTTAAACCTGCGAACATAATCCTCAAGCTCATTGGTATCAAGTTCTGAATCCGCAAGATAATAAGCGGCTATAACTCTCTGTCCTCCTACCTCGGGAGTCGAGATAACCACATCATCTATTCCGTCATAGCCTCTTAAGAGTTCCTCTATCTCTGCAGGCTCTATTCTTATTCCGCGTATCTTGACCTGTCTGTCGGCCCTTCCCATAAATTCGAAGATTCCATCTTCATGTCTTATGACAAGATCACCGGAGTGATACATCCTTTTGTATTCGGGATCATCAGAAAAAGGATTGTCCGTAAATGACTTCTCTGTGAGCTCCGGACGATTTAAATATCCAAGTGCAACATGGGGACCTGCTATGCAAAGTTCGCCTATCTCTCCCGGTTCTTTCTCCTGTCCGTTCTCATCCACCACATATAATCTGACCTCGTCAACTGCTTTTCCTATGGGCGCCTTGCCCGGATATTCTTTATCTATAGGAAAAATCGTCGTATACAGTGTGCACTCAGCCGGGCCGTAATCGTTAGTCAGTGTGTATCCGGTCGGAGGAGCCACTGATACAAGTGCTTCTCCGCCAACTGTCAGATGACGAAGACAGTGGTTTGAAACAGTCATTGCAAACTGTCTTCCAAGCTGCGTTGTCATTGTAAGATGAGTGATTCTATGCTTTTCAAGAAAGCTGTTGAGCTCACCTAAATCTGTTCTTATCTCTTCGGGAATGATATAGATTGAAGCACCTGAAGTAAGCGGAAGCAAAAGTTCCACTATCGCAAGATCAAAGACAAAACTCGGATGCTGTGCCATACGGCAGCTATCATCCACTTCATAATATTTCAGATGCCATTTGCAGGCAGAATATATATTGCCATGTGTCAGGACGATACCCTTGGGCACACCGGTGGTACCTGATGTGTACAGTATTACAAAGCGGTCATCGCCGTTTACGTTTTCCCAAATAACTTCGGATGTATCCGGCAGCTTAGGGATATCCTCCATATAGAGTATTGTGCACTGTTTTCCGCCTTCACACGCAAACGTTATCAGATGTTCAAGCTCTTTTGAAACTATAACGACAGGTGCATCCGCATCCTCTATCATAAAGCGCAGACGCTCTTCGGGGTAAGAGGGATCCAGTGGCTGATACGCTGCTCCCGCGCGAAGTATCCCAAGCGGAGCAATAGTCATATATTCGCAGCGGGGCACAAGAACGGAAATGACATCCCCCTTTACTATGCCCTGTTTCTTTAAAAAGGCTGCCAGTTTTCCGCTAAGCTTATCAAGCTCACCGTAGGTATATTTATTTTCCCCACAATAAAGCGCAGGCATATTTTCATATGCCCTTGCAGACTCCGCTATCAGCGGCAATATGGATTTTATTTCATAAGGTCTGACCGGTTCGTGCATCATCCATGTTCCCCATCACTTTTTATCATCTCTGTAGATATAGTCCACCAGCTGAAGGTTGCTAAATGAAATGTCAAAATCTACTTTCTGCGCCGTTGTATAATTCACTCCTATCTTCGGCGTAGTTTCACATACCATATCCAATTGATCAAAGGGTACCCCCTCCTCGGCATATCTTCGAATCTGCTGTACCACATGATTTGCCGACTCACTGCAATCAGTCATGGTAATTCCGAAAAGGACACCGTTGACAACAGGCATAAGCTCATCCTGAGCCATGGTTTTAATCTTTTTCGGAATAATACAGTCATCAAGAAGCTCCTGCATTTTTTCCTCGTACTCAATGGAGGATATCGTAACAAGCAGACAGTCTATGCCTTTATCAGCGAGCTTCCTGTAGGCCTGTTTTAATTCATCATAATATCTTTCATAATCATCATCCGTAACAGGCTCATCCACATTTTCATATACAACCTCGAAGCCGTATTCCTTTGCCTTTGCTTCTATCGTCGGGATTCCTGAATAGATATATGCATCCCGGGAATCCTCATATACAACTCCAAGCTTTTTAAACCCAATGAATTTGTAGCCGGCATCCAACTGTCTGATATAAGGCGTGGTATCCATAAGCGCAAATGACCTGTCATCGAACCGCTCCGTCTCGCTTTTTACAATGCCCGCCTCAATGGGATCTGCCGCATACATATTTATGAACTTATTCTTTTTCTCGTTATTTTTAAGATAAACACCCGACGCTGTTCCCATCGACAGAATAATATCTACATCATCGCGGTTTGTGACGCTCTTATAATCCTCTTCATTCATATCATCAAGATTGAAAAATGCATCTCTTACAAATACATATTTTGCCCCGGCAACACCGGCATCGCAGATATCGTTCCATAATTTTAATGTATCACCCGATGATAATTTTTCTTCAAAATTCACGTTCTTATATTTCTCTGCAAAGGACTGACTAATGCTTCCCTCATAGGTGAATTCAATGGCTATATCCAACAGGAGCTGGGTAAACGAACCGTATTCCTCGCTCTCAACATATCCTAATCTGATGGGAGTGCCGGGAGTTACATTTTCCGAAGCATTCGCTTCGCACACCTTAGTAAGGGAGGAGATGATTAAAATACAAATTATGCAGATAGTTGCAGTCAGCTTATTTCGTGTTTTCATTATCTGCCACCTCCTTCGCTCTATTATCCTTGCTTTTAAAATAGAGTATTGCCGCTCCGTAAACTACCAGGCCGATTACCAGAGCTACCACGATAATTCCGGTAGCATTAGCAGCGCCTTTGTTAAGACGCGAGGTTATTGCAATAGGTCCTATTCCTATCGCGATCTTACCAAACACCATCTGAAGAAGTGTACTCTGCTCCGTGACGGTTCCCTCGACATGATCCAGTCCCGAATCGATTACAACCATACCGAAGCAGTCCCACAGACTTGTAAAAATGATAGCCAGTATCGCAGCCCAGATACTTGATGTTAATACAAAAAGACCAATGCTCAGGGTCTGAAACAGCATATAAAGAAACATCGCCGGCCTTGTGCGCATCCTTTTCGTAACCCATTCCGAAATCGGATCTGTAAGGTATGCAATTATCATGAAATTGGCCATCAGGAGTCCCGCCACCATTGAATTGGAGAAATTCATCTCATCTCCGAACAGCGGGAATGTATACTCCACAAACAGCGAAGCCATGTACAAAGGAATAACTACAAAGATCATGAATATGCTGACCTGGGGGATTCTGAGTTCCTTTACAGCTTCGAAAAATGAAATTCCTTTCTCGTTTTCCTGCTTTTCAGGAAAATGGGCGATGAATATAAGAAACAGACACAGACATCCGATAGCCGCACCTACCAGGAATACAACTGCATAGGATGCCACATCCGCTATAAGTCCGCCTATTACCACACCGCAGCATACACCGAGATTAATTGCCGCCATGTATTCCACGAGAAGTCTGTTATGCATCTCCTGATTTTTCTGAGATGCCGCATACAGCCTTATGGCATTTACAATTATGCCGTCGCAAAAACCGAATATAAATCTGGATACGATAAGGAAAGGCAGATTAGGTGAAAAGGCGCACAATATATATCCGAGGATTCCGGCTACTATTCCGGCAATCAGCGTCTTCTTCATACCGAATCTGTTTATCAGAGTGCCGCAGCCAAACAGGCCGATTAGCACCGCAACCGAGAACATGGTATTGGGCATTCCGCCTAAAAAGGACATGGACTCGGGCAGATTCATCGCATCAAACATTTTATTACTGAACACCGAGAAAAAGCCGCTGTCCAGTGCAAAGGCAATACCTTCTGCAAAGACAAACAGACGAAAGCCCGGGATATATAGCTCTTTTTCCCGGCGGCTGTCCCTGTATTCGATGTGATTGGTAAGGAACTTTATCGTCTCCAAACTCATAAAGATTGCTATGAGAATCAATATGATAATATCTATGGCATTGTTAATTTTTTTTCTGTTTATATAATCAATGCTGTAATTACAATTAAGGTTAATTCCATCCTTGTTCTGAACATCAATATTTATACATTTATTCTCGTCGCCATCACTCCCGGCTTCCGTCATTATCTCCATACTTGATATTTCCGGAATGTTCAGTGACAGGTCCTCAAGGTATTCCTCAAGTCCTGTGAATTCATCATAATCTACTCCCTTGTTGATGACCTCGTTTATATCATTTTCCACCGAGCGCGCTGTCATTATCGCTATCTTATCCAGGGAAGTATCGAAAGCAGAACTCACCTTCATCATCGAAAATGTGCCAAGCAGACACTGGGATGCAACAAGTATTACGATAGCCGTAATGCGCATCCGCTTTACGGTAAGTTCCTCTCCTCCCAGGATGAAACAGGAGGCGAAAGCCGCTATGATTACTGTAAGCATGACAGCTAAGCTTACCCTTGCTATGTATTCCAGATATTCTCTCGTAGCAGCTTCTACTGATTCCTTATCAAACTTAAGAATCATCTCACCGCCATCGAAATCCACAAAAGCGTACAAACCATCAGACCTGATAACGTATTCCTCATCCGGAGTAGTTCTTCTTACCGGCTCATCAATGTCACCGATTGCCTCTACTCTCTCCCTTTTGCTGTCAGTGACCTCCACACCGATAATGTCTGTAGACAACGCGGCTATGCCCTCCATGATGTCCGTAAGACCATAGAACTTATTGATCGGTTTTCCAAAGCTCAGCGCATAGTTCATCTTCCTCACGGCACTTGTCGTATTAAGGACTCCGGAATGGACCACCGTGTCAGCCTGCAATTTGCGGTATGACATGGTATTCAGGGCAGCGGAAAAAAGCGTCATTACGACACCCAGGAGAATCATTGTAAGAATTACGCGATTTCTCTTTATCTTCATAATGTCTGTCCTTATCTGTTATAGATATACCGCTTTAGCATTTCCTTATTTTTTCCGACTATGCGTTTATTGACTTTGTTTTTTTCATCCAGTTCCGTGCTGAGCTGATTTATATGGCTCTGCATCAGCATCATCGTGCTCGCCATGCTCTTCATCATCTGCAGGATATTCACATGGTTTTCACGGATGAACTCATCTATCTTATCCTCTGTCACTCTGTATATGATGATGTCCGAATAGGCAATTACCGTATACGGAGACTTCTCGTGAAGCAGCAGTCCGAATTCCCCAAAGCAGGCACCTTTCCCAAGGAGTCCAAGAAGTGTCTCATTCTCCGTGCCATGTGCCAGATACACCTCGGCATTCCCTTTTAGTATCTTGAACATGTCCTTGCTGTCTTCTCCCTCACGAAGGATTATTTCGTCGGGATGAAAAGTTAAGATGCTATTGTTATCCACTAGCTTTCCCTTTCTGCGCCGGGGCAAATGGTTTCTGCACCGGGCAGAATGTTTTCTTTGCCGGGCAGAATGCTGAAAAAGTAAATACAGAAGCAAAATAGCACTTTTGGTACCCTTTTGGGGCGGATTTTCCTGCTTTTTCATTACCTGTTGTAAATGAGCGCTCATTTTTGCCAGTTTGGTACCCCTATTTTCTCAAATCATGGGTACCAAAACCGAAAAAATCCACTTATATTTACTTTTTATTACTTTTATCCATTAATTTTACCATTTTCCATACAATGATTATCTAAAATAAGTATAAAAATATTCTCATGTAAAACAGTGTATAAATGATAGAATCTGACATTGTACCGGTTAAAGAGTCTCGTTATACTATTAGATATGGATAAGTACGCAGAAATAATTAATCATGAAAAACCGATCTCGAAGAAACATCCCCCTATGCCCCTCCAAAACAGGGCTGCACAGTTCATGCCCTTTGCTGCTCTTGTGGGTTATGATGACGAGGTGTCAGAAGCGGGAAGATTTACCCGCGAGAAGATCGAGCTGACTGAAGAAAAACAGTCAGAACTAAATGAAAAGCTCACGGAAATGATTAATTCCCATGAGCCCGGTGATACATTATCTGCGACTGTGACATATTTTGTTCCCGATGGATTAAAAGATGGTGGGGAATATGTCACGAAACAGGTTAATATTGGAAAAATCGATACCTTCAAAAGGTGTCTCGTACTGGATGATAAGTCCGTAATTCTGATAGAGGATATTATATCTATTGAGTAAGACTCTTTGTTCTTCCCCAAAATATTATAATTGCGGTCGCATTTTGTGACCACAAATGCAGGTTTCCTATATCAATCCTAATCTATTTTGTATTTTAACAATGAGAAATCTGGTAATCCTTCTTCCTACATATGCTAAAGCATAGCTACTTTTTCTTTTTCCTAAAAATAGACACAATGCTCAATACACCCAGTGCAAAGAATATCAGTGCAAAAATCGCTGAATATTGCACGCCACTATTTAAGGCTGATGACGAAAGCAAAAAGCATACGACTGCTGCTATGACTTTCGTCCATAAATCTGTACCATTGGAATTGCTTCGTACATTTACATCAACACCACCCGGTGCTTTATGTCCTCTGACATAATATGGACACTGCGTATACCTTCCGTATCCTTTGAGCACTCTTCCTCCACATCTTGCAGCCTCCTCCGTATTAGTAGGCATATGATATCCAGTAGTTCCTCCGTTAGTTTGAGGTCTTTTGGGGCTATAGCACCACGCTTCATATTGAGTCCATCCACCACCCTTGCCATATGAAGTCATCTTGGCACATGGACAAACCTTATAATGAGTCCCATCATAATTCCCTCTTCCTCTCGCCATACATTATCACTCCTTTAGCTTATATCAGTTCCTGTAATAAGTTCGTTCCATAGCAATGGTTTCTGGTTCCAGGAATCCCCTAAAACACTTTTTTCAGTATCCGACCACTCATTTGCATCCAATCCATCAAGCACAATAACACGGTCTGCCATCTCTTCATATTCGACCATATCATCATCCGTTACCCATTCTTTGGGTGATACAATAAGCAGTTTAGCTTTTTCCCCATCTACTTCAGGTTGCCAGACATCATGTAATGGTTCTGCTGCCATCATGTAAAATTCGCATGCAGGTGAATGCTGACCATGATACACAGTAAGAATCCCGCTTTCATAGATGCTTACATCATCACACCACGAAAGCCCCATAAATGTTTTAAATACTACTTTATCATCCTCACAAAATACCTGATATAAAGTTCCTTCTGTCGTTGCACATTGATTCAAAATGTATAAAATGCTTTTACCATCATGCTCCATCATGCAATAGAAGCATCCAAAATCTGATGGGATTTCTATAGAGTTATCATCCTGTTGTTCAATTCCCCCTTGATTATTTAAATACTTTCTTATATCTTCTGCCAAAAGTTCATAAATACTTATCTGTTCT
Organism: Butyrivibrio sp. WCD2001; assembly: GCF_000424485.1. Taxonomy (NCBI): domain Bacteria; kingdom Bacillati; phylum Bacillota; class Clostridia; order Lachnospirales; family Lachnospiraceae; genus Butyrivibrio; species Butyrivibrio sp. WCD2001. The sequence goes on along the minus strand of NZ_AUJZ01000005.1, from coordinate 145,941 downwards.
CCACCATTTTCAGCCGTAATCTCTCCATGTAAAAAAGCTGAAAACATGCGAGCTGTTTCAGAATTTAAGTTTGAATCTGCCACAACATCATTAAGGATTAGATTGTAAGTATTATCACTCTTAGCAGTATCCTCTTCATTAAAGTTCTTAGCTGCTTCATTAAATGCTTCCAAAGGCGAAAATTCAGGTTCTCCGGCATAAAATTCATCTACGCTTAGCCCAAATTCTTCAATATATTTTTTTACCTCAGAATCATATTCCTGCTTTGGAATCCAGGGCATACCTCCTTCTGTAAGTATCTGCTCAACAGTAAGCGAGTCAATGCCACTATCAAAAATTTCATATGAATAGATGGTTTTACCATCATCCTGACCAAATGAAAATGTAGTTGAGTACAAATAAACCTTGTCTCCCCATTCATTCCACTTATCACTCATTGAAGATAGATCAATACCATTATCTCCACCACAATAGGTCGAAGGTATTGCCTCTGCATAACACTCATCTGTATAGAAAAGATCGCAACGCTTTCCATCTTTATCCACACCGGCGCAATCCGTATCCATTCCACAGCCGGCATATGCCGTCATAGATCCAAAACTAATTCCATATTTGTTTATCGCCCCAGCATTTCTGTAATGCCATATTTCCTCAGTGCAAAACTGAAGTTTGCCATCAATATATTTGATAACAATTGCACAATCCGTATCACCCTCATATTCTGACATTTCAGTTGAATCAGAAAATGATATAAGTAGCTCTGGAATACCATCATTTCCACAATCTATATAGGCATATTGAAAGTCATGATAATTGTGTTCTTCAAATCCACCATTCTCAGAAATAGCCTTTATAACATCCCGGAAGACATACCCCTGACCAGCAACAAGTCCATCCATCGCGTAATTATCAAAATATAACTCTTCTTCCAAATGTAGAAATCTCTCGTATGCTGCCATGCTTTCATCACTTAGAAGTTGCTGTTTATCAAGGTTATTATTGTCAGAAGAATCAGCATTATCAGCAACCACGAGCTCAGAATCTGGATCTTTCTTAGCCTCTAATACTGTTTCTTCCACCGTAGACATATCCTCATTATTATTCTTTTCATCCACAATCGTGTTTTCTGTATCAATAGTTGTATATCGATTTGAACACGCCATCAAAAATACTAAATTAGCGCTTATTAATAACAGTATAATTTTTCTTTTTCTCATAATTTTGTTCTTTTTCTAATAAATTGATATACAATCGACACTAATTCCATTTATCTATTCCAACGCGCTCCTTTAATATCAATGTCGCTTGAGGATTAGTTCTTGCCAGCCCTTCAAAATCGTCAAAATTTCTAGGTAACTGTGATACACCATTTGCATCATAATCACAATAAACATATTTTGAAGAAACCAGAATTGACTCAGTGACACCATGTCCTCCACCAGACAGACAGTACTCTTTACCATTTCGTGCATATCTGCATAGTTTTGAATAGTGCGGAGCAACATAACAGTTTTCAAAGTCGAAATATAATAACTGGCTACTACATTCTGAAACAGGGAAAACAGCTGGCTTTCCACTTTGCTTAAATGTTGCAATTCGTTCAAGTCCAGGATTGTTGTACAAAGGTTTTAACACCCACCACTCCATTCCTTGCGGCGGTGACACAGGGATTGCAAAAGAACAATTAATGTTATCAATTACAGAAAGCTCTGTTATAGCGCATTTACGATTAAAATCAATTGTCTTTATACGAGACACGGATTTTATTTCGTCCTCCATGACTCCTGACGATTTTTGATAAATCCGACAGACAGATGATATTTGCACCCCCTGGGCCTTGTCATAGAAATCCGTGTTCATTACTACTGCATATTTATCCTGGCCACAAACAACCCTGCATATATGTGAACTGTCATCTTCATGGAGCGCCAGAGATAGAATTTTATGCTCTCCTCCTTCATTGACTCTATACGCTGTTTCTATGGTCTCTGATTCCCTGCAGAAATAGAAAAGTTCATCTCCATATATGTAAATATTCTTGAGTAACAGAACACCTTTCTTTTGATTAATCTTATATGCCTTTACTTTTTTATTTACTATATCGCAACATACTATACGATTAATCCATTCACTATCATCCCATGTATAACCTGTGCCATATTCAGCGAACCAAACTCCTTCATTATTAAATCCAAGCAGAAATGAATAATTATTGCAATCCGGCAGCTTTTCCTTAACCAGAAAATTTCCAGTTTCTGTCATAAATTGCAGCATATTTTTGTATGGATCCCAATACAAAATCCAATCTCTGTTTACTTGCATTCTCCCTACAAAGTCCTCGTGCCCAGAATTAAAATAAAACTCTTTATGAGCCGGTACGGAATCAAGGTCTGTAAAAATATCTTCCAACTCGCGTTTATGAATTGCATCCTGGTCTTCTTGCAACCTCCACCCGTAATCAAATTCTGATTTAGCTTTTTCCAAACTATCATATTGATAATTATTGTCTAAATCTACATTATCAAGAGATCCTTCTGATACAATATCGCCATCATATTCATTCCCACATTTCGTTATTATAATCAGCCTAGTATTCTCATCCCACTCTGCTGAAATAACATCGCCTTCACTAAAATTGGAATACTGATATAGTTTTGCAAGTCCATCAATTCTTCCTTTTGCTTTAGAATGCATTTTCGCCTGATACTGGTTGTGCTCATATTGTACCGTAACCGATGTACCCGCTCCTATATCAAAATCCTTTCCAAATGTCATAATTTTATATTGAACATCTGTATGTCCCAACTTTTTTATAGCTTTCATATTTCCCCCTTATTCCTCAGTTATTTTTTCAAACAACAAATGACCTTCGGCATAATCGTAAAACACATGTATGCGATCACCTTCATGTAAATCATTATCACTAAACAAAGCTCCAAGCCTATCTACTCTTCCTTTTATAGAATTGTGCATTTTAGCATTATAAATTTTTCCGTTGTATTCCACTTTCACATACTGTCCAAGTCCAATATTAAAATTCGTTCCTAATACACATATCTTATATTTTACATCAGTAGCACCTAAAACTTTTACTTTTTCCATGTTATGATCAAGCACTTTCTCACCTTGCATTTTGGAATCCTTTTCTCCTGATGCAGTAACTGTAGAAAGTGCTGTAGTCTCATGTAATAATTTTATTCGCTCTTCATCATTACCTGCACTTCCGTCTATCAATGAAACAAATACTTGAAAGAATGGTCTCCATTGTTTTAATTCCTCTTCATCAATAAACTCAGAAAAAACATCTGGTACTATTTCCTCAGTTGCCAGCGCTCGTATATCGTTCATCTCCAATCCTGATATTTGTCTTATAATAATATTATACAAATTCTCATCAGCATACTGCAGGCATAGTGTTGCAAAAAGAAGATTCCGTGTAGCTGTATTATCCCAAAGTGATTTTGGTGTTATGTACCGAAGAAGCAGATATGCATTAAACAGTCGCTTTATTGCCCTTGGATTTGCACCAATAGAACATTCAATCAAATTTTCACAATTTGATAGCTCATTATCATCACTTTGTATTCCTATCTCCTCCAAACAGTTTTTCACGTAACGAGTTATATTATAATTTGCTACAGGGAGTCTAAATGGTACCTGTATTATTTTATCAAAAAAGTTTTTTCCTTTATCTTCATCATCAAATCCATACTTAGCTTCCACTCCACTAACAACGACATCATAATCAATAGCCAGAATAAAAACGCAATTTGGACAATCCAAAAATAATTTCAAAACCTCAAGAAGTTCTACTGCTCTACGAGGTTCAAGCCGATCTAAATCATCAATAAAAATCACAATCCGACTTTTTTCTCTCTTTATCAGCGTTTCCTGTATATAACTTTCGAAACGTTCACGCATATTGCGCATTGCTTCTATCGGATTAAAGTTCTTCTCACCGCCGCTAAGTCCCCGTTCCAAATTATCCGCAATTCTTCCCCCAAGCTGAGAGTCCACTATAGACAGTAATATTTCCTTTGATGCAGATGTAACTTTCCTAAAACCTTGTGTAAGTCGTGATATCTCATCTTTATCAGATTCAGACAACTCGAGCTCTGAGCATAAATACTCCAAAAATGACAACGCCAGCTCATCATCCATATGGAACTGAGAAAATTGCCAGGTGTTAAACCAAATCATTTGTATATCATCGCACTGTTTTAAGGAATCCCTAACAATATTCATCACTGTAGTTTTCCCTGTCCCCCATGCCCCCTGTATAGAAATTGTCATTGGCGTACGGCATGCGGATATAAACTCGGTAAGCCCTTTAGTATATTGGCCAATATCAAACAAATCCTCTACAGATGCCACATCAGTAAAACCAATATTACTTTTTTTCATCGTCTAGCTCCTTGAAAAATCAACAATTATTGTTTCTGTCTCACAACTTAGATAATCTTAAACACATCTGAATAGCAATCTTACATACCTTCATGCCTTATGCCCGCCGATTTGCTTTCCTCTCTCCAATCCGGTGGCACCTTCCTGAAGCGAAGTGCCTTTTACTATGGCGTTTTTCCCGAATTTCTTCTGAATCTCAAGAGTTGCCTTCTGAAGGGCAAGCTGCTTCTCATCGGACTTGGCAAGCTGCTTTTCGTCGGACTTAGTCTGCTCATTTTCACCGTCTCTGCCCTGCTGCCGGGCATCAGCTTTTTGCGGATTCATAACATCAAAAAGTGAAAGCTGTTCGTAAGATTCCTCTGCCATCTTTTGTGAAGCGGTTTCATCAAGTACATGCGATGCGACGATTGTCACTCTTCTTATCAAAAGTTCGGGAGCCACTTTTTCATCATAAATCTTTAATGCTGCATCTATGATATGTCCGGAGAGGGCCGTGAATTCGTCAAGGTTACAACTTCCGTGCGCATGCTCCGGAACCTCTCTTCCATAATAGTCCTTCTTGATTTTCCCCTTGTATTTCTTAGCTATTCCGGGAAGCTTAAGACTTTCCATGTCATAGCCTATGGTCAGAACTATCTGGTCGGTGACCTTTTTCTCCTCCAAAAGCTGCATGGCAAGGGCATCTGCCATCTCCCTTACAATTATCCTAGCCTTATCAAAATCATAGGGACAATGAAGAACCTGACCCTGACTTAGGCTGCTGTTCTCGGGCTTATAAGCCTTTATCATCTCCATCGTACAGGGTTCGTATCCCCACGCATGATCAATGAGGAGCTCAGCGTTAATTCCGAAAAGCTTGTAAAGAAGCTCTTCGTTATGGAATTCCATATCCTTTCCGAGACTGCATCTTGCGATATCTCCCATCGTATAAAGCCCGACCTCGGAGAGCTTTTTCACGTAGCCTCTTCCGACTCTCCAAAAGTCCGTGAGAGGAGTATGATTCCACAGTTTTTCCCTATAGCTCATCTCATCGAGCCCTGCAATTCTGACTCCGTTTTCATCGGGTTCAACATGCTTAGCCACGATATCCATCGCAACCTTTGCAAGGTAGAGATTTGTACCAATTCCCGCAGTTGCCGTAATTCCGGTGGCCTCCTGAACATCCTTTATCATGTCCATTGCCAGCTCCTTCGGAGTTCTGTTATAAGTCCCAAGGTAGCCCGTGGCATCTATGAAAACCTCGTCAATCGAGTAGACATGTATATCCTCGGGGGAAATATACTTCAGGTAGATTTTATAGATCTCAGTGCTTATCTCCATGTATCTTGCCATCCTCGGCACGGCGGCAATGAAATCCAGCTTAAGAGATGGATTTGAAGAAAGCGCGTTGTCATCATCAGATTCTCCGGTAAAAGTTCTTCCCGGAGCGTTCATCAGCCTCTTCGCATTTATCTCCTTAACCTTCTGCTCAACCTCAAAAAGTCTGGCCCTCCCGGGGATCCCATATTTTTTGAGAGCGGGAGAAACAGCCAGACAAATTGTTTTTGAAGTTCTGCTTCTGTCCGCAACTACGAGATTTGTAGTCAGCGGATTCCTGCCAATATCATGGCATTCGACAGAGGCATAAAAGGACTTCAAATCTATGGCAATATATGCTTTTTGTTTTTCGTTTTGAGACATAGACTTAAGTATCAGTGTATATTGTCAAATACCTTAATTTTTATTTCAGTAGTCGGCATCGCTGCGATGTCATTTGAAATATTAACATTTCCCTCATACATTGATGAAACAAGTGCCTTGTAGTCATCAATGGTAAAGTTTTTCATGGACCAGGTATCCATCGGAAGCTGTACATAATTCGCTTCAGGGTCATCGCCCGAAACAATTCCCAGACTCATAATTTTGCCTGCGTAGTTGTCCCAGTTTCCGTCGAACAGATCTGTAAGCGCTGCCTTTATTGACGGAGCAATTCCCTTCATGGCAGAAGTCACACAGATTCCGTCTCCGTAAAGACCGTCCAGAGATACAGACTGATCGACATCAACACCTATGATCTTGCCGCCTGCCTTCTTTGCAGCTTCTCCTGCTGATGTGAAAATTCCGCCGCCGCAAGAAAATACTATCTCTGTGCCATTCTGGTACCAGGTATCCATAACTGCGGTAATCGACTCATCGCCGAAGAACTGCCCTCCGTATACATAGTTTACTTCAACTTCCGAGGTATTTCCAAGTTCCTTTGCCGCATCGTCGGCGCCCTGGATGAAACCGTAACCGAATCTGATAACCGCAGGAACTGCCATTCCACCGAGAAATCCAAGCTTTTTGTATCCTTCCTTAACTACAGCATAGCCCGCCATATATCCCGCGAGCCCTTCGTTATATGTCAGAGAGCAGGTGTTCTGAGGAAGCTCGTAGACTCCTGCGCTTTCGAAATCGCCCTGACTGCAGTCAACCACGATAACATGAACATCTTCGTTACTGCCGGCCCAGTTTGCAAGGACTTCTGCAAACAGATACCCGGGCACTACTATTACATTAAAGCCATCAGCTACCGCATTATCAATAGCAGCAATTCTGGCATCATCAGTGTCCTCGGTGGGTTTGTAGTACTGGAAATCCACACCTCTTTCCTCCGCAAACTCTTTTGATGCCTCATAGGTCGTCTGGTTAAAGGACATGTCCGTGACATCACCGGAGGTAGTAATCATCGCTATCTTGTAATCTCCGCTATCGCCGCCCTTGCTCTTCGAAGATGCGCCGCAGGCAGTCACGCTGATTAAAAGTGACAGAGTAAGTAACATTGCTATAATTTTTTTCATCTTGTGCCTCCTATTTTCATAGTTCTACAGCAGTCTGAAGTGCGATTTCAATCATATCCGTGAGAGTTGTCTGCCTCTCCTCCGGAGTTATATTATCCTTTCTGAAAAGATGATCCGAGACGGAAAGGATAGAGAGCGCATTTTTCCCGGCATCAGCGGCATTCATGTAAAGACCGGAGGTCTCCATTTCAGTCGCAAGTGTGCCAAAATCTCTGTAGCGCGCATACCTGTCCAGAGTGTCCGAGTAGAAAATGTCAGTCGAAAAGACATTTCCTACATGATATCTTACGCCTCTTTCTCTAGCTTTGTTCACGGCTCTCTCTAAGATGCTGTAGGAAGCTGTAGGGCAAAAGCACCCCACCAGTCCATATTGTTGTCCGTAAGAGGAATCGTAATGAGCTCCCACCGCAAATATCAGATCTCGGGCTCTTATGTTATCCTGCAGTGCTCCCGCAGTGCCGATTCTTATGATGTTATCAACATCAAAGAAATTGTAGAGTTCATAGGTATAAATACAAATTGAAGGGATTCCCATTCCATGCCCCATCACGGACACTTCCTTGCCTTCATATTTTCCTGTGTAGCCAAGCATCCCTCTGATCTCATTTACACACTTTACATCCGTAAGATAATTCTCCGCCACGAATTTTGCCCTGAGCGGGTCTCCCGACATTAGAACTGTCTTCGCGAAATCACCTGGTTCTGCGCCTATATGCGGTGTTGCCATAGTTACTGCCTCCTCATTAGTAAATCTCCTTTCATTTTACTATATTTCGTCCCAGGATAATCTTAAACAAGTATAAAATATGAAAAGGGACTCATGCCCCAAACAGGCAAAAGTCCCTTGAAATCATATACCCTTCAGAATCTCCTTAAGGTAATCCATATATGTTTATAATTGTGTTTATCCCTTGGGCCAGTTATCGGGGTCTTTGTAATAAAGCTGTCCAGCGTAATCCATCATGTATCCGAAATCATCAACCGGTGCAAATTCAAAGTCCTTGTAAAATGTGCCGTCGGAATAAAAGAGTCTGTAAATCTCGCCGTCTTCTAAGATGGGATCCTTATCCCTGAATTCGACGTAGCCTGTAGCCTCCACAAAGCCATCCGCATCATGGGCAGTGAATGTTCCCACCGTATCGAATTCCATCCAGGTCGGTGCAATTCCGTCATCGTAGTAGAGATACCAAATTCCGGGAATAGCTGCGGCATGTTTTCCTTCAAAAGTAACTTCGCCTTCTTTTAAATAGGAGTCGTCAATTATCGGTGCTCCAACCGGTGTTAAACCTGTAGGGGCAGCGCTTTTCATATGTGCCAAAGTGCGCTCAAAATCCTTGACATCATTCAGCCTCATGCCCTGAATATCGGGAGACTTCAGGAACCTTGTTGCATCCTTATCTAAGTCATAAGGTTTCGTCTTGTCACTTCCAAATATGTTTATTTCCGCATTTCCTGCCGGTATATAATAATTTGGAAGTATCTCTCCCGTTTTTGGTGAGTAATACATCAGTCCGTACATTGAGTACTCTCCGACCTGCTTCACTTCTCCTTCTTCAACTGTGAAAAGGTGCACAGGATTCCAGGGACAGTCCCCATTTGCAAGCACAAGGTCCGGAATATCATCATCGTTTACATAGATGAGTTCGAAAACCACATCGCTAGCGTCTACAGGTCTGTCTTCCTCCCCAAAACCTTCTTCATACATAGTAGATATAACCGGATGCTGCATGTAATTTTCCAGAAAATCGGCGTAGGCTTTTATGCTATCTGCAGTGCCTAAGAAACAGCTAAAGGTTCCGCCGTAATCCGATTCAAAAAATCCTGCCTTCTCATTGTCCCAGGGATTGTCGTATTTGCTTGTTCTGGAATCATAGGTGGCGTTTCTGTACTCAATTGATTTAGAACCGTCTTCATTCTCTGTTGTCTTTGAGTAATTTATGTTTACTATGCCATTGTCTCTTTCGATTATGCTATCCAGTGTATATCCCTGACTCTTCAGTTCTTTTTCCGCATTGATTCCGTACTTTTCATCCAAGATATCCTCATCTATAAACCTTGCTTCGTATTCGGTGAAATCGCCTTCACTTCTTGAGTAATAATAGTAATACGGCTTCCAGGTGTGCCCTGTCCACATGGGTTTGTCTGACCCTTTCTCATAGTCGCAGTAATTGTCATAGGCATCGATGGTTATTATCAGATCGCCTGTGCTTTGATCCACTTCTGCATAACCCATTCTTGAAACAGATGACTCGTTTAATTTATCCCCGTCAACATAGTAGAGATTCGTCACCCTGCTTGTCACATAGACATCGCTGAATGCAATAAATCGCTTATCCGCACCTTCGATAATTCCAAAGACATTTTCATTATCAGCTGCAAAGCCAAATTCATCATGAATCTGTCTGCATTCGTTCTCGTTTACAAACCAGATGGTTCCTTCACAAGCACCAAGTTCATCCATGACTCCATCACCAACATAAAAGAAGCCCTCGATTTTTCCATCGGTATCGAAATCGTCCACAAGATAATACTTGGATGCCTTTTCCGGCGACACGCCTGCTGCCTTGGCAACCTTAGCAGTGAAGGTGTCTGTCATCTCTGCAATTTCGCTCTGCGACACTACAGGTGCCTTCAGGCCGTCTGAATCCGGCTCGTCTTCATCGGAGGATGTGGATTCATCGATGTCGTTCTTTTCTGTATCGTTTGTTCCGGTGCCTGTTTCTTCGATGTCGTCACCTTGGCCATCGCCGGCTTTGCCGGTGCTGTCCACATCTTCGCTGGCCTTGTCCTTATTTGCTTCGTTGGTATTGTCCTTTTGAGCCCCGTTCGTATTTTCTTCATTTGCCACGTCACCTTGCTCAGCCTGCGCGGAATCTACTTCTCCACCGTTGCTATTGCTATCTGAACCGGGATTATTACTATTTCCGCATGCTGTTGCAGCAAGTGATAAAGTGACTATTGTTATCGATAGTAGTGACAACAAAGATTTCTTTTTCATGCTATCTCCCTCATATCATGTTGTGCCAAGATATATCATGTTTCAACCTTATCTTGGCAATGAAATAGTTCTCATGAACCAAGATATTTCTTGTTTTGACTTTATCTTGGTAACAAAATCTTCCTCCTGTACCAAGATTTTTCTTGTTTTAACTATATCTTGGTAAAAAAAATGTTTTCCTATACCAAGATTTTTCACGTTTCGCCTTTATCTTGGTAATGAAACAACTTTCATGTACCAAGATTTTTCTTGTTTCAACTTTATATTGGTAATGAAATGGTTTTCCCGTACCAAGATATAAGTGATTCTCCTAATATCTTGGCGGTGCCTATACTTAGCCATGCCAAGACACCTCTTGTATCAACAACTATTGTAGACAGGAATCTGCGTTTTAGCACAATTCTTCTATTCCACAGATTCCCACCGATCTACTCATCTGTGCTTTCACACAAATCTTTCATTCCATAGAAAAAGAAATCGAACTTACTTCTTCATCTTCTTCTCATACTTACTGATAAAGTCCAGATTTTCCTTTTCATATACGTTCAAAAGGCTCTCATCAAAATCGTCCGGCTCGGTCATAGGGAAATACCATTCCATTGTCTCAAAGTATTCCTGAAGCTTCTTATCTTTGAACTTTCTTCCCCAGCGGGCGTAAATCTCATTTCGTGCAATTCTGAGTTCTTCCTCACTGAAGCCCTTTAAGTCATCCTCGGTTAAGTATCTCTGGTCGCTGTCGGGAATAAGCTGTCCCTCTGTGATCGTACTCTGATCAATATCCGGCTCGTATGACGGATTCTTTGCAATATAGTCAGGAAGATTGGATTTAAAACAATATGTGCCATTTTCCTCGGTGAAAGTTACACCGTACTCCTTGCCTTCATAGTTGGTGTAAATAATAGTATACTCGCCATCCTCCAACATTCCTTCGTTAACTGTGACAAAGGCCATATTGGTATCGCCATGCTCAGAAATGAAAAGATCATATTTCTCAAGATAAACCCAGTCGAGGTCGTTTACCATTTCATCGTAGTCAAAGCCGGTGGTCTTCTTCACATAATCCCTGACGTCCTTACCGGAAACAACCGTGAGATCAGTGTATATCTCATCATCACCGGTTGCCTTCAAAAATGCATCCCTGACCTCCTTCGTAGCTCCGTGCTGATCAAATCCGGCACCTGTATAGAACACTTCATTCCAGTCAATGTAGTGAGGATCCGTGAAAGACCTTAGCAGGAAACCATAGTAACCGATACTGTTCAGCTTTTTCTCAATTACCCTAAGCTCGGCCGCTGACATATTGTTCTTAAATACCTTCGTGGGCTCCCCACTATCTGCCTCCACGCCATCACCGCTATCTTTGAAAAGTGTAAGCGGAAGCTCTTCCTTTACCAAACTGTCTTCCTCATTTGAAAAATCCATATCGGTGATGTCCAGTTTTTCTGATTTTTCCACATCATCCGTTCCTAATGTATTATGGTAATAGGAGGCGGTTCCGTCATGATTATCTTCTGAAAAATAGAAATCCTCCCATACTTCCTTGGTGCCATCATCGCTTAGATGGCATAACCCAAAGTACTGGTACATAATGCCGCCTGAACCCAGATAGCTGAACTTTCCGTCGCCTGCCCAGTAATAGCAGCTTCGATTAAAGCCATCAAAGACTAAAACAGGCTTATTATCCTTGCAGGTATAGCAGCAATAGACAATTCCTTCATTCCCGGGTCCTATAAAATCTTTTTGTCTGTTTCTTCCAACCACAAGCTCCGGCACGCCATCACCGCTGAGGTCTTTTATCAGATAACCGACGGTATCATTCATGATATCTTTTTCAACATAATTCACGTCTTCCAACATTCCCATCGCAATATAGTCGGAAAGCGGACCTTCGTAGTCGTAGCCGTTTTTCAGAATGTCACGATAGGCATCGAGAACAGGCGCGTAAACTTCTTCGTAAGCTGCTATAGAAATCGCATCTGTTCCGGCATCGTTTTTAGCAGAATCAAGTGTGGACAATGAATCATCGCTGTTATTCTCGGATTCTGCATTGGTCTCCTCTTGGGAATTTGTATCAGCTTCGTTCTGAGCGTCTGCGACATCTTCGCTTTGGGAATCCGCATCAGCTTGTGCATCTGCATTATCTTTATCTGCGTCATCCTTGCCTTCGGAAACAGCACTGTCTTCTTGAGCTGTTTCTGCTACGCTGCTATTCTCATCCTGCGTGTTTGAAGTCTTGTCGTCACCCGCTTTTCCGCAAGCAGTCATATTCAACGCAATCACTGCCGCAAGTGTTAATGAAAATGCCTTTATATAATGATTTTTCATATTCCCTCCATGTGAGCAGTATTAGTATATTTTCATAGTGCAACAACTCTTCTTATCATTTCTGGATTTGTTGTACCTAAGAATTCTCTGAACAATAAATTGTGTTGGTATCAGCCGGTTTGTTGCACCTTAGAATTCTCTATACAATAAATTGAGCTGCTATCAGCCGGTTTGTTGTTTACAAAAATAGTCGCAACAACAAATCTAACTATTCTTTACGGATTTGTTGTACAGGTGCCCTTTCCCTTACAACAAATATATCCATAGCTGCTCCATTTATTGTATTGCTCATTTTTCCTTACAATAAATTCAAGCAACACTACTTCTTTTGTTGTTTCCCTTATTAATCATAATACATTTCTTATTCTTCACTACCGCCATAAGTAGGTAATTTCCGATTTTCTGCTGATTCCAAGATAATAAACAAGACTTCCGTAACCTATCACTTCACCTTAAATCCCATATCTACAAGATCATCAAGTTCTTCCAGGAAAGGATACCCATAAGGAATATTGTCGAATTGTCCGCTGTCGGTGACCCTGGTTCCGTCTGACAGCCAGTATTCCAAATAGAAATCCATGCCATCCAGTACGAAGTCATCACTCTTAATTTCTTTGATCTTATAGATATTGTACTTATCCAGAATATTTAGGAAAAGCTTGACCTCAGCATCACTCGCCTTGTAATATTTCTCCCAATCATTCGAGAAGTAATATCCGTCAGCCAGCTTTACCACTTGAATCTTGTAGCTATTCGGCACAGCAGCCATCCCACCACCGGCAGAAAAGACAAAGTTCGTTAATTCCAGATCTTCTTCGCTATCCAGCACCACGGTGTAGCTTTCTTTCTGCAATTTCAGCATTTCATCATGAGAGATGGTTTTCTTGCTCCCGCATCCTATAAGCGAAAAAAGCATAAGTAAAGTTACAGAAACTGCGACAAATAATTTCATAAATTTCATTATGGCTCCCCTCATAACAAGTCCCATGCAACTATATTTAATCATATAAAAAAAGTGGAATCGATTCTATATAAACCTTCTTTTGAAAATACGGAGGAATCTATATATGGACTCCCCCGTATTTTTTATCTTTTTATTCACTTCATCAGCTTGCTATTCTCTTTGCTATCTTTCGCACAGTAAGCTTACTGATTTCTTAGCTATTTTGTATTTAGCCTGCCATTTACTTCGTGATCTTCTGTCCCTTGCCGTTTAAGCCTTTGCCCGGAAGGAATTTCTTGTAAGCTTTAAGTACCTTCTTCGGAACTTTTGCTTTTGCCTTGGCATTTACGCCCTTGAAAGCATTCTTGCCAACTGTCTTCTTGGTAAGAAGAACTGTCTTGAACTTTATGTTCTTAAGATTCTTGCAACCAAAGAAAGCATTTGCTCCGATCTTATTTATGTTCTTACCGATAGTTATCTTCTTAAGCTTCTTATTGTTTTTGAATGCATTTGCTGCAATCTCAGTGACCTTATATTCCTTGTTATCGATGGTTATAGTGTCCGGAATTGTAGCGCTTGCAACCTTATTGGACTCAGGCTTAGCATATGTAACCGCTTCTTTCCCTTCATCTACTGATGAGATTGTGTAGGAAGCTCCGCCGTTCTCTATGGCTTCGCCTACAGTATGGGCAGATGCGGGTTCTTCTACCTTTACCGCTTTTTCTTCCTTTTCTACTTTTCCTGTCTCTTCTTTCTTACTTTCTTCCGGTGGTGTGGATGGCTTTTCATCAGGGAAAACAAATGTAGCTTCTCCATAATATGACCGTTTTCCCATATCTAATGTCTTTTTAATAGACTCGCTAAGACTCTTGGTAATCTTTGTCTTGATGCTACTTGTAGGCAGTGCTGTTATAGTCATATCAACAAAATCAAGGGATGCAGTTAATGTCAAATTAATGTTTATATCCCATGTTCCGTCTTTGTCCAGATCAATATCTGCTTCGGTAGGCGATTTTTCATTTTCTTTAATACTTCCCTCATAAATGCACGCTTTATAAAAAGCATAGAAATAGCCAATATTTTTCACATTACTTGTAAAATAAGGTCCCTTTGATAAATCTATAGTGGGTGAACCTTGATTAAATCTCGATTTGCCAGAAGGCTCAGGAAGCTTTATGGTAAGTGCGCTGTAAAAGCGAGTTTTGCTCTCATTCAAGTCGTCCATTGTCTTATAATTTAGACGAAGTGTAATCTGGTCTTTTACAGAATTATCGACATAAGGGCTAAATATGTAATTCCCACTAGAATCCCAGTCATAATACATGTCACAGGAGCCGTCCTGATCCAAATCATAGCCTTGCAGAGGTTCACCAGCTTCAACATACGCATTATCTCTGCTTATTCTATTATCCATATTTCTTAATGCGTAAAGAGTATCGTAAATAATTTGTCCAGACAAATTATCCATCTTTACATTTCCTTTTGACAGATCAAGCGTGTATTCTCCCATGTCATAAGGAGGATTAAAACTCGCCTTAACATACCCTTCAAAAATAATTGTATGTGCCCCTTTGTAAGTACTATTTACTGTTCCGGCCTGCCATACTACGCGGTCTTTATTATGCTCACTATCGATTGTAAAATCGCTCAGGTCTTCTTTAGGCGCATATACTACAACTTCATAGTGATAATAATGCCCTCCTTTAAAAGTATCATTATTTCCAAAATAGAGTGACGACCCTTGCTCAATCCAGCTTTCCTGAAAAGTAATCGTATTTTTGGCATCCAAATAATGCGTATATTTTACGATTCCGACATCACCCATTTTATTACCTTCAACAGGCTGATTAATTTGAAGAGTTATCTTTTTTTCTTTCACCGATACAACAGGGGTGAAATCTTCAGCCGCCTTCGCCTTGATCCCCGACACCGGCAGCGCCGAAATAAAAAGTGCCACAGCCATAATTAAAGGCATAATGTTTTTAAATATTCTCTTTGTCTTCATTAAAATTTCTCCCTTCCCAAAGCATAAAGTATGAACACAAAAAACACACCCCAAGTAAACTTAGGATGTGTCATATACTAAGTAGATGCGAAACCGTATTTGACTATTACTCTGCCTTCGTAGTCCAGTCTCCAGTTTCATATTTTGTATCCCTCAAAGAAAATCGTTTCCCATACCCATGACGCTGTCCAGATTTGCAGAAAAGAAAGCGCCAATAGTATTATACACGAAATCCTTGAGGGTTTGCCTACGAATTATGAATAAGTCAGTTCATATTTCGTACTTGACTTATGCGAATTTTTATCTTTTGAATCAGAATTCTTCATCTAATATCTGAAATATCAATCCATCACCGGTTCAGCTATCGGAATACTGTAGGAATCAAGCGCCATGTCCCAGTATTTCTCCGGAATCTTCCCCCACTGGGCAAAGCCTTCTGCCTTTTCGCAAAGTTCGAAAGCCTTCTTCAGGATCTTGCCCTGAGAGACATCGCCACCGAGGATTATGGATCTTGTGACCTGATACCAGGCGGGTGCGTGCTTCCACAATTTTTCCTCGTCCATCTCTCTTATGACCTCTTCCACCTCATAGGGGAGGGATATGAACTCAGGCTCCCATCTTCCGTCATTTCCGTGAAGCATCATGAACTGGGCCTTTCCGCCGCACCTGAAGGACAGGCCTACGGAGCCGGGATTTATTACGCGCTTTCCGTTTCTTACATACTGCATCTGAATATGAAAATGGGCGCAGATTGTAAGCTCGTTCTCAAGCTTTTCCGTAAGTTCATCAATATAATCGTTGCCTTCCCTCATGCTCTCTGTGGCACTGAAGGGTGAGCCGTGGCATATGGTAAAAGGCGGCATCCCCTCACGCTCTATCACCATGGAAATCGGCATCTTTTCAAACTCATCTATCTGACTGTCCGTGATCCTGTCAAAGCCGTACCTGAGCATTCCTGTGTTTGAGGTCCCCGGCTTCCACTCCCACTCGTCATGATCTGCCTGTCGGTAATCTATCCAGTAATCCTCCTTATTCCCCCTGATAAATGTGCAGGGAACTTCAGAGCGAAGCTTTTCAAGGTACTTAAGTGTTTTCTGAGGATAGGCGAGATCTCCGACGTAATCTCCAAGAAAAAGGAACTCATCTGCTCCAAGCCTTTGTGCCTGCCTGACACACTTTTCAAGTGCTATATGATTGCTGTGAATATCAGCCATTACCGCTATCTTCATACCATTTCCTCCTGACTTTATCATCTGAAAAGAATTATAAAGTTTGCCCCAAGGGCGAGGTCAAGACATAGAAACACCCTCCGGAGAATTTCCGAAGGGTGCGAAAAATCATACGACAATATCACAGCGCAGCTTCACAGATAACTTCATTAATTTTGCGATACTCCTCCATCATAGCCTCGTGATTAGCCTTGATGTAATCGGCATCACCTTGCTTGGCCGCTTTTTCCAGAGCAAAGGCCTTCTCTGCAAGCTCCTGCATTCCGATTGCACGAAGATTACCCTTAAGTGCATGGATCAGAATGTCATAATCATGCCAGTTTTCACTCTCATAATAAGACTTGAAATTGCTGCTCTTCGATTCATAATCACTTGTGAAAACAGAGAGCACTTCAAAGAAGGTGTCGGGATCACCTGCACAATAGGCAAGGCCTGTCTCGGTGTCCATACCTGCCTCCTTCAGTCTTTCTATATCATAGACAGGTGCATCATCATCGAATACTATCGGCTTATATTCAGGCTTCTCGGGCTGCTTGTTTTTTTCAGTATTCACCGTTACAGCTTCGGTTTCGCGCACATGTTCATATGCGGTTTTCGGAAGATACTTTTTAAGCTGCTCCACAAGATTTTTGAGCTCTATGGGCTTGGACAGATAATCATCAAAGCCCTCCCTCAAATAGTTTTCCTTAGCTCCCACAACCGCATTGGCAGTTAGGACTATCATCTTCGTCCCGGTAGGAATGAGGCTGCATTCCTCAAGTTCATGCAAAGTCTCGATTCCATCCATACCCGGCATCATATGATCAAGGAAAACAATGTCATAAGACTTCTTCCCCATGAGGTTTATTGCCTCTCTTCCGGAAGCCACTGCATCAGGAAAAATATTGCACAGCTTCAGAAGGCTCTTGGCAACCATGAGGTTCAGGTTATTGTCGTCCACCACAAGGACCCGGGCGCCAGGCGCGCTTATCAGGTCCTCGTTCGTGCGCTCTTTTTTCCTGTTCTCCAGATTCTTTGCAAAATCGCCTATAGGCGTTCTGTCCACAATTCCCTGTTCAATAACAAAATAGAAATTTGAGCCTTCGCCATAGGTACTTTCAACGCAGATCCTACTGCCCATGAGATTCAGAAGGTTTGTAACGATGGACATTCCAAGGCCCGTTCCCTCGATGTTTCGGTTTTTCTTTTCATCAAATCTCTGGAACGAAAGGCTGAGTCTGTCTATATCTTCAGGCTTGATACCAATACCGGTATCCCGCACGGAGACGTAGAGCTTCAACTTGTCACCGTCAATAATAACATTTTTCATGGTGAGCCAGACAGATCCGGTCTCAGTATACTTCACGGCATTAGTAAGAAGATTAACTATAACCTGCTTAAGGCGCACGTCATCACCGAAAAGCGTGCAGGGAATGCTCTCGTCTATCTCCGGAATGAGCTCCAATCCCTTTGTCTCCGCTCTTCTCTTGATGGAATTTATCAGATCAAGAATGAATGATGATGTATCATAATTTACAGGAATTATATCCATCTTACCGTCCTCGATCTTTGAAAAATCCAGGATGGTATTGATAAGCGCAAGCAGGATGTTCCCCGCAGAATCAATGTTATTGGCATATTCAAGAGTCTGTTCATCCTTCGAGGTGCGAAGGATCATCTCGTTCATGCCAAGCACTGCATTGATAGGCGTTCTTATCTCATGAGACATCTGTGCCAGGAACTGACTCTTTGCCTTGTTAGCCTCATTCGCAGCTGTCTCTTTTTGCTTGAGTACCTGAGCCTCATACTCATGGCGCATATCCGCGCTTCGCATATCCTCCATCTTTCTGGCATTCAGCTGTTCATTTTTATAACCCAGATAGTAGAAGAAGGAAATCAGCAGGAAAATCAGCAGTGACACAACTATATTCACTGCCAGCTGTCCGTTGGATTCAGCAAAGAGCTCGTTATCACTTATGGCAATCACCACATACCACTGATTTATGACGGAATCTATGAAAAGAGTACAATCACGGTTCTCCAGTCTTGCTTTCACAGAGCTGTTGCAGTTTTCGGTAATAGTTTCTATGAGTCCGGTTCCGTATATATCCTCTATATTGCTGCCGTTTAAGGAGCGATTGGGGTGGGCTATTATCATCCCGTCTTTGTTTACAACGAACCCGAAGCCCTTGCCGCCGATATTGATATCCTCGGTAACCTTCTGAACATGATTGACGACAAGATCCAGTGCAACGACATCGCGTTTTTCATAATTTCCGTGTTCATCTCTGTTATCAATCAGTTTACAAATGGTTATAACCAGCGATCCCGTCTGCATATCAACATAGGGATTAACAATGATGGTGTTGCCGTTCGCATCCACCGCATTCTTATACCAGTCACGCACTTCCACGTCGTAATCCGCAGGCGGAACCCATCCGGAGCCGTCCAAATACTCTCCGTTCACATAGGCGTAGAGACCGGTGAAGTTCTCATCAAACTGCTCAGACTGATTCTTTGTCTGATCCGTGATGTAATCAAGGACATTTTGCTGTGAAGAGCCTGTTTCCAGCATGATATCTACCGTATCCGCCGTAACCCATAGAATCGACCTCGCAACACCTATATAATTCTCGAGTTCTTCCGAGGTTGAATAAACCCTGTTCTGCCCGTTTTCTATTACACCCGTAACAGCCACTTTGTAAAACAGCCTTGATGTATAAATAACGGAAATGATCATCAGCGACAACGTGATCACAATAGTCAGCACAAAGTTGAAGCGTCCGCGCTTTATAGCAGCATCTTCGGGCATATTGCGCTCTATGGCCTTATAGCGCATGGCTGTCATCGTGATTATCATCATTATGAAAAGTACAAGAACAATTGAAATGACAAAGAGAGTAATTGCGATATTTTTATAGTTTCCGGGATCCGATGCCCCTTTAGGCAGAGCATTTTTCATCATAAGACCGGCAGAGTAGCCGCCAACGCCGCCGAAGAAAATAATTACAGCGATTGTCGCCTGAAGAAGAATTGTAAAACGGGTTTCCTGAACGCTTCTCTCGGGTTTAACACAGCCTCTCTGGGCATATTCCTTGTCAGTGGCAGGCGCCAAAAGGAGCAAAGACCCGCACTCAAGGAAGCTGAACACATAATAGGGATCTACCGGAGCCCAGCTCCAATCGTAGCATGAAGAGGTCCACATGCCATATTCGAAGAGTATGAAAAGAGCCAGAGCAACATGAACATACGGGAAAGCTACATTCTCTGCCCTGTGCATGAAATAATGCAAAATTACCTGCAAACATATGCACATGATAGCAGTAGCCAGAGCCCCTTCCCAGATATTATTGAAGATTCCGCCATACTGGATATATATGAAAAACTGCCAGATATTCAGCGGTATCGGAAGCAGCATCAGAAGATTGAAGAACCCTTTTACATAATCCGGGCGCATTTTAATCGCCAAGAGCAACATAACAAGATAGCCTACATTCCAGCCGAAGTAAGCCATCAGCGCCGAGACATCAGGATCCTCACCGATTACCAGAGTATATGTAGTCCAATAATAATCGCTGAGAAGATGTGTCAGGAAAAAGATGGAAATGTAAAGCCACCCACGAAGCGGCGTCTTGACGTATTTAAAAAGCGAATACAACGTCCCGAAAATAACGACCAGCAGGGTGCATACGTTTTCAATGATATCGATGCCCATAACACAGGTTCCTCTATAAGAAAAAAAGGCACAATTTAACCTTTATGCATATATTTTACTATGGTATTTCATCCAAAAATCTTAAATAAACATAAAAAATCACAGACCCAATTGGCTGGATCTGTGATTTATGCCTTTCTACTCATGGCGGCTTCTGTCGCGCATCTTAGTTATCTTATTCTTTAGATGTCATGAACTTCTCTTTGATCTGAGGGCCTGCAACCTGGATAAGGATTACCAGGATGAGGATTATTCCCTTGATTGCGTTGTTAATGAGTGAATCCATCTTAAGAGCGATGATGATCTTGTCAATTACGGTATAGGAAAGTGATCCGAAAAGAACACCGATCATTTTGCCCTTGCCGCCTGACATTGCGATGCCACCGAGCACTACTGCTGCGATTGCATACATCTCATAGCTGTTACCTGTTGTTGCGGGATCTGATGAACCGTTCATGCAGATCCAGAGGAAAGCTGCTGCACCGATCATAACTCCCATGATCACGAAGGACATCATTTTCATGAGTCTTACGTTGATACCGCTCATAAACGCACCCTTTTCACTGGAACCAACGGCATAGATCTTTTTACCAAACTTTGTATCGTTTGTGATGTATACGAAAAGAACAGTGAAAAGGATAAGCACGATTCCCACGATGGGAAGTGTTGCAAGCTTGCCGTTACCAAAGCCGTACATTGAATCGTAGCCCGCAAGGCCGGAGGTCATCTTGTATACTGAGCTTCCTCCGCCGATAAGCTTCTTTGAAATATGCTGGCAGAAATACTGTGCAAAGGATCTGTAGATCAGCATGGTTGCAAGAGTTACGATAAAGGATGGCATTTTCACAACGCCGACCAGTATTCCGTTGATGAGTCCGAGAAGCGCTCCCATTACAAGTGAAAAGATGAGCGTTACTGCGATGTTGCCATTTGTCATGTTAAAAATGACTACTGAAAAACCGCTGACAAAAGCCAGTGTTGATCCGGCTGACAGATCTATCTCTCCCGTGAGGCACACAAGGCCCATGCCGAGTGCCACTATTCCGATAACCGCGGAGTGACGGAAAATATTCATGGTAGCACTCCAGGTAAAGCCGCTGCTGGTCAGAGCATAAACCAGAAAAATTATGAAAAATACAAATATGAAGCTGTAGCCTCGCCATATTTTTCCAATCATATTTGTTTTTGACTTGTTGTTCATTTCACTGTTACCTCGTTATCGTTTTTCTTTGCTCCGGTTTCCGTAAGTCCTGTGGACATCATCATCACCGTGTGCTCTTCTATCTCCTCGTGACTCAGAGTCCCTGCTATTTGTCCCTCATAGAAAATCAGACATTTGTCCGCTACCTTCTGAAGCTCAGGTATTTCGAGCGTGTTTACAAGTACTGTTTTGCCCTCATTTGCAAGAGACAGGATCAACTTGTATATCTCTTCCTTTGCGCCGACGTCTATACCCTGAGTCGGGTTGTCGAACAAAAGGATATTAGCATCTGTGTTAAGCCATCTTGCTATGAACACCTTCTGCTGATTACCGCCGCTCAGCGATACAATAGGCGAATTCCCCGATTCTGCCTTGATGTTAAGCTGCTTCTGATAGCGGTCGTATTTTTCCATTTCAGCCTTCCTGTTTATGTGGAATTTACCTGCGGACAGCGTCTGCTCCGCAAGATACATATTCTCCACAAGGCTCATATCCGGTATTACCGATGTTTCTTTTCTGTTTGCGGGAAGAAGTCCTACTCCCGCTTTCATAGCTTTGTGAACACTACCGCTTTTTACAGGCTTTCCATTTATCTCCAAAGTTCCCTCTATTGGCGCTGTTATTCCGAAAAGACACTGTAAAAGTTCACTGCTGCCGCACCCCTGAAGTCCGGTCAGCCCTATAATCTCCCCTTTTTTTACCTCAAAAGAAATGTTTTTAAAGCCCTTACCCGACAAGTTTTCGAGCTTCAAAACCGTATCTCCGGTCTTTCTCTTTTCGTAGCTTCCTGCCTCCTCGGCGTGACCAACCATAAGCTTTGTCACCTCCGGAGGAGTAGTGTCCGCGATCTTACCGCTTCCAATCAGTTCTCCGTTTCTGAAAACAGTATAAGAGTCGCAGTAGGCAAAAATCTCAGGCATCTTGTGTGAAATGAAGATGAAGGATATTCCTTTATTTTTCAGGTCCTTTACCATACCGAAAAGGTGCTCAACCTCATCATTGTTGAGTGAGGTGGTGGGCTCATCAAGTATGAGGAGCTTTGCCCCTGTAAGAAGAGCCTTACTGATCTCAAGAAGCTGCTTGTCTCCTGTCCTTAGGTCGGACACCATAGCCTTCGGATCCATTTTTATTCCCAGTCTCTCAAAGAGCTCCTCGGACTGTCTGATCATTTCTTTCTTATTCAGTTTTCCAAAAGCTCCCGTGATCTCTCTGTTTATGAAAACATTCTCAAAAACCCGAAGATCGTTAAAGAGATTAAGTTCCTGGTGAACGAAGGCTATTCCAAGCTGTTCACTTTTTCTTACTGTGATATTCTTAAGGTCCTGTCCGTCAAATTTGATGCTGCCGCCGTCACACGGTATTGTTCCGGTAAGTACATTCATGAGTGTGGATTTTCCAGCACCATTCTCACCGAGAAGGGCATGAATCTCACCCTTCTCAACTGTAAGATCCACGCCCTTTAATACCGGCACACCACTGAAGGACTTTCGTATACCTTTCATTTCAAGAAGTGCCATGATTTTTACCTATCCTACATTATGATTTAGTTAAATCCTACGAAGTCAGCTACGTTGTCAGAAGTTACGTTCTGGCACTCGATTACGTGGTCCTGAGTAACCTCTTTGCCGTCAAGTGAATCAACCATATCCTGGATTGCTGTCTGGATCATGCTGGGGCTGTATGTTACAGACATGATGCCGCCAAGCTTCTCTGTGATGTCTGTGTAGTCCTCACCACGAAGAACGCCGTAAAGCTCATCGAGACCGCCGCAGCCTGTGATAACGGGCTGATTTCCAAGGAAAGCTTCCTTAGCTGCATCGTCGATTCCGCCGCCCTTAAGTGCCTCAAGGATACCCATAGCAAGTTCGTCGTCCTCAGCATAGAACCACTTGATATCTGTGTTTGAAGAGTCGCCCATAAGTGTCTCGAAAGCTGCCTTGGTATCGGAACGGCTCCAGTTCATAGCGCCTGAATATGTGATGTTTGCATCGATCTGATCCTGTGTCCACTTTGCATCATCAGCGATCTTCTGTCCGTCAAATTCAATCTCGCCAAGAAGATACTCTGTGAAGCCCTGGTCACGAAGAGTTGTAACTGAAGAAGTGTCTCCCTCGTATACATATACCTTTTCACCGGGCTTCATTCCAAGTGATACGAAGTATGCTGCAGAACCTGCGCCGATACCTTCGTTGTCACCCTTAACGTTTGAAACTGCGCTTGATGCAACGCCGTCGATGATTCTGTCGAATGCTACATAAGGAATTCCTGCATCTACAAGCTCCTGAATAGCTGACTGTACTGTGTCATCGATAGGCTGAACAACTACTGTGATGTCCTTCTCGCCCTTAGCGATGATGTCCTCGATCTGTGTGATCTGGTAAGCAGCGTCCTCACAGGTAATAACCTCTGCTGAGTACTTTCCGCCGCCGTTTACTTCTGCTACCTTCTCCTTTGCAAATGTTGCAACGGAACCTGTCCAGCCGTGATCCTCAGGTGCTGTAAGAACGTAGATGTGAGATGCGCCTTCAGCTGCCTCTGTGCTCTGTGCCTCATCTGTGCTCTGTGCTGTATCTGCTGATTCTGTTGTAGAGTCTGCTGATGAGCCGCCGCAAGCTGTAAGTGATAATGCCATAACGCCTGCAAGAAGTCCTGCTAATAGTTTCTTTTTCATTTTGATAATCCTCCCTAAAGTGAAAAAAATTATGTTCGACACAAGTGCTGTGCACATGTGCGTGTTTCATTTGATGTACATATGATATCGCGGGGAGAAGGGTGCCCGCTTTTCCCTCTATTGAATATAGCCGCCCTTTTATTGCAAAAGTTTGAAGACATAAAAAAAGCATGCAACAGAAGTCAAATATCCGTTGCATGCATGTGCCCCTCATCCGCCCTTCGGGCACCTTCCCCCAAGGGGAAGGCTTTATTTAAGGTACAGTTTCACCTTCCCGCATATACCCGTCGGGTCTGTGGTTTCATGATTAAAGTCAAAAGGTGCAGAGGGGTAGTTTCTCTGGTCTCTGGCGGGTGTTGTTGCAACCTCGCAGAGAATCTCGTTTTCACCCTCCTTCAGAAGTTCACCGATGCTTACCGTGTAGGGCGGTGTGAGCCTTACTTCAGACTCTTTTCCATTTACAAAAAGCTTAACCACATCATAAACCTGTTCCATCTCAAGGTAAGCTTCCTTCACAGGGCGGCCTATGGTGACATTTTTCCTGTATCGAAGAACACCTGCGAAATCCGGGTGCGCATTGCTATAGGGCTCCAGATCTCTGTAGGTTTCTTCCTCAGAAAAAGTGGGATAATCTTTTGCTTTTGTTGCAGAGACCTTCCACTCATGTGAGATATCTTCTATTTTATCCGCAGCGCGAAGTCTTCCGGAAAGTGAACAGTAGGGCTTTAGGCCCTCTCCGTCCTCTTCTATTAATAGACAGCTCTCTCCTGCAGGTACTTCGATTCTTACCCTGCCATCTGCCATCCTGCTAAGCGCCCATTTTTTCTGTCTGAAGGCGTCGACATATACTGCACTTCCCTCAAACGGAAGATTTATCACGCCGTTAAAATCTTCCTCGGGAGACTCGTTCATAAGCATGATAATCTGCTTACCCTCTTTTTCATAATGATAGAGTGTGAGCTCCGAAAACTCCTCATCAAGGAAAGGCTTACTCCAGTCATTGCACTCAAGCTCTCCCGACACCTCATCAAGGCTGACCATGCTGAAAAGCTTCTTCCATTCCTCTTTCGCAGGCGCTTTTCTCACTTCATCCATAAGCATGGACTTCGGGTAGCCACCGACAAAGTAAACGGGGAAGGTAGGATTTTCCTTCTTAAACGCATAGAGCCTCTCGGGGAGATACTCCGCATAGGGCACAAGAAGCACATCAAAGGTCTCTCCGTTTATGCATACTTTGTTTCCGTCCGCATAGCCGTTATAGGCCTTGAGGTCACACAGCATATCCAGGCATATGATGTCGAACTCTATCTGGTTAGTAGTGAGCGCGCGGCACACCTTTTGCATCGGCATGCATGAACCGCTCCAGTCGCCCTCGCCGTCATAGAGCACAGCTATTCTTGCTTTGTGGACACCGCCGTTTAAGAGGTCGCACATTCTGTTTGCATACTTCATGAGTTCTGCAAAATATGGAAATTCCGGGTTGTTTCCACCTGCATAGAAATGCGGCGGGCAGTCGAAATCCGGATACTGTGCCATGGAAAATGCATGCGGAACAAGACGATTGATACCTCTCACAAGAAGGTGATCAAGAAGTCTCTTCTGATCGCGCACTCCGAAGTTCCATCCGTAGGCTCCGAAAAGCTCACACATAGTGCGGCCTTTTTTCTTCGGATCAAGGTGACCCGCTGAGGCACCCATTTTTCCTAAGGCATAGTGATAGAACTCGCCATCGAGAACAAGCGGTCCCATGCCCTTTCTCTCCTGAACCGGCGCGCCGTATACAACCTGGCCTCCAATCACGTCAATGCCTGCCATATCCTGGCCGCTTATAGCGCGGAACCAGTGGGCATCTCCGAGACCGAGTCTTGAATGAACTCCGTTGTCCTCAACCACGTGTCCGATATATTCGACACCATGCTCGTGGCACCATCTTCCGATGGGCTCTGAAAAATTCTTCTGATAAAGTCTGGAGACACAGTCCATGTAATCGTAGCGAATCTGAGGCTCATCCTTTTTCTCCTCACCCTCTGCAAAGAGAAAAGCAAGGAGTCTCTGATAATCCTCTCCGCAGCGCTCCTTCAGCATCTGTGCAAGCTCATCGCTCCAGGGAAGCTGCATACCGGGCTTACCGAGCCTCGTATCATAGCCCTGCTCCATTGTATTGCCAAGCTGCGGTTCATCTGAAAAGAAGCCCGCGATCACATTTCCGAAAAGATCCCCGTAGTGCTTATAGTGCTCCTCGTAAACCCCCTCTATCTGAGTATGCGCGGAAACGCTGTCTATCATGTTTATGTAGCTCTCATTGCCACCATCGGTGTATGTTGTGTAAAGCACGTGTATCCTCCACTGTCCCTTGGGGAGAGTGAAGGTTATCTCATCCTGTCCATGGTACTGGCCCATGAGGTTTATCTCTTTTTCATGAAAACGGTTGCCCTCTGCGAAGGGCACAGCTACGATTGAGAGTATCTTATTCTTTGCTCTCTCCGCGTCGTTTGCCGGCTGTCCTATCTGCCAGAAGCCTATGGTTGGCTTCATCATACGGCGAACGTTAAGTGTGCGCGATCTCACGGAACCGAATACATCGCAGGCAGTACATGCAAGATACTGCTTTTTCCTTTCGGGATACTTTTCCTCGATAAGTCCGTTGGCGTAGCCTGTGGGAAAATGTTTATCGTCCAGTATCCATATTTTCATGTCGCGCTTCTTTGCTTCGTCAATGACAATGTCCATGTCATGCCACCAGCCGGGACCGCAGAAATCCTTGTGCGGTCTTGCTTCCACGCAGACGGCCTTTATGCCGCATTCGTCTATTTTTTCCATTTCCTTGCGGATGGTGGCTTCGTCCTCGCCGCGCATCCACAGGAATGGGAAGATGTAGTTGTTCATGGTTGTTCTCCTTATTCAACAGGATAATCCGGCTCCTTCTCGACGCCTTCAAACCCTACCCTTAATTCTTCACAAAGTTCTGTAGCTGAGTCTGCACCTGCATAGATTCTGAAAAGTCCATCCTCCAGGCAGTACTTACCCTGATTGTTCCAGAAGCCCATATGCTTCTTTAAAAGTCTCGCCTCGACATTTTTTTCCTCGCCGGGGTTTAATTCAACTTTTTCAAAACACTTAAGCTCCTTAACGGGTCTTACTATTGATGCTGCGACATCTTGCATATAAAACTGAACTGTCTCGGAGCCTTCCCTATCACCGGTGTTCTTAACCTTAACAGAGATTTTGAGCGCATCGTTGTCCTCGGTTACTGCAAGGTCAGAGTACTCGAAGCTTGTGTATGAAAGACCAAATCCAAACGGATAGAGCGAGGTGAACGGTGCATCGAGGTATCTCGAAGTGAACTTGAAGTTACCCGCAGGTCTTCCTGTGTTCGGATGATTATAGTAGATAGGGCACTGTCCTGTAACTGCAGGGAATGAAGATGAAAGTCTTCCCTCAGGATTCTTTTTACCTGAAAGAATGTGTGCTATCGCATTACCCATCTGAATTCCAAGATGCCAGCCCTCAAGGATTGCAGGAACATTTTCTGCTTCCCACTGAAGGGCAAGGGGTCTTCCGTTCATAAGAACAAGAACCACAGGCTTTCCGGAAGCAATGAGCTTTTCAAGAAGCTCTCTTTGTTTTCCGGGAAGTGTGATGTCCGCTCTTGATGAAGCTTCGCCTGACATAGCAACAGTTTCTCCGAGAACCGCAACAATCACATCGCCGTTATCGCAGGCTGCCTTGACTTCATCGTCATTTATATCACCCTCGGGACCACCGCAGGGATAATAATTTACATCTGAAAATTCCTGCTTCATTCCATCTAAAATAGAAACGCAGTCCTTTTCCTTCCAGCTTATTGCCCATGCTCCAACTACCTCAGACCTGTTGTCGGCAAGACTTCCCACAAGACTGATTTTGGTGTCCTGTTTAAGGGGCAGTAAATTGCCTTCATTTTTCAGAAGTACTGCCGATTTCTCTGCTGATGCAAGAGCAAGTGCTTTATGATCTTCCGGAATCTCCTCATATCTCTTCATAACCTCTTCGGACACATAGGGATGATCAAATAGCCCAAGCCACATCTTTACTGCCAGGACTCTGCGGCAGGCATCGTCTATGACCTCCATGGAAACCTGGCCTTCCTCTACAGACTTCTCAAGGTTCTGAATATATATTTCCGTTCCCATGTCCATGTCGAGTCCGGCATTGGCTGACTTTTCGCCTGCTTCCTTCTCGTCCTCTGCGATGCCGTGAACAACACATTCTTTTATTGCATTGGCATCACTTACGACAAATCCCGGAAGTCCCATGTTGTCCTTAAGGATGTCACGGAGCGCCCACTTATTCACGGTGCTGGGAACACCATTCAAATCGTTGAAGGACGCCATAGCTGTCTGCGCGCCTTCCTCTACTGCTGCCCTGAAGGGCACGAGATAATTGTTATATAAAACGTGGTTAGCCATGCTTACGGTGTTGTAGTCCTTGCCGGCCTCTGCCGCTCCGTATCCAACAAAGTGTTTAAGACATGCTGCCACGTAATTTTCATTTTCAGAGTGGTCGTTCTGAAGTCCTCTCACCTTCGCCCTTGCAAAGCATGAGCCAAGATATGGGTCTTCTCCCGGTCCCTCGGATACTCTTCCCCATCTTGCATCCCTTGCAACATCAAGCATCGGTGCAAAGTGCCATGCAACACCTGAGCATCTCGATTCCTTAGCTGCCATCGCAGCAGTTTTCTCCATAAGCTCTGTATCAAAAGATCCTGCTTCCGCTATTGCAATAGGATAAACCGATCTGAATCCGTGAATTACATCGAGTCCGAAGATAAGCGGAATTCCGAGTCGTGTCTCCTCCACCGCAATTTTCTGAAGTTCATTGCACTTCTCAGGATCCTGCACCATGAGGGAGCCCACTTTTCCTTCTCTGATTGCATCTTCATGGTAGTCGGTCTTTGCGGTTTTCATGATGTTTTCAAACTCTTCTTTCGAGAGTCTTCCGTCAGTCATCATCTCGATGAGCTGTTCAAAAGGCACATCAAAGCCTCCCACAATCGAAACGGACTCCTGATTCATCTGTCCGATTTTTTCAGTTAATGTCATTTTTGAGAGCAGCTCTTCCACCCTTTTTGTCTGCTCTGCTGTTAATGCTATACCCATTTTTTGCCTCTCTTATTTATCTGCCTTTATATTCTGCGTAACCAAACTTTGCCGTGTTATCAGATACTCTTCCGTTTCCGGATGCATACATGCCAAGCATGGTTCCGACCATGCCACCCACCTCTTCGGGATTTATCTTCTTTCCGTCTGCATGTGCGTAGAATTCTTTTAAGTCATCTGCACTTTGTCCCATGTAGAAAGTGTAATCCTGCCCTTTTGCTTCTAACTTAAGAATTACAGGCCCGTCAAATTCCACCTCAGATTCCTTTAAGATGGTCTCAGTTGACTCGCTCTCATATCCCGGCATGAAAGGAAGTCCCTTCTGCTTTGTAGTCACAAGTACAAGTGCAATAATCTGTTTTCCGTCCTTGCTTTTTTTCTCAAAGCGGTATTGATGATTGCACTGCTGCATTATCACCATGCCTGCGCTTTCACTTATCCCTTCATTTGTGCCTGCCTTGAAGTCCATGCTGATTTCGAATGAAAAGTCTATGTGTCTCTGTCTTCTTCCGACAAAGGCTACGTTCTCATCCTTTTCGGTTTTCGGCGCAAAGCTCACAGGCTGAAGCTTTCTTGTCATACTTCTCTTAAGGCACTTGAGCTGTAATGCACTGTCTTCTATTTTGTAGTAGTCCTCCGAAGGTGTTCCCCAGAAGCTCCAGTCTATGCCAAGTGTTTTTCCATCAAAATCATCTCTGTCTGCGGATATTTCATCCCCATCCTCGCACCACGGAAGATCCGGATCTGCAGGATAAGTCAGCTCAACTTTTCCTGTCTCCTTACTGAAAACAGGCCACCCTCTCTGCCATTCCACCGGGCAGATAAAGGACTCACGTCCCATGTTCATGTGCTGACCTTCAATGATTCTGACCCCCAGCATAACGGCGTACCATTTTCCCTGAGGTGTCTCCACAAGATCTGCATGACCGACATTTTCAATAGGATAATCCCATCCGAGATGTCTGTGCGTGAGTACCGGATTCGCAGGGTTGCCCTCATACCATCCGTCTATGGTCTTGCTTCTTGCAATCATTACGGAATGGTTATGCTCTGTGCCGCCCTCAGCGATCATCAGATAGTAATAGTCACCAACATGATAGACGTGGGGAGCTTCAGGAGCCCAAGCTCCTCTCATAGCACTGTTCCAGATCTTCTTTCTCTCACCGCAGACCTTGAAATTCTCAATATCATACGGAGTTAAGTAGAATGCTCTGTTGTTATCCTGCTCCTTATCCTCACCGGGACTGACCAGATAACACTTATCATCGTCGTCGAAGAATATGGAGCAGTCAATATCCTGAATATCTGTAATGTAATGAGGCTGCGACCAAGGTCCCTTGGGATCCTTCGCTGTTACAATGAAATTACCCTTATCCCCAAAGTTACAATTTATAATATAGAATGTTCCCTTGTGGTAGCGTATTGTAGGTGCCATAACTCCGCCGGAAAACAGGTTTGCGTCAGTATAGAAGCCGTTCTCCGGCGTCATTGCATAGCCTATCTGCTTCCAGTGCGCAAGGTCCTTACTGTGAAAAATCGGTATTCCCGGGCACAGCTCGAAGCTCGAATTTGCTATATAAAAATCATCTCCCACTCTGCATATGGAAGGATCGGGATAAAATCCCGGGATTATTGGATTTCTGATTATTTTCTCCATAGTCTTTTCCCTTTTTTTTATCTAAACAACAAATCTTTATCTTTTTCTCTGTTTGTTGTTTGGTTTTTTCCTGATACAACAAATCTTTATTGTTCTGCCCTGTTTGTTGTTTAACTATTTTTCTGATACAACAAGTCTTTATTGTTCTGCCTTTTTTGTTGTTTAGTTATTTTCCTGATACAACAAGTCTTTATCGTTTTACCCTGTTTGTTGTTTAATTATTTTTCTGATACAACAAGTTTTTATCATTTTGCTCTGTTTGTTGTTTAACTATTTTTCTGATACAACAATTCTTTATCATTCTAACCTATTTGTTGTTTAGCTATTTTTCTAATGCAACAATTCTATATTAGTTTACTTAAATTGTTGTTTTACCCTTAAAGCATATGCAGCTATGTTTTTTGCAATTCTCAATATAGCCTATATTGAGCTCCAAAAATTAAATATTAGGTATCTTTGAAAGCTTCTCATCCATCTCGTCAAACTTATCAACATCGATATTTCTTTCAGCGAGAAGATCTCTCATCTTCATTTTTCCAAGGACTCCCATCATCATGTCGTCAAAGGTGAGATCAGGTGCAAAGGGAGGTATCTCCTTTCGCATTCTGTCGATAGTGTCAGAGAGCACTTTAACGGCCTCGGGATTACCAAAGATTCTCTGAAGTGTGCAGTCAAGTGAGAGCCACTGTTCACCGTCATCTGTCACATGCGCCTTGCATACAGGCTTTACAATACCGGTCTCATCAAAATCCCCAAGAACATCGCGGAGCCAACCGATACTGTCATCAACCCAGTTCTTTGCTCTCTCGGTGATAAGCACATTCTTAAATAACAGACTTGAATCGCAGGTTGAGAAGCCGTGCGGACCATAGTCGTAGACATGACACTCAAAGGATGTGTTGTACTTGTTCAGCGCACTCATCATGTCTATAGTATTCTGGATTGGCACCACATTGTCAGTCCTTGTTGCAAACAAGAAGCAGGGACAGGTCTTCTCATCAACAGCATCCACAATTGAAGGACCGTCTGTAATCTCATGTGCAGTATCTTCTCTTAAAACTGCATATCCAAGAATTGCTGCTGCGGGACGGTTCTTTGACATTGTCGCTGCTGCGCCCGCGAGGTGTCCGCCTGCTGAAAAGCCGATAACCGCAATCTTATCTGTCATTACGTTCCACTCATCAGCTTTTTCCTTGATATAATCCATAGCCTGATCGTAGTCATTCAAAGGATTGGGCCAAGCTGAATCCTCTTTAACAGAATATCTCAAAATAAAGGCATCATATCCAGCCTTGAGATACGGAAGTGCCACCGGATCTGCTTCCCTGTCGGAGCAGAACATATAACCGCCGCCGGGGATTACAAATACTGCAGGGCGCTTGGTCACTCCTCTGAATTCTCCGCCTACATCCTGGATCATTGCGGTTAAAGTTACGTTTCTTTCTTTATTAAGTGTTATTGTTTCTATTTTCATAATGATTCCTTTTATTATGTCGGAAAGTAAGTAAAAAGCGCCGGCATGTCTTTTCACATACCGGCGCGATTACATACCAAAATCGTTACCATTAGTTTTTTGAAAAATTACTTGTTCTTTCTTGCATCAAGCTCAGCGTAGATCTGCTTCATCTTCTTAGGTGTAAGATCATAGAAGAGAACAGAGATACCTGAAAGTGCGATTACTGCTGCAGGGAAGAGGTTAACAAGTGCGTTGATACCAACCTTAACTGCTTCAGTCTGCTCTGCATTGGGAACATAACCGATAGCTGAAAGAAGTGATACTGTTACAACACCTGTAACTGCTGTAGCAAGCTTAACTGAGAAGCTTACAAGTGAGAATGTAAGACCAACCTCACGTACGCCATACTTCCAGTCGCCATACTCGATAGAGTCGCACATCATACCGGGTGCAATGTTTGCGTTAGCCATTGTAAGACCGATAACTGCTGAAACTGCAAGAATGAATGCCATGTTGTTTACAGGTACAAGGAAGAGCAATACAAGTGCTGCAACCTGGATGAATGTTGTAAGAAGCATGTAGCCCTTCTTAGAGAATGTCTTTGTTCCCCAAGGAAGTGTCAGGTTACCAAGAAGCTGGCAAACTGTCATTGTTGTGAAGATAGGTGAAATCATCATCGGGTTTCCAATTACATAGATTACATAGAATGTAAGCATTGACATACGAGCCATACATCCCATAGCACCTGAGAATGTAGAGAAAACTGTGATCATGATGTTCTTGTTCTTAATAACATAAGGAAGAGCTTCCTTGATAGGTGTAGGCTTTACGTTCTCTTCCTTCGGAACTGCAACTTCCTTACACTTCCATGCGCAAAGGAGGCAAACAGGGATAAGAAGCAGTGAGAAAAGAACTGTTGTCTTGAAATAACCCTGAGCTGTAGGCGTTGCGCTGTGGCCGAAGTAAAGGATAAGAGGCATTGCAACAGCTGAAAGAATCATGCTGATAGCACCTGAACCGATACCTCTGCAAGAAGCATAGTCCATACGAACCTGTGAATCTCTTGCGATAAAGTTTACAAGTCCCTGGTAAGGGATGCAAAGTGCTGTGTAAGCCATACCTGCGCCGATGTAGCAGATCAGGCATACAAGAACTTTCATAGCGCCCTGAAGCGGGAATACTGTAAATGTCAGTATGTTAAAGATTGCCAGGAAAATAGGTGAGAACATGATGTAAGGACGGAACTTACCGAAGCGTGTCTTTGTCTTATCACATATAGCACCCATCATAGGATCGTTGATAGCATCCCACACACGAGCTATTACGAAGATCAGTGATATAGCTGATGCTGATAATCCAACGATATCTGTGTAGAAAATTGTGAGGTAGGTATTGATCATATACCATGAAAGCTGGCAGCCAACCTCACCCATTGCGTAGAAACCACCGGTGACCCAGTTAGTCTTTTCTTTTTTTTCATTATTCGAAGCATTGTTTACCGGTGTTAACACCCTCTCATCAGATGCCTCTGTCGTAGCATGATTTACCATTTTGTCGTTTCCTCCCAAGTCATGGGATGTAAATTTCGATCCCATACCTTTATACCTTCCTAAAAATATAGTATTGCGTTAAAAGTTTTTTCTTTGCCTAACCCTTAAGGACGGGTTAAACACGTGCACGTTTGTTATGTATATACTTTATCTTTTATATGCAATTCTCTCTTGCTATACATTCCACGATTTACTGCAAACGTTTCATATTTTGGGCCAAAAAATAAGAGTGATGCAACAAATGATAAACATCGTTGCATCACCCTTTTAATCCATTGAAAAGATATGAATCATGCACACTTCGTGCGGCTCAAGGCTTGCATTAACCAAAATCGAATGATCCGAATCCTCAAGCTCCGCCTTCTCCAAAGTGAGCTTCGGGACGCTTATTGACTCAAGGTATTTCACATCGCTCCTTGTAAGTCTTGTCTCATACTGGAACTTCTGCCACTCATCAAGTATGCTTCCATGATTTCTGTTAAGAATGCGCCTTTTTATATACCAGTTACCGGTACCCTGCAAATGCCTGATGGTTACTGAAAGCTCCAGCGCCTGTCCTACCGTATATGATCCGGAACCCATCCTTTCAAGTGGCACCTCCTCCGGTCCGAGGAAATATCCCGCAGAAAACCAGGAATCATTGAAAAGCAGCATCCTTATACTGCCGCTATCTGTTTTCGTAATAATGTAATGATCACCGTGTGCCAAAAGCTTGTGTCCCAGCGCATTCAGAAAATCAAAGGAATAATAAGCAGGTTTCAGAATTCTGTCAGTGGATATAAGTCCGATACTTCCGTTTAAAAGTCCGGTGGTATCCATATAATTACTGATCCAGTCCGTAGAGCTCATTATTGAAAGCGCATCAACATGTCCGAGAAGCTTCTCAGCTCTGCCCGCTATATATGAAGCTCTGAAGCAGCTGTCATTTACATAGTTTCTGTTAGAAATAGAAATATTCCACTCGGTTATGAAAAGCTTGCTGTCCGATAATCCGGACTGTTCCATCAACTCTCTTATCTGGCGTACCTGCCGCAGTTCATTCTCAGGATCCTTGCATACACGTCTGTCATAGTTCCCTTCGTCATCAACTGAATTCACATAGGGGAACAGCAGGAAGGACACAAAATCCGGCGTCTCATCCTTTGCAACGAGACTCAAATACAGTGATCGAAGCTGCTCCCAGTCATTCTCAACCGTTCCACCGAAACCGCCGACCATTGCATCCGGTATCTTCCTTTTAACAGTCTTATACAGAAAATCGTATGCCTCTTGTACGGAATAGGAATCCCCCTGCCATAATCTGATATTGTCCTCCTGAAGAATCGGTATGGTAGATAGCTCGAAAATCCAATCAGATACTTCCTTAAGTCCGTATCTGTCGACTATATGATTGAAGAATTCCGAAACGGCTGTCTCCCAGGCCTTCCTGGACACAAAAGGAATATAGTCGTCCATTTTATATATCTCACCCGTGGACATAGCCGCCATATCAGGCTTTCTGCCAAGGCTGAGAAATACTTTGATGTGATGTCTTACAAGGAAGTCAAGCGCAATATCCACCATGTTAAAGTTGCAGGCTTTCCTTCCGCTGCCATCCGTTATCATCAGTTTTGTTGAAAAAAGTGTCCAGATACGAGCCATATCAAAATGGAGCTTGTCATGCAGATATTCAGTGTGATACTGCATGTTTGCACGTGTAAGATCATTGACACTTCCTATATTAAGCATGCGGTTCCAGATTTTTTCATAATCCTCACCGTCATTTTCGGATAAATCCACCGAAATGCTGTCAGACACTCCGACGCTTCCGTGAATAGCAACGTTGTTCTCAAGCTTTTCCCTGATCTCAACGTCAATTTTCTTCTTCTCATCCTCCTCTTTCTTCGCATCCTCGCTGTGAAGCTCACGGTACTGTGAAGGAGACATATTCATCTCTTTTCTGAAGGCGCGGTTGAAGGATGAAGAGTTGGTAAAACCGCAGGACAACGCTATCTGCGTCATGTTCTGATCGGTTGATGACAGCAAAAGAAGTGACTGCTGAAGCCTTAATCTTGTTACATAATCAGCAAAGTATACGCCGGTATTTTTCTTGAAAATTCTGGAAAGCGTTGATGCGGATACATACATGCTCTCCGCAAGCTCGGTGAGGTTAACTTCCTGATCCAGATTGCCGATGATATACTGCATCATCTGCTGCATACGCACATCGTTGTCAGGATTACCCTGCGCCTCATTGAGGTTCTGTGTCTGATAGTTCTCTATAAGAGTATCAAGAATCAGGTACAGGTTGCTGTCAATACGGCAGTCCGACTGGCGCGATCCGTAGAGATACTCCTCCGTCATATGGTAAAAAATGTTTCTTAAATCCTCGTAGGACTTACTCTTATCAGCCACCGAGTTGCAGTAAAAGAGCACATTTTTGCCCTTCATTACACTTCCGATCATCTTCATGGAAAAAAGAGCACGTCCCACAATAGACTCGCCCACATCTCCAAAACTGTACTCAACGCCGGGATTAATCATGACAACATCACCCTCGTTAAGGACGAAGCTATCCTCAAGCACGTTGACGGTAACGCTTCCCTCAATTGCAAAAAGAAGCGTCAGGCTCATAATAATGTGTTTTTCATTCTTTTCCGGTCTTACTATTTCATAAGAGCATGTATCAAAATTCATAGAAACATCCTTTTTTTATTTATTGGTGAATATTAATTGTAACATTTTGAAGATTTTTACGCAAAAAACGCCCCGATAAAGCTTACTGTAAGCTCTATCGAAGCGCTCAAAATATTACAGATTAAACAATAAGAAGACGTCTCTCATTTACGTGATGACCGAACTCGGGCATGTAAACCATGGGCTCCTTGTCGGGATCAAGTCCGTCCTGGATGATGGGCGGCATATAAGATGATGTCCAGCAGAAACCATACTTGAGGTCGTGATAACCCTGTGCAAGGCCGCCTTCCTTCTTAACCTTCAGAACAGCGGGAACTGTTGTCATCCAATGTGTATGGAAGTCTGAAGCCATCTCTTCGTTTGTGAAATCCTCACCCTTGATGTTCCAGGTGATGTTTTCCTTCTCGATCTTCTCACCGTCAACGAAAAGTGTGCCGGGACGAAGCTGTGAAAGGAAAATTCCTCTGTAATAGGGCAGTCTTACCTTGAACTGGAAGCCTGTAACATTGCCCTCTGCGTCTTTTATATTTCTGAATCCAACTGACTGGATTACCTGTTTCTCCATTGTATTTCTCTCCTTCTCTGCAAATCGGTATTAGTCACCAAGCACATCCTTAAGTAAGATGTGGTGTTTTCTGAGTGTCTGGCCTACTTCGTAGCCATCGTCATACTTGTCAGCACCTTCATACTCACTAAGGAGATATCCTTCGTAGCCGTTTTCTGCCATTACCTTGATAACCTCGCGGTAAGGAATTGTTGTCTCCTCAAAGTCATCACTCATGTTGATGAACTTAGCGTGGCAGCAGTAAATGTAAGGAAGAAGCGGGATGATATCCTCAGGCTTGTTGGGTGTGAAGTTGGGATCTACCCACTCACCGGGCTTGAACTCTGTACGGAAAACAGAGAAGTCAATGTTAAGTCCGAAGTTCTTAGTTCCTGTCTCCTTTATGAAATCAACGAAATCTGTCACAAGCTTGCCCTTCAGGTTGGAAGGTGTGTGAATCTCAGGGCACATCTGGATTCCGAGTTCCTCAGCAAGCGGAAGTGCTCCCTTGATGATCTCTCTCCAGTTATCAACAGGCTCAAGAAGGTCGTTGATAACGGGCATCTTGGTTCTCATAACTGTAAAACCAAGGCGGTGTGCGAGACGGATGTCTCTCTTAAGCATCTCAACAGACTCTTCTGTTGTAAGATCTCTGTCACCGAGAACGTGGCTGTCGATCCAGTTACCATATTCAACAGGAACGATCTCATACTTCTCGCAGAGATGATGCCATTTCTCAACCCACTCATCTGTGGGATAAGGATAGTTTTCGATATGTGTATTTGCAAGAATCTCAATACCATGAGCTCCCATGTCATAGAGATCTTCGAAGCAATCTTCAAGTGTTTTGGTAAGGCCAAACTCTGCTGAATAGCTGTAAAGAGCTACGCCGCGCTTGGGGCCTTTTTTGTTATACTGATACATTTTGAATATTCCTTTCTTTAATGTTATATCCCCTCATCCGGCACTTCGTGCCACCTTCTCCCTTGGGGAGAAGGCTTAAGGTGTTTTTTATTCGGGCTTGTACTCGTCGAAGTCGTATGTGATTACGCCGAAGTCTGTCTTCTGCTCACGAAGAGCGATGGACTTGGACATCTTCTTGATCTCTTCAGCTGTTACGCTGCGGCCAAGTTCATTTGAAAGCATAACACCCTCTGACAGGAATGCTGTCTGCATTGCGATATAGGGTGAGTCAATTCTTGTCTCATCTGTAAGATCTCCGCGGAGGTATGAATACCACTGAAGCTGGTTGTCGTTGTACATAGCCATCTCAGGGTGAAGAGCGAGCTCCTGCATACCTGTAACGTCGTCGATTGCACACTCAAGCTTTGTATCAAAGAGGCGACCCTTTTCATCAACACCAAAGTATTGAAGTCTGGGCTTCTGAAGAGCACCGCCGCCTACGATCTGTCCGCCTTCCGGAACAGCCATAGGGCCACCTGTCTGGTCAACGTCTGTAAACTTAAGTCCGCCGAGTGAACCAGCAATGAAGCTTGTTCCGATCTCATCCATGTGAATAGCCCAGTCTTCATAGATATCCATTGAAAGGCCGTTCTTGAAGCGAGCGATTGCAACTGAAAGATCTTCAACAGGTGTGTGGCAGTCTACTGCATCGTCGATTGCCTTATCTCTCCAGTAATCACAGGTTGTTGTGCCGTATACGCTCTCGAGCTCAGGCATGCCCATTACATAGAGCATCTGTGCGATGTGATATATACCAAGGTCGAAAAGAGGTCCGTGTACGCCTACGTTAGGATCTACGAAATCACGGCTGAAGAAAGGCATATCATAGCCGGGACGTCCCTGACGTCTGTGTCCAACTGATCTGCAATGGTAAATCTTACCAAGCTTTCCGTCAGCGATCATTTCCTTAGCAATTCTTGTCTGAGGGTTGTAGATTGAGCTGATCTGGATAGCGAGCTTCTTACCATACTTCTTCTGTGCATCGTAGAGAATCTTTGCATCAGCATAGCTTGCTGACATGGGCTTCTCTGAATAGCAGTCAAAGCCTGCTGCCATAACAGCTGTTGCAACAGATGTGTGAAGGTTGTTGTGTACACAAACTTCTACTTCATCGATGTCGTCTCTCTTAAGCATTTCTCTGAAATCCTGGTAGAGGCAATCCTCTGAAAGGCCATACTTTTTGCCCCAAGCCATAAGCTTGTCCTTGTCAATTTCAGCAGCAGCTACTACGCGAAGATTCTGTCCTCTCTTGTTGAGGTTCTCGATAACTGTCATGTGACGGTGTGAAATCATTCCGCAACCGATGATTGCAATTCTTAATTCCTTAGGTGTGTTCATTGTTTTCCTCCCTTATTTAAATGGAAATTGTTTTTTCCGTGAATGTACTGTTTATTGTTTTATATAATTCGATTTACCATCCGAAGATCCTGAGGTACTCGCGGCTTCTTCTTGCACACTCAAGTACGTCTGCATCGTAGTGCTCATCCTGCTCAACGATTACCCATTTTGCATTAGCCTTAACTGATGCCTCGAGAACGGGCTCCCAGATCATCTGGCCGAATCCAACGGGGCGGAATCCGAAGTATCCTGTATCTCCCTCTGACTCCTCTTCCTCGATTCCGATGAGCTTGTACATGTTCTTAACTTCACCCTTCTTGATGTAGTCCTTAAGGTGTACGATCGGGATTCTGTTTGAATACTTCTCGATGAACTCAGGTGCCTGACCTGTTGCAACATCGCACCAGCAGGTGTCAAGCTCGCACATGAGGTTGTCGTGGTCAATTGCCTCGAACATTGCATCGTATCCGTATCTTCCATCAGGAAGCTTTACAAACTCGAAGTCGTGATTGTGATAAAGGAATGTCATTCCTGCATCATGGATTTTCTTTCCTACTTCATTAAGAAGGGGAAGGAACTTTTCAAATCCTTCGGGATTAACCGGTCTGTACTCCTCAGCCATGTAAGGCATTACAAGGTACTGAACTCCGATCTCCTTGTAGTCTGCGATGACCTTATCAAGATCATCCATCATGTCTGCGAATGCAACGTGTGCACTTACAGGGGTAAGGCCAACCTCTTTAAGAGTCTCTCTTACGAAAGCGGGCTCAAGTCCGTAAAGGCCAGCCAGCTCAACGCCGTCATAACCGAACTCCTTGATCTTTGTCATTATGTTCTTGAAGTTCTCAGGTGTGTTCTCCAGAAGATCACGAAGACCGTATACCTGGATTGCAACAGGAAGTTTGCTCATTTTTATATCCTCTCTTTTCTTATAAAATACTCTCCCGGTACCGCCTCGATGCGGTATCTTATGTGTTACATGCAAGGCTTTGTTCCTTGCGTTTTTGTTATCTTATGGTCTATATATTATCGTTTTGAAAAGAGCTCCTCTTTGTTCAGATTTCTAAAAAAGGCACAAATATTGCAATAAAAAAGTGCATGCAAAAAATGCATGCAACAAATGAGCAACATATGTTTCATTTAATAACAGAGATAAGACTCAGCAATCAGAGCAGCGGCTTACGAACTCCTTGAATATCCGTCTGCTGTTGTCATCCTTTTTATATGAAAATTCAGGGTGCCACTGCAATGCCCACACAAAGCGTTTTCCCGGTAGTTCCACAGCTTCTGTCAGACCATCCTCTGATACTGCCATTACTTTTAAAGAATCGGCGACTTCCTTTACCGCCTGATGATGATAGCTGTTTACGCTGATTCTATCTGACTGAATCAGCTTATGCAGCCCGGATCCTTCTATAATATTTACTTCGTGAACAGGCACATCATAAGGTGGTTTCTGGTGATGCTCTGTCTCTGAAGGATGCTGTTTCCCCAAATCCTGATAGAGCGACCCTCCCAGATATGCATTCAGAAACTGAATACCTCTGCAAATTCCGAGAATAGGAATGTCCTTTTCCAGAGCCTGAACCAACAGCTCTTTTTCCATGCTGTCTCTTGCCTCGTAGCAGACAACAGAACTATCAAGCTTCTCTTCTCCATAAATCTCCGGGGATACATCCTGTCCGCCCGTCAGAAGAATTCCATCCACGGTATCA
Organism: Butyrivibrio sp. WCD2001; assembly: GCF_000424485.1. NCBI lineage: Bacteria > Bacillati > Bacillota > Clostridia > Lachnospirales > Lachnospiraceae > Butyrivibrio > Butyrivibrio sp. WCD2001. Next base: position 104,615 of record NZ_AUJZ01000005.1, on the reverse strand, counting down.
AGAAGCTGACGAATCGTCTCTTTATCTGAAGTTAACGGCAGCATTATCGGTATTCCACCTGCCTGCGTTATTCCATCCATGTACCCCGGCAGCATCCATAAGCTATCTTTTTCATCATCAAAAAGCGGTGATATGCCAATTATTGGTTTTCTCTTATCTATCATCTCATTATCCCCTTTATCAATCCGTCCTGTCTTACTTCCTATTATAAATAACAAAAGGCAAAGACCACGTTCGTTCTGAAAGCGTCTTTGCCTCTTTTCATAATAATATCATATTTTTTGCATTGTTTGCATTTTCTTCACACGACTTCACAGAGAGTTTTTTATCGGGCATTTGTGTTCTTGACTTTTTCACTTATTCCGCAGATTCTTGTTATCATGCACATCTGTGTTTTCAAAGAAAGACATCCTTTCACAGATATCTAAGAATAATTCATCTGTGAAAATAGACAAATTATCCATTCCACAGATTCCTAATATTTTTTCATCTGTGAAACAATCAAAGTATTCATTAACACAGATTTCCTACCAAAAATACATCTGTGAAATCCGACCAATAAGCTTTTCCGCAGATTTCCACATAACAATGCCACACAAAAAGGACCAGGCATCTATAATTTGCAAATCATAAATACCAAGTCCTTAAGATAATTCATGTATTACACAGCTACGATCCCCAATCCCCATTAAGCTTTAATCTTAAAATGTCACAGTATTTCCTGCAGGAACATATACATTTTTCTCGCCATAGGAGAACCACAGTGCCTTGGAAGTCGGATTCTTGCACATAGTCATATCAGTGTTGAAAATAAGCTGACTGAACGCATGGCAGTAATCATATGCTTCGATGTTGGTACAATACCAGATATCGTCGCGGCCGCCAATATACTCAGCGAACTCCTCGATCACGTTCCAGTTGTCGAACTGTTCGAACTCATAGGTGTGTCCCCAGAGATAGAAGAACATCGGATCCCACCAGTCCTTGGTCTCGACAAACCTCTTTGCAAGATTCATAAGCTCCGGATCAGCGTGGTGGCAGGTTGCAGGCAGTCTCATCCAATCCTTGGGAAGATGGAAATCATGTGTTGCCTCCACCGTTCTCGCATAGCAAATGCCGCAATTCTTAAGAATCTCCACACTTGTATCATCATAAGCACCATAAGGATAAGCAAAGCCTCTTACGAAGGTTCCGAAAATCTCCTCAAGTTCCTTTCTGTCCTTTGCAATCTCCTCTGTCGCAATATTCCCGGGAAGTCCCACAAGCGATGCGTGAGTGTAGGCATGCGCTGCAATCTCCCATTTACTCTTAGCATAAACCTGCTTCGTACGGTTAAGAGGCATGCGTCTGTGAATTGTGCCGGGCTCGTACTTCACATCCTCCGGAGGAAAACAACCGCTGTTAAGGTTAAAGGTTCCCTTCAATCCGTTCTTTTCTACTATTTCAATAAACTTTTCATCCTGCTCTACACCATCGTCATAGCTTAAAGTAAGCGCCTTCGGAAGGCCTCCGGGAAAGCGCATTATCATATTTGCCATAGTTCCTTCTCCTTTTTTCTATATAATAGCAGCATATTCCAAATAAGAAAGAATGCCGCTTGCGGCATTCTCGCGCCGAGCGCGGTTGCATTTATGCAACATATTCCTTTCGCGCGAGTGCGCATCCTCACGGAGTGTTTTTATATCATAGGAAAGCAATTTCCTATGATATAAAAAAGCCATATATGCTACATATTAATGTAACATATACGGCTACTGTGTTCTTGGGCATTATTGTTATGATAATGCCAATTATTGCTTTTAAACTCCTTACTCTGCGAGCATCAGAACAAGCATCAGCATAACGCCGAAATACGTCATCATAGTTGCAGTCATAAGTATCGGAGCGAAGTATAGAATGCGATTGTGTTTCATGATATCCCCCTACTATTAACACTTTTTTCAAGCATCGCTACCCTTATAATTTATCACCCCGTGTCCTACAAAAAGTCGTCAAGACAATTACTTAAATTCTTTAACCCCAAAGGATGAAAAGACGCATTGTCTGAAGGCATTAAGATCAGCAAAAGTGCGGTCTGAGAGCATCTGCGCTCCGATGTTACCGATGGCTGTTGCTTCCGAAGGGCCTGCATAAATCGTCTTGCCGGTTGCCCCCGCTGTCAGCTTATTCAGATACTCTGCGTTTGATCCGCCGCCTACTATATTTATGGAGTCAAAATGCTTCCCCGTAATCTCTTCGATTTCTTCTGCTGCCTGTTTGTAGCACGCTGCGAGAGATCTGTAAATCACGCGCGAAATCTCCCAAGGCGTGACAGGCACCGGTTGACCAGTTCTGTAACACTCATCCTGAATCGCCCTTATCATGGACTTAGGCGCAAGGAAAAGTTCGGAGTTGGCATCAACTATGGAATCGATTGTCTCCTTTTCAGCTCTTGCACAGAGATTTGCAAAGGAATAATCTGCTGCCTCCGCGTTATCACTGCAACCATCCCCGGAAGTATAGTTGTAGCCTGCCTCAAACTCCTTCTTCACGGACTGTATCATCCAAAGGCCCATGATATTTTTTAGGAATCTGTATCTGTGATCGTATCCTCCCTCATTAGTAAAATTAGCACTGCGCGCTGTTTCCGAAGTGTTCGCTTTTTCCAGCTCACACCCAAAGAGCGACCACGTTCCGGAGGAGATGTATAGAACATCCTCCGAGGTATTCGGAACACTCATGACTGCGGCGCCTGTGTCATGCGTCGCAGGTAGGATGACCTTGCAGTTAAAGCCCACTTTTTCCTGAATCTCTTTTGAAAGGTCTCCCACTTCGGTTCCGGGCATGGAGAGCTTTCCGAATAATTTTTTAGGAAAACCGAGTTTTTCAATAAGTTCGATGTCCCACTCGTTGGTTTCCGGATTTACAAGCTGCGTGGTGGTTGCATTGGTGTACTCCTGCCTTTTAACCCCTGTCAGCAGGAAGTGCAGATAGTCGGGAATCATCAAAAGCGATTCTGCCTTTTCAAGATTCTCGGGCTCCTTGGTTTTGCAAGCCATAAGCTGGTAAATTGTGTTGAAAATAGCCTTCTGAATTCCGGTGCGCGCATAAAGATCTTTTTCGGAAATAATCTTATAGAGCTCGTCGTCCATCCCATCGGTTCGGCTATCTCTGTAGGCATAAGTGCTGCCAATGATGTTGTCGTTTTTATCAAGGAGAACGTAATCAACGCCCCAGGTATCGATTCCCATGGAGGCGGGTGCTTTGCCCATCTCATGACACTTCTTCATGCCGGTAAGGATCTCTTCAAAAAGCCTCCCTGTGTCCCAAACCTTGTGACCGCTTTCGTCATCCATACCGTTGTAGAATCTGTGTATTTCTTCATATTGAATTTTGCCGTCTTCGATCCATGAAAGGATATGGCGACCCGAGGAGGCGCCTATATCGACGGCTAAGTAGTATTTTATATTCATGTTGCTATACCCTTTGTTTAATGCCCTCATCCGGCGCTTCGCACCACCTTCTCCACTGGAGAAGGCTCTTATATGTTAGCGCTCCCCGATTATGTTGCTCTTTTTCTCGTAGAGGCAGTCTTCGTTTACCTTGATTCCGAAGGGTTCATTGAGAGCCCTGAAATCATCGGGTTCGATAGTCTGACGCTTTGTGTTTGTCATGGACATAACCTTGACAAGGACCTCTGCTGCCTTCTCTACTGTGTGCATAAGTCCGAAGGTGATGTCGAAATCAGTTCCGCAGGCGAACATGCCGTGGTGTGCCCAGATAGCTACGTCCTGCTTTTTCATGATGTCGGAGGTTGCAACCGCGATGTCGCGTCCGCCGGGTACCATCCACGGTACAACGCCGATTCCATCAGGGAATACAACGGGGCACTCTGTAGCCATCTCCCATATCTCTCTTGTGAAGACTTCACCGTCAAGAGGGAGTACATAAGTAAGTGCAATGGTATTTGCAGGATGGCAGTGGTAAACAACTCTGATATCTGCGTTTCTCTTCTTGCACACTTCGAGATTCATGAGGTGTGAAGGAAGTTCGGAAGTAGGTCTTCCACCGTTCACAAGTCCCCACTGGATCTGGTATTTCTCGCCCTTGTCGTCCACTTTGATGATGCAAATATTTGCTGCGGGATCGATCTCCACGTTTCTGAAATATTTGCCTGAGCCTGTGACCATGAAGTATTCACCTGCAAGATCAGGTACGGTGGTTCCGATTTCTTTCCACTCTCCGTCTTCCTTAAGGTCTTCCTTTACTGATGCGATTTCTTCATCTTTTATTCTGTAGCTAAGGTTACCGCCGTTTCTCTCGTGCCAGCCCTGGTAGAAACCGTCTACACACATGCGGCAGAAACCTTTTGCAAATTCTGAATTAAGTACTTTCATGATATATTTCCTTTCTTTATGCTCTTTTCGTGAGCACTTCGTCCTCGTATTTCTTGCAGGCGTCGAACCACTCGTCTTCTGTGGGAACGCCCATCTTCTCGCAGTAGTAATCCCAGACATCTCCGACAGGCATCATTTTGATGCGCTCCTGAAGTGACATGAGCTCTGTGAAGTTACGCTCATTCTGAAGTGCACACAGCTTTTCATTAGGCTGAAGCTCTGCGTTCAAAAGTGCCTTCAGGAAGTTTCTCATACCATTTGTCCATGCAGATACGCGGTTGATGCTGGCATCGAAATAATCCATCCCGATAAAGAAACGGTCGGGGCCGTTCTTAACGATTTCCTGCGCGATTTCCTTCGCGTCGTCATTGTATATAACAACGTGATCGGAATCCCAGCGAACAGGTCTTGTTACGTGAAGTGCCATCTTTTCATTGAAAAGGAGCATTGATGAAAGCTTGTCCGCAACATTCTCTGTGGGATGGAAATGGCCTGAATCGATGAGGCACATGATTCCGTTCTTAGCTGCATAGCTTAAATAGAACTCCTGTGAACCTACTGTTACTGATTCCATGCCGATTCCAAATACCTTGGACTCAACTGCAACATATACCTTACTCTTGTCATAAGGAGTAGCAAGAATCTGATCAAGTGAATCCTTCAGGCGCTTTCTCGGTGAGATTCGATCCGGAATCACATCCTTGAAACCATCGGGAATCCAGATATTCATCATGCAGGGTACGCCGGTTTCTGTTGCAAAGTACTCTGATATCTTAAGGCATGCAATGCAGTGATCTACCCAGAATTTTCTAACAGTCTCATCCTCGGATGAAAGTGTTGCATTCTCTGCCATAGGATGAGAGAACATTGTGGGATTGAAATCAAGGCCAATGCCATGCTTCTTTGCAAAATCCACCCAGGCCTTGAAGTGCTTAGGCTCTAATTTATCTCTGTCTACCCATTCATCACCTTCAAATACTGCGTAGCAGGCATGAAGATTGAGCTTATGTTTTCCGGGTACAAGTGTGAATACCTCATCTATATCCTGCATGAGCTGCTCAGGTGTTGTAGCCTTATACGGATAATTTCCTGTTGTCTGAATTCCTCCGCTAAGAGGTCCCTTCTGATCAAAACCTACTACATCATCTCCCTGCCAGCAGTGCATTGAGAGACTGATTTTTTCAAGTTCGCTGATAGCCTTATCTGTATCAACGCCAAGCTTTGCATAACGCTCTTTTGCTGCTTCATATCTTTCCTTAACTATCATTTTTTGTAACCTTCCCTTCTTTTTTTGCTATCCGTTTATAATCCGGAAAAATATTGGCCAAGATAAATCAATCGTGAAAAACTCTCGTCTTAAACATCTTGAAATTATATTAAAACTCCCAGACGAAATATTTAAGGTCCTACATTGAAGAAAAATAGGTCCTTTATTGCAAATAATAAACACACATGTTAATTTAAAGACATAATCCTTCACGGAGGTCCTAAATGAACAGAGAATTACTGCAAAAGCTCAGTATTATCACAGATGAGGAGCAGTCCATACTGGATGGAAAAGAATATATAAACCGTGACTTGTACTATAGTCCTCAAGCGTCCAAAAAATCAGATGAGATTGATTCTGCGAGGGTATTAAAAAACGGACGCCTTATAGATATGCGTCCGCATGTGCGCTTTATTCACTTTCCGAAGCATACTCACAACTATGTTGAGTTCATTTATATGTGCAATGGTACTACAAGACATATCGTGGATGGTCAGGAAATTATTCTGAAAGAAGGCGATCTTCTTTTCCTGAATCAGCATGCCACTCAGGAAATATATCCGGCAGGTGAGAATGATATTGCAGTTAATTTCATGATACTTCCGGAATTTTTTGATGTGGTGCTTCCTATGATGGGAGCTCAGCCAAGCGCCCTTAGAGACTTCATAATAAGCTGCCTCACCAGAAGGGATTTGACCAGCGACTACATGTATTTTAATGTTTCGGATGTTCTTCCCATTCAGAATTTAATGGAAAACCTGATATGGAATATGCTGAACTCCGACAAAAACAGCAGAACCATAAACCAGGCCACTGTGGGACTTCTTTTCCTTAATCTCACAAATCATTCTGAGCTTATTCATATTGCTTCGAATTCCTATGAACAGGAGATAACGCTTAAGCTCCTCTCCTATATTGATACATCCTACAAAACCGCATCTCTTAAGGATTTTGCAGCAACAGAAAAAGCAGATGTATACACAATTAGTCGCATAATAAAAAAAGAAACAGGCCACACCTTCAAGGATTTCCTTCAGGAGAAGCGCCTTGAAAGGGCCTGCTCTCTTCTTGTTCGTTCAAATGCACCTATTGCCGATATCGCTATCTCTGTAGGCTATGACAACACCAGCTTTTTCCATCGTCTGTTCCGCAGAATATATGGCTGCAGTCCCAGAGACTACCGACTGGCTAATCACAGTTTTATACAGTGATTAAATATCCCAAAATACATCTGCCTGTAGCTAATATCATATTGCATTTTCAATTCTCATAAGTGCCTTTACATCAGGATCATGAGGTGCTGCTGTAAGCGGGTCTGAAAAGAAAATAACAAAATCAATTTTCCCCTCTACTATCTTAGTGCCGATCTGCTGGTCACCGCCAAGGGGGCCTGAATTATAACCGCGTACAGGAAGATTTGTTGCATCAGTTATCATACGAGCCGTTGTACCTGTTCCGCATAAAAAGTGCTTTGAAAGAATATCTGCATTATTTTTTCAAAAGAATTTTAGTATGTTATGATATAGCCATGAAAAAATATACGACTTATGGAAAATTCCAAAATGAAATGAATTCATATTACAAGCGCACAGGTATGAAGCTTCAGTTTACCGAAATGATGCAGCGCATGAATGAAAAGGGGCTTCTTAGTACATCGCCATCTTTTTTCAGGCTTCCTGCAGATGCCCTGTCAGTAAGTGATGATGAATTTGATAAGCTTGTGGATAATATACCTCTTCATTATGATGTAGAGCATGCAATCAATTCCTATGTGGGTGAGGAAAAAATCATTCCTCAGTTTTATGATGTCTACACTATTCGTCATCCGCGATTTACCAGAAATTATGCTCACAGGCATAATTATTTTGAGCTGGATTTTGTGATAAAGGGTGCGGGCACTCTGTATTTTGAGGGAACTGCCCATAAGATGCACGAAGGTGAAGTATGTATAGTTGCTCCGGGCTCCAATCATGACTACATCATAGATGATGAAACCAGCATAGTTTATACCGTTTGCATCAGGAAAAGTACCTTCGAAAGTACCTTCACTTCACTTATGCTTCATCAGGATCTTTTGTCAGGATTTTTCAGGCACATCCTTAGAAATGATGATAGGCCCAATTACCTTATGCTCTTTACTGAAAACAATATGGAATGCAGAATTTTCCTTCGAAAGCTTCTGATCGAATCAGAGGCTCCTGACGGGTATAGTAACAACTGCTGTATTAACATAATCAATTTATTTTTTGCTAATCTTCTCCGAAACTACAGCAAGACAATATCCTTTTACAACTATGATATTGATTCTGATTTTTCACTTGTACTGCAATATATTCAGCACAACTATCAGACACTTTCGTTGTCCTCTCTTGCCGAGTTTTTTCACTATTCGGAGCCGCATCTTTGCACACTCATAAAGCAGAATACCGGAAAAAACTTCACGGATCTTATTAAGAATCTTCGTATGCGTGATGCAGTAAATCTGCTTATAAATACCGACCAGAAGGTAAATGAAATAGCTGAAGAAATAGGGTATAACAGCGCCGATCATTTTTCCAGGGTATTCAGAAAAACCTATGGCTGCTCACCGGCCGATTTCAGAAAGTCCAATAAAAAGGACAGCCCCTTCATTCCATTCTCACATGAGTAATGTAAATCAAACTTCACACACTGAAAAAGGAACCGAGACCGTATGCGGACTCAGTTCCCTTTTTTCTTATCAAACAGCCTTCTTCAGACTATTCTCACTGTCCTCAGCATGCATTTTGGACTTCATCTCTTCTATCTCTTTCTTGTAGTGCTTGATTGGTCCAAATACTACACAGAGAATAACAATGCTTCCTGTAATGCTGGGTGCTCCGAACTTGATGAAGTTAAGAGCAAACATAGCTGATTCGGGCTGTTGTCCAATGGCACCTGCCACATATCCTGATACTGCAAGGATTGCAAGTATGCCTGAGCTTGTAGCTGTATTACCGCACTTCTGTGCAAATCCCTTGATTGATGAAACAAGTCCGTTTGCTGTTTTTCCTTCCTTGTACATGATGAAATCAATAGTATCATTTACAAGAATATTAACCAGTGCGTTCTGCATAGCTCCTGTTACAGATGCGATGAAAGTGAGCACGCAAAGGAAAGTAAAGTTTGTCTTTCCGAAGAAGAAAAGAACTACATATAAAGCTATTGTTGTCACCTGAGAGAAGCAAAGTGCTCTCTGTCCACTCTTGAATATCTTAAGAACGATTGGCATTGCAACAACCATTGAAATAAGTGCGCCGATTGAAATAACACCCATGTATGCACCTATAAGGTCAGGTCTCTGGTAGTAATACATCATGTAGTAAACTGATGATGAAAACATAAGTCCATATCCCATTGAAGCCATTACCCAGGCAATGATGTTAGGATATACTTCCTTGTGCTTTAATACCATTCCAATTCCCTTAAGAGGATTCTTTTCAGGCTTTGCAAGATATCTCTCCTGTCCCTTTGAAGCCTTAAAAAGTCCCCAGAAGGAAATAAATGAAAGAATACCGCAAATGATCATGTAGGGCACATAGCCATTTGAAAATCCAAGGCTGTTAAAGAAGCCTGTGATGTTTGGAGTAAAGGTGTTACCTACTGTAAATGCTGCGGCACAACATCCTGCTCCCATTGTGATTATCTTATTTCTCTCGCCGTCATTCTTAACAGCTGCAGGAAGAATTGCCATCTGAGGCATTGTGTACATAGTAACTGTCATTCCGTAGCCGATGTACATAATAAGAATGTATGCAGCCTTAGCCGTAGTATTTGTAAAGCCCCAGTCTACCCAGACCATAGTTGCAAAGAATGTAAGCAGAACCGGTGCAAACAGGAAGTAAGGCCTGTAACGTCCCATCTTTGTATGTGTACTGTCAGCGATCACACCCATCATCGGATCGTTTATCGCATCCCAGAGAGTTGCTATAAACATTATTACTGAGCATATAGCTGCCGGAATCCCTAATGTATCCGTCATATAAACAGACAGATAACTTGCCAGTACTGCAGCTACCATCATCGCGCCGCCGTTTACGGAAGTAGCATGGAACCATCTAAAGGCACCACCGACTTCTGCTTTATTTGTAGAATTACTATTGTTCCCCATTGTCCTTCTCCTTTTCATGTTTTTTAAATGTGGTAAACAATGTTTTTTGCTTTGTGAGATTATAATAGCAAGGTAATACTTCCTGCTCCATGTAATATGTTTATCGATATCCGACATTTTTTAAGATGCATAAATATAAATAAAAATCCCCAATAATAATCCGGCCTAATATTTTAGATTCCGGACAGTTATCGGGGAAACTCCATTATATTACATGATATCTCGAATTATTTAATTTTCTATCACAGTACTATTTCAGTTTTAATACCTGAATCTATACCTGCCTTGAGAACGACTTTTTTTCCCGGTATCTTACGGACAATAGCCAGGGCACGTCCATTCCAGGTATTTGAAGTATTGCTACTATAAGGCTCCTGCTCTTTGGGATTACCTGATCCAAAGCCTAAAAGCTCAGCGTCACCTTCAAGCTCAAGCGTAATACTCTGATCAGAGTTTATGAAAACATCTCCATCAGAGTCCTGAAGAGAAAGATTCACGTATACTATCTCACTATCTTCCAATATATTTCCATCTACCTCAGCAAAAAGCTTCATATCTCCCACTGCAGTAGTTAGCTCATATTCGCCTATGTTCTCGCCATCTTTGTATGCCACAGCTTTTAATGTTCCCGGCTGATAAGTTGTTTCAAAAAGAGTTCTGCAGTTATCCTCTTCCACAACCTTTTTCTTTCCTATGGATTTTTCATCAAGTAATAATTCCACCTCATCCCCTGAAGAATAAACCTCAACCACAACCGGCTTATTTTCATATCCGCTAAAGGTCCATCCTGAAACAGTATCACTCATTACCCAGGGTGTCTTTATCAGTTTCTCGCCATAGTGTGCGGGATCCTGAACTGCTATATAAGGAGCTTTTCTTAGTCCGAAAACAATCTCCCTGTAATATGATAAAGGTCTTCTAAAGCCTGTGATATCAATATCTCCTGTATAAGCAAGCTTAGCAGGGAACTGTGCGCCAAAGCCGCCCTCACCGAATTTATATGCAGGAATTCCTACGCCTGCTTCTCCCAGGTAGTCCCAGCCTGTCCAGGTGAAATCTCCGATAACCTGAGGGTATTTTGTAACCTCTCTCCAGTTTACAGCAATCTCAGGAGGATAGGTTTCACTACCGACAATAACACGGTTAGGAGCCTTTTTGGCATCAAGGCTGTAACGTGCTGTCATGTAGTTATAACCTGCTATGTCAGTTGCTGCACAGGCCTTGTCCAGACGCTTTGTGATCTCAGGATGTACGACAATTTTATCCATGTACTTATCCATGATAGTCATGAAATCATTTACGTTTATGGAATCATCACCATCTTCTACAGATGCAGCAACATCTGCAGTAATCTTAGGCACAGCATCTCCTGCCGCAAACACTCCGTTTATTGAAGCAAGGGTATATCTGTTAGGATCCAGCTTGTGGCAAAGTCCGCTGATTTCTGCAGCAAGCCTTGCGCCTTCATCTGTTCCGATCTCAGGAATTTCATTACCGATTGAATACAGAATAACGGAAGGATGGTTGTAGTCCTTCATGACCATCGCTTCCACATCACGCTCCCACCAGTCCATGAAATACAGATTATAGTCATAGTCTGATTTTGCCCTGGTCCACATATCAAAGGCTTCATCCATGATATACATTCCGAGTTCATCACAGGCCTTTACAAGTGCAGGTGCCGCAGGGTGATGAGACATTCTTATGGCATTAAAGCCGGCTTTTTTTAATATAGCAACTCTTCTGTATTCAGCTTCATAAAAAGTCTTTGCCCCTAAGATTCCACTGTCGTGGTGAATGCAGGCTCCACGAAGCTTAACACTTTTTCCGTTCACTCTAAGGCCATGCTTTGCATCAAGTCTCAGCTTTCTGATACCGAAGATCTCCGCTTCATCATCCAGAGGTTCTCCGCAGCCTGTCTGCCCGTCATTCTCTTCCACTGCTTCGAACACCGTAACTTCAGCCTTATAAAGTGCAGGATTTTCATCAGACCAAAGTGATGGCTTGTCCACATATAATCTTGAAAAAACAGTCATCTCAGAATTAGCCTTAGCGCTGATTACCTTTTGATCGGAAGCAATAAGCTCTCCATTCCTGTCCAAAATTCCAAAGCTGATAACAAGGTCTTTGGGAGCAATATCCGCATTCCTTACAGATGCCTTAAGAAGTACTGTTGCCTCTTCTTCATTACATTCTTCAGTAGTTATCAGGAAGCTGTTTTCCTTTATATAAGTATTATCCGCTTCAAGAAGGTATACGTCTCTGTAGATTCCGGAGCCTGTGTACCAGCGGCTGTTCTGACATGCATTGTTTCTCACCTGAACGCGAATTTCATTCTCGCCCTCTTCCTTTAAAAACTGAGAAATCGGAACTGTGAACTCTGAATATCCATAAGGTCTGTTAGCAGCAAGCTGACCGTTAACATAGACAAAGGTATTCATGTAAGCACCCTCAAATAAGAGCATTATATTCCTGCTTCTGTCACCCTTTTTTGATTCAAAAAACTTCACATAAGTATAGGAACCACCATCATAGAATCCTGTATTGCCACCATTAAGCGAATCAGCATGGGTCTCTGTCTCTATCATCGCATCATGGGGAAGTGTAATTTTTCTCGCATTTTCAGGAATGCTCCACACTAGAGCAAAGGCATCCTTGCTGTTCCAGAAAAGCCAGTTATCGTTCCATTTTGTTTTTTTCATTATGTTCCACCTCTTAAATACTGCGTTATGCACAAATTAGTCTGTTCATAAGCAATTCTATAATTTGAGGTTTAGATGGAACACTTCTTAATTTGCGGAGAATCCGACATTTATTAATATAAAAATAACAAATAATTAATACACGATTTATCCTCCATTACGCTATATCGCTTAAAATATAATCATGTTACTACAATCTACAATGGAGGATTATACTATGGCGAATAACGAAAACGGCACTAAAGTAATGAGCAAGCATATTACCGGGCAACTACTTGCAATCCTGCTGCCTATGGTAATATCTGCAATTGCATTTGTTACTATTTTTCTGGCTTTTAATGCAAGAAATATCATTATTGATAGCGCGAAGAACGGACTACAGCAGGAAGCAAAAAAAAATGCGTCCGACATCTCCGGAATGATGGAGGGTATTGTTTCCTATTACAATGCGTATGCCGATACACTTCAGGTTTCAGACTACGCAGATGATGCTGCAATCTTAAAATCCTTGGAACCCGGAATGAAAGCCTATCCCGGAGTAGTCAGCGATGTATACCTTGCCTTTGGTAAAGATTACTTCTATGATGGCGGCGGTTGGGTTCCTGACGAAGGCTATGATCCGACAACCAGAGCCTGGTACCAGAACGGACAGGGAAAGTCCAGCATAGTACTCGGAGATCCTTCGGTAGATCTGACAACAGGGCAAATGGTTGTCTGTGGGTCTCGCGGTGTGACACTGACTGACGGAAGATCCGGTGTCCTCTCCACAGATATCGTATTATCCGGAATTTCCGAAACTGCCAGTGCCTATAAGCCACTTGGAACAGGTTCAACAATGATGTTTGATGGAACCATAATGGTTGCATCACCCACAACAGATCAGATAGGTAAGGATGTTTCAGAATATCCTAATGATAACTTTATTCAGGAGATTTCCAAGATAACAACCTCCGGCGGAAGAAGTGATGTATTCGTTCTTCACGGAACTGATGGTGCTGATTACTACGTTTCTATTGATGCGGTAAGCGGTACAAACTGGTATCTGGCATCCTTCGTAAAAGAGAGCGATGTACTGGCTGAATTAAACAAATTTATTATCATCATTGCTGTAATTGGGGTAATAATAATACTTACCGGCTCCGTTGTTATGCTCTTCATACTTAACGCAATGATTGCAAAACCTGTCAGCAGACTTACAGATAATATCACACGTATATCCCAGGGTGACTTCACTGTAGAGATAGCTAAAGGCACACGCGGAGGCGAAAATGAAATAGGCCTTATGAACAACAATATGGCTGATTATGTTGCTCAGATGCGTGATACCCTGATAAAGATGAAAGATGTAACCGAGAAGCTCTCGGGAGAAGCGAATAATTCCAAGAGTGCATCAAGCGACCTGAATTACCAGGCCGATGAACAGTCAAAGGCCATGCAACAGATACAGGGTGCTATGGATGATATGGCAGACGCTGTAACAGAGCTTGCCAATCAGGCAACAACCCTTGCCCAGGAGGTATCAGACCTCACAGACAAGAGCCAGCGGACAAGAGATGTCATGGATTCTCTTGTTACTAAGGCAAAAGACGGACAGCGAGACATGGAAATTGTCCAGAATGGTATGACCGGAATATCACAATCAATGTCAGATATGAACGAGGTTGTTTCGGTAGTTGGAGAGTCCGCCCAGAAGATTAACTCAATCGTAGATATGATCAATTCCATCTCCAGCCAGACTAATCTCCTGTCACTTAATGCATCCATTGAAGCTGCTAGAGCAGGCGAAGCAGGAAAAGGTTTTGCCGTTGTTGCACAGGAAATTGGACAGCTTGCGCAGAACTCTGCTGATTCAACCCAACAGATATCTTCCATCATAAAGGATATCACTATTCAGATTGAGGAGCTTTCACGCAAATCTCAATCCAACATGGATGAGATTCGCTCTAACATGGATGCTGTTGATACTGCAGGCGCTACCTTTGAAGAAATCTTCAAGAGTCTTGACGAAACCAGCGATATTGTTGGAGAAATGATATCCAAAGTCGGCAGTGTAGATGAAATTGCAACCTCTATGGCAGCCATTTCAGAGGAACAGTCAGCAAGTACTCAGGAAGTAAGTGCTACCGCAACACACCTCACATCCAGCGCTGAGATGGTTGCAGAGAATTCTAAAGGTGTTGATCACAGTGCTACCGCTGTAAGTGATTCTTCAGAAGAAATAGAAAACCTTATAAATGTATTTAAAGTATAAGAATGATTTATATCCTATTTAACATAAAAGTGCCTCGTTACCAGAATACTTTTAATGGTGACGAGGCACTTTATACTATAGTTTTACCATCTCTTAAAATTGAATATCTTTTCATTCACAGGGCCTACATTTTCAGGTGTAAAGCCCATAAAGAACAGGAATGGCAGCTCGCCCAAGGTATGATTGCCGTTTTCCTTATCATGCTTACGGATTATTCCGTAGGCAGGGGGAAGCTCCTTCTCAAGAAGTGCCATCACTTCTTCGTCCTTCTCAAGCTCGGAGAGCCTGGTTTCAGGTCCGTACACGCATCGATAATCTCTTGAAGGCACGTAGCTGATTTCATACTTTCCTGCAGGAAGTACCACTGCTCCGCCTTCATCAATAGTTTCTGCACCAAAACCTGTAACTGCAAGCTTTCTTCTACTAAATCTGGGAAGAGTTACTTTAGCACTTCCGTTAAACGGAACTTCAATATTTAATGTAAATATTCCGTCCTCCCCGATCTTCCAATTGGATACATATTTTCCTGCTGCAGTTACCATAGATGAATTAAAATGTCTGAATTTCATGGAAGGCTGCGGTGCAATTATTGCACTCTTAAAGCCTTCAGTGGCAGGACGAAGTCCTCCTATGTACTCATACATAAACTGCACGACCGTTCCGTATGAATAGTGGTTAAGGGAGTTCATTCCCTCATCACATATTGTTCCATCAGGCATAACCGAATTCCATCTCTCCCAGATTGTGGTAGCTCCAAGATTTACGCAGTAGAGCCAGCTTGGGAATCCTTCATTAAAAAGGAAATGATATGCCAGATCCATTCTTCCGATTTTTGCAAGAGTGGTACAAAGAAGAGGTGCTCCCACAAAACCGCATTTTATCTGGTAACAGTCCTTATTAAGTCTGTCAATGAACTGCTCTATGAGCTTATCCCTGTCCACATATACATCGAAGGCAAGTGCAACAATATATGCTGCCTGAGTATCACAGGCAAGACGTCCTGTCTTTGAGAAGTACTCATCAAGAATTGCGCTCTTTACCTTTTCTGCAAGGGCATCATATTTTTTCTTATCCTCTTTGAGTCCAAGCCTCTCTGCCATCTGTGCTGTTATGACTGTTGAGCGATAGTAATAGATTGCAGCAAGGTAGTCGTCATTGGTCCCTCCCTTGAAGCTCTGCTCAGTTATTCCATCAAGACCAAGCCAGTCGCCAAATTGGAAAGGCAAAATGAAGAACCCCTTGTCGCCATGCTCTGCATCATTTCGATGCATGTACTCTACCCAGCCCTTCATCATTTCATAGTGTTCTTTGGTATCCTCCAGAGAACCGAAGGTATTATAAAGTACATTGGGAACTATTGTGCTTACATCTGCCCAGATGCTTCCAACTCCCGCAAGGTTATTGGCTGTATTGGGCAGGAAGCTTGCAACGCCTCCCTCATGGCGCTTTGCATCAAGTGCAAGATCGCGAAGGAACTTCCTGTAGAAGGCACGGGTATCCATGTTGTAGCTGGCTGTCTGAGAAAATACCTGCGCATCACCTGTCCATCCAAGTCTCTCATTTCTCTGCGGACAGTCTGTGGGCATATCAAGGAAGTTGGATTTTTGACCCCATATGCAGTTTTCATAGAGCCTGTTGATTTTTTCGTTACTGGTCTCAATATATCCTGTGCGTTCCATATCTGAATACAGTACACGGGATCTTATCTTGTCAGTTGTAAGTACGGTCTCCTCCGGCCAACCTTCAATTTTCAGATAGCGGTATCCGAAAAAGGTGAACCTGGGATGTACTGTCTCTTTCCTTCCATCAGATATATAAGTGAACTGAGATCTTGCTTCGCGGTAATTCTTGTTGAAGAAATTGCCCTTCTGAAGTATCTCTCCGCAGGAAATTATTATCTTTGTACCTGCAGGAAAATCAGCATCAAACTCCATTACGCCTGCATGATTCTGTCCAAAATCAACTACAGTTTCACCCGCAGGAGTATGGATTATTTCTTTTGCGGGAAGTATCTCTTTTACAATTACCGGAATACTGTATCTGTCAAGAAGTGCTCTCTCTGCCTTTACTTCGACAGCATTACCGATTTCAGTTGTTCCTGCTGTTCTATCCAGATCTTCTCCGTAATAAATTCCGGATTCAATAACAACATTTTTCAGTACCTTCCAGGTATTGTCCGTTCCGATTACTTCATGGCTTCCATCAGCAAAGTCCACATGGAGCTCAGCAATGGCCTCCATTCTGTCACCGAAATTATGGCCGCCCTCAAGACCGAAGTTACTCATATACCAGCCCCTAGCAACCTGGATATCGAGCTGACTTTTTTCACCTATTTTGTCTGTCACATCAAATGCAATAATCTGCATTCCTGTTTCATAATCATTGATGTAAGGAGTCAGAACCTCATCTCCGATTTTCTCACCATCAAGATATGCCTCAAATACGCCAAGACAGCTCACATAAAGTCTGGCCTTCACAGGCTTTTCCCTAAGTTCAATGTCTTTTCTGAAAATCGGATGATATTTAGCACCATCCTCAGCTGCAATCCATTTTCCTGTCCAGGCTTCGTCCATCTTTCCAGTCTCAAAGTATTGCACATCTGAGACTGCAGTATCTCCGTTGTCGCCTGTAATCGTCACTCGCCAGAAATATCCGGTGCGGGGCTTTAAGTCAATATTTACCTTATCTCCATTGATAACTTCACCTGTCTGATCAAGGTTAGCAGCCTCTTTTCTGCAGAGAATCTCAGTAAAGTCCCTGTCTGCAGCCACCTCCAGCACGCCATTTTTTAATGTCTTCGCATCTGTCTCTTCCACATTCCAGGATGCTATAAGATTTTTAAAATCATATCCGATTGGGTTAATTATTCCATTAAGTTTTGCTCTTGTTATTTTCATAAATACCTCTTCTATTTTTATGTCATTTCATCACAGCACTTTATTCAGCCAGGTCACAAACAGATCTTTCCACTGTGAAACGGCTGTAAGATCCGGAGGTACAAAGCCGGGATAATATATTGTATCATTCGGCTTACAGCCACCAAAGCCATGTCCTCCATAGGGGAAAACATGCAGCTCGTGAGAAATTTTCTTATCCCTGAGCGCCCTTGCAAAATCCACCATATGGTATGCATCAATCACATCATCATCAGCTGCGTTACACATAAATATTGGGCATACCTCATCATTTACATGATCCTTTAATTCGTATCTGGCAGCAAAATCAGCTCTCCTCCCGGCATCATTATAGGTTTCAGCATCAGCCATAACCACCTGGATTTTGTCATTTGCAACAGTAACAGCCGGATATATCAATCCTGCTGCATTGGGCTTTCCGTCCACCTTATCGATCTCATCTTCCACATAATCGCTAATTCCTACTGCCCCGTTTTGAGTGATAACTGCCTGAACACCTACAAGATTTCCTCCTGCTGAAAAACCTACTGTAGCTATCTTGTCAGGATCAATCCCATATTCATCTGCATGGAATCTTACATATCTGATTGCACGCTGAAGATCAAGAAACATGTAAGGAGCCTTGTATGGATATGATCTGTACCAGAGAACAAAACAGCTTATTCCTGCTGCATTTAAAAACTCGGCTATATCTGTTCCCTCGCTATCAATACTCTTGGTAAGATATGCACCTCCCGGACAGGAAATCACGCACTTCTTACTTCCGGGAACAAGGAAGGGTACAAGAAAAGGCTCATCCACATAAGTCTCATTTGCATAACCATCCTTTATTTCTTCACGATATACCATGGTATCGTTGCCACGCATATCGCCAATTTTATCTGTGGTTTTATCCCATATTCCGGGATATTTAACAAACATATCCTCGAGAGAAAGCGAATCATCCCAGTTCATTCTGTCATGCTTGGACTCTCCGGTATTTCCCGGAATATTTTCACCCCATATTTTAATTATCTCTTTCTCTTTTTCAGGACTAAATCTCATTTTTAACCTCGCTTTATATCATCATTTAAATAGCCTCGATAATATCCAATAATATTGAACTTATCTCAGCCTCTGTACTTCCCCATGAGTAATTCCGTTTTCATTAACGGCATCGACCTGAAGGTATACCTCCTGACCTTTTATAAGTGCACCGATAGATCTCGTACCCTTAGATGAGCCTTTCTCCGGGTAGTACATGCAACTGTGATAGAGCTTATTCTCTGCATGTCCCCACTTAATGTTATAACCATCCGCGCCCTCGGAAGACATTGTTATACTCATATCCAATTCGCTCTCAATAGTAGCAGTAAATGTAACCTCTCCGGGAGCCCTTCCGTTACCTTTTCCAAATACGCGAATACCTGATACTGCTGCCTTTTGATTCATTGGAAGCTCCAGAATTGTGAGCTTTATAAAACGTAACCTTTTTCCATTTTCTATAAGCAAAGTATCATGAGGAAGATTGGTATCAGCCTTGGATTTATCGCTCAGAATCTCATAGTTTTCGCCATCAGATGATCCTTCCAGCACATATCTTGTCACATATTTTCTCTCATCAATGAGTCTTGCACCGAATCCGTTTTCAGGTATCTCTCCGGGCGGAAGTGCGTCAATACTGTCATCCGCGAAATTGATCTGAATAAATCTGACGTCCTTAACTTCGCGCATATCCATGAGAAGCCATTCGCCGGGCTTGTTGTCTGCTGCTCTCCACCAGGTTCTGGTATCCTCTTCACAGGCTCTCTCAGGATTGTTATCACCTACAGGTGAAACCGTATCCTCTTTACTTACAGATGATGCACTCATCTTTGCATTCCTGCTAAGAAGGAACCATTCAGGCTCAGCCCATGGATCCGGTTTCCCGTCATTTATGCTCCTTGGCCAGTCTCCATAGCCAGTATTACAGAACAGCTCACCATCATTATCAAAGCCTGCAGGCCATATACCGACTCTTCGCTCCATGGGATCATTAAGGCTTATTCTCATGGTTGATGTATGCCAGAAATTACCGTTTTTATCCTCCATAGTTGAGCCATGTCCTGCCCCAGGCATAAATCCTCCGGGCTGATAGGAATAGGGATTGTTCTTTGCAAGCTCAAAAGGTCCAAGGGGTGAATCGGATACATATACCCCATCGTTGTAAACATTATATTCAGCACCTGTCGCTGCATACTGAAGATAATATTTTCCATCATGCTTATTCATGTATGCACCTTCAATGAAAGGATTGTTGCTGAGCATACTCCTAAAGAAAGCCTTGTCTGTATCAGAGGCCTTACTAAATGCCTCTTCTCCCATATTCTTTTTAAATCCCTCAAATACTCTGTCCAGCTCCTCGCCTTCAATAAGTCTCTTTGAATGATTCTCACCGCATCTCTCATATCCAAGTTCCTTTGGACGTCCATTAATAAGCTCTATTCTCTCTGAAAGAGGCTTCATGGTCTCAGGGTCAAGCTCCACTCCCCAGATTGGTGTCATATTAGAGCATCCCCAATAGAAATAAACTCTTCCGTCATCATCCTGAAAAAGATTGGGATCCCAGAAGTCAAAAGTTCCTTCTATCTCCTCATATGGTCCATTCTCAATATCTCTGGTGCGATAGAAGTTGCAGATTTCTCCCCTTTTTGATGCACTAAAATATACATAGTCTCCGATGACTCTTACATCCGGAGCATAGTCAAGAAGCGGAAGGTTGTCGGGAAGACGCACGCTCTTCCAATTGATGAGATCATCAGATACCCACACTGACATATTCATGGATGCAAAAATATAGTATTTCCCCTTATAAAATAAAAATGTGGGATCAGCTGCTTCTCTGGAAATGTGCTGCTCGCCAGACATTCCGTCCTTTATGAATTGGTAATGGTAATCTATGTTTATGGGATTGCAAAGTATTTTTTTCACGTTATTCTCCTTAGTAATTATCCCCTCAAGAGGAAGACTTGATATTTGCAGCGATTAGAAGCGGTATCCTGCTCTCTTTTTATAGATTCTATTATTTGGGGAATAATTACTGAACAGTTTTTATTTTTGATAATCCGGCATTTAAAAGGGCCATCACTTTACAGAAATATTAAGAAGTTCGCAAAATCCGCTTATTTTGTAGTCTGTCTTTTCGTATGCTGCTGCGTCGCCTATTCCCGCAACTCTCATGCCGGCTCTTTTACCTGCGATAACTCCGGCAACAGCATCCTCAACAACTACGCAGTTATCGGGATTTTCACTTAAAAATTCTGCTGCCTTTGAGAACACCTCCGGATCAGGCTTGGATTTTGTAATATTTGTTCCGTCAGATATAGCGTCAAAATAATCTGTAAGTCCCACCCTTTCCAGGATGTACCTTGTATTTTTACTTGAAGAACCTATCGCAAGCTTGTGTCCTCTGTTTCTAAGTTCCGCAAGTGTATTCCTTACTTCAGGTGATACGTCTTCCGGTGTCATTGTTCCCAGAAGTTCCCTGTAATATTCATTTTTCTCAGCAGCAAGATCTTCCTTTTCTTCTTCGGAAAACTTTCTGACACTGTCTTCCAGAATAATATCCAGAGATTCCATTCTGCTGACACCGCGAAGTCTTGAATTCTTCTTTTCATCAAAGCCTATTCCCAGCTTATTCGCTATCATTTTCCATCCCTGATAGTGATATTTATCAGTAAAAACAAGAACCCCGTCAAGATCAAATATAAAAGCTTTCATAATATGTCATCCTCCCGCTTTAAAATCTCAAATCCATTTTTCCGCAGAAAGGATCAACAGGTGATTTTCCCTTAAATTCACTTCTGCCTAAAATCTTGTCAATTGCTGCATCCATAACGGATTCAGAATTACAGTAACAGTTGATAAAGGTCTTTATCATCGGTGCATCGAGAAGATGATACGGATTACCGAAGCTTATAAACATAACCGGGAGCTCATGTACCATCCAGGGCATGTTATTTCCAAGTCCGAACATTGTGTGCCAGTTCATTCTTGCTGTGGTTTTGTTGGATGCAGTTTCCACATTTCCAACATAGATGATTAGATCGTATCTGGATTTTATCTTTGACACGGAGTCGGTCATTACTTCAAAGCCTTCTTTTTCATACAGCGTCACATCAAAACCTTCAGCCTTAAGTCTATCCATTACAAATTTTGTTACGCGCTCGTCAGACTCAAAACCTCCCATCATTTCAAGAAGAACTCTTTTATGATTTTCATGCTTTATGGGAAGGAGCTTCTGTGTATCCTTTACAAGGGTAATTCCTTCATCAGCACACTCCTTTGCCCAGGTCACATGCTCCTCTGATGAGAGAATGTTAAGCCCTTCCTTAGCAGGAACCAGAGTACCGTTTGCCTTCTTTTCAGGAAGATTAAGAGCTGCCTTGGTCGCAAGAATTCGCTTAACGGCCTCCTCTAATCTCTCTTCGGACAGGATGCCCTTTTCATAGCCCTTGTGCATGTATTCGTAATCTTCATCGATGTTTCTGTTAAACAGGAACATGTCGCAGCCGTTTTCTATGCAAAGTGGAACAGCATGTTCTCTGTCCATTGCACTGCAAAAGCCCACCATAGGCGTGGCATCAGACACAATAAGACCGTTAAACCCGAGCTTTTCCCTGAGAAGTTTACCGAGAAGATTTTTAGACAGCGTAGCAGGAATAATCTTTTCAGGTGCTTTTCCATCAAAGAGTTCCTCATAGGCAGGCATTGCGATATGTCCCGCCATCACGCTAAGTGTTCCAGCATCGATCATTGCCTCGTAGATTTTTCCGTAGGTTTCGTCCCACTCTTCAACAGAGAGTGAATTGACACTTGTAAGAAGGTGCTGGTCTCTCTCGTCTATTCCGTCACCCGGGAAGTGTTTTACTGCTGTAGCAACGCCCTCTTCGGCTGCTGCCTTAAGATAACCTCTTCCCATATCGATGACTGTCTGCACATCATCTGAAAATGCCCTGACATTTATAATTGGATTATGGTAGTTTCTGTCGAGATCAACTACAGGTGCAAAGGACCAGTTATCTCCTACAGCTGCGCCTTCTGAGCAGCTAACCTTCCCCAGCTCATAACCGCGTCTGGCATTTCCTGTAGCACCAACAAGCATCTCTCTGCCATAGTAGGTTCCTTCAACTGCCGAACCATTTCCGCCATACTCGAGGTTTGCAGCAATGAGGAGTGGTATCTTGCTCTCCTTTTGTAAAAAGCTCTGAGCCTTCCATATTTCCTCGCCCGGTCCTTCTCTGTAAAGTAGTCCACCTATCTTATATTTATCGAGGGTCTCCTTTAATTCGTTCTCATCCTTGCTGAAAATAACCGGACAGAAAAGCTGTCCGATTTTTTCATCAAGCGTCATTTTTTCATATGTATCCTCAACCCATTTGATTTTCTCATCGCTTAAGTTAAAGGGTTTGTCTTTGTAATTGATCATAATCATGCTCCTATCTTTCGGCATTATTGCTATGCTTATGCATTTTGCCTCGCTTAAACAATTTCATGATTATGATTCTATTATTTGGGAAATAATTACTGAACAGTTTTTATTATTGACAATCCGACATTTTTTAATGTATTAGATTCAGTTTAGCTATGGATCCAATAGGCTGAATTTTCATCCGGGATTGTCCATTACTTTTGTTTTTCTGCCATAGTTTTTTCCTCGTATAAAATAAAAAAGTGCCCACAGCACTCTCATGCTGTGAGCCCTAAAAAATCTCTTAGTCCTCATCCCTTATTTTATCAAGCGCCTCAGATATAATCTTTTCATCATGTCTGAAAATCAGGTAGGTTCCAAACCAGGATCCGATGTAGATAATCACATAAATTATTGAGGTAACGATAAAGCCGAAGATTCCGTGATACCAGTAGCAGATACGCCCGAACGACATGATAACCGCGTAGAGCAGAATAAAATGCGCCACCGTTTTCAGTTTAAATTTCAAATCCGCATTTTCATTCTTGTCGCTGTCGTTGTCGCCATAATAAAACATCACGGTTACGAGACTGCACATAAAGCTGGCAACCACAATGGATCCAGGAATATACCAGTCAAAATGATAATCAAGCGGTCTCATTACCAGAAGGCCGTAGATACCGACATAGCACAGTACCATGAAGCTTACCATCATAGTCTGTTCAATTATAGTTTTCACCTTTTTCATATCATAACCCCAATCTGTTCTTCATCTCTTTGACGTAGCTTCTGGTGATAATGACGGGCTCACCGTTTAGCAGTGTTGCGCGCATCCTCGCATTGGATTCAGCCTTCACACTTTTGATCTTCCTGATATTGCAGATCATGGATTTGGAGCACCTGAAAAATCTGTAATCCAACTGTCCCTCCACCTCATATAGTCTGCTCTTTATCTCAAGACAGTCGTCCTTTGTGTAGGCAAAGCACTTGTCATCAACCGTTTCAAAATAGTAAATCTTCGAAATGGCACAGGGTACACTTTCGCCGTCCTTGTACCCCAGAATCATCTGCTCTCCGTTTTCAAGAAGTCCTATCACGGTATCTATGGAAGATGTGCGCTCGTGAGCATTGATCACCGCGTATTCAGTTTCCCCTTGCGGAATCTTATTAAAAGTAACCCTCAAAACTTTTCCCCTTTATCTCTTGTTGTAAACCTTGGGATATATGAGCCTTATGGCTGCAATGAATATAACTGTTACTATTATTATATATATGCACGACTGATTCAATGAAAAGGTTTTTCCGAAAGTGCATTGATTAAAAGAAAAGACTTCGCGCATGGCATCCATGAATGCACCGTTATCTACTCCACCTATGCTCTCATCCATGTGACGAAGCACGCCTCCGGTCAAATAATTTCTGATAAGAATTGAGATGCCTGTAGCAGGTACGAGGTTACATACATTCTGGATAGTTTTGTTAAACTCCGAAAGCGGAATATACGCGCCGATCACAAACCCCGATACCGCAGACAGAATTCCCATGAAGGCGCTGCAGGTTCCCATGTTTCTGAAGAACATCATAAACAGCATGAAAATTGCCGTTGAAGAAACCGTTCCGAGGAAAATAACTCCCACGAGTTTAACGATGTCGGATGCCACAAGATACATGGAGCCGTTTACCGCAAGGATTCCTATTCCGCACGCCAACACTATCATTGTCTGTAAAAAAGCGGCCGTCACTGCTGCAAGAAAATAAGAAAGGATGATCTCCCACCTTTTAACGGGAGTTGAAATCATATCGAGGTCAACCTTATCCTCTCTGTCCTTAACGATGATCTCCAGTGCGTTATAAGGAATTGTAAGAAGCGCGGTGCTTATTATTCCCGTGAGCAGAAGTCCGTTTACAAACTGGTCCACATCCGCTGCACTTATGAAATTCGAAAGCCCTGCCGCAGCTCCTTCAAGTGATGAAACAAAAGTGTTTTTAAGAAAAAGCAGATAAAGCGCAAGTATGATAATAGGTGTCAGCATCGAGAAAAATATCGCTCCTTTATCATTAAAAAATACCATCATATTTCTCTTTGTAAGTCCTAAAAGTCCTCTGAGTTTAGCCATTGCACTCCACCATTTCCTTTCCTGTAAGTGTTAAAAATACGTCGTCCATTGTTCCCTTGATAACTTCAAAATCCTTGATATAATCTTTGTTTCTCCAGACAAATTCGGATATTCCCTCATCCATCGCTATGTTGTAATGATCCGCTTCGTAGCGATATTTCTGCACATTAGGATTCTCCAGGATTCTCTTGTTCTCCTCAGATTCCTCAGCGTACCAGATGAGCTTTTTGCCCGTGTACCTGCTCTTAAGTTCAGCAGGTGTCCCCTCGGCAATGATGTTTCCCTTATCCATGATCACCACGTTGTCAGCTTCCGCCGTCTCCTCCATGTAATGAGTTGTGAGGAAAATTGTTAGATTCTCATGCTTTCTTAAGTGATTGATGTAGTCCCAAACCATCTTGCGTGACATCGGATCAAGTCCAGTGGTGGGCTCATCCAAGAACAAGATGTTAGGCTTGTGGATGAGAGATCTTACTATATCAACTCGTCTTCTCTGTCCGCCTGAGAGTCTTTCATATTTTCTGTTCCAGATTTCTTCCAGATTAAATTCTTCCCAGAAATCCTTGAGCCTCTCCATTATCTCGCTCTTGGTGTAGCCGTAGTAGGCTCCCCTAGTCATAAGATTCTGCTTTACCGTGAGCTTATCATCGAGAACCGAATTCTGAAAAACGATTCCGATTTCTTTTCTGATAAGATCATCCTCTTTTCCAAGTTCATGTCCCATGAGGATCGCCTGTCCTGAAGTTCTCGGAAGAATTGTACTTAGCATGTTTATCGTTGTGGATTTTCCGGCGCCGTTCTCTCCGAGGAAGGCGAACAGCTCACCCTGTTTTACCGAAAAAGAAATATTATTTACAGCTGTCATAGCTCCGTACTTTTTCTGCAGTCCTTTTACTTCAATTGCATTTTGCATACCGTACCCCTTTCGTCAAAGCTTTTATATTTTTTCTTTCAAATTTATTTCTGTGTTCTTTCTGAAAACGATATTAACGCATTTTTGACAGAAAAAAAGTGCAACTGCGGTGAGTTGCACTTTTCATTAGGTGAAATACATTTTTTCCTTTTTGCAACAACATTGCTCACTAAAGCTTTTAAATTACTTCCTTCCCATCCACCTTAAGCATTCGATAGCCTATTCCGACATGTGTCTGAATATAAGCAGAAGAATCATTTTTATCCTCAAGCTTTTTTCGGAGAGTGGCCATAAACACACGAAGCGATGCTACATTACTGTCCCAGGCACTACCCCATATTTTTTGTGTTATATATTTGTGCGTAAGAACTTTTCCGGTGTTCTTTGCAAGAAGACAGAGAAGTTTATACTCAATAGGAGTAAGCTTCAGTTCTTCTCCGTTTTTATAAGCGCAGCCTGCCGCCAGATCAATTTTCAGTTTTCCGTTTTCATAGACAGAGCTCTCGGAAGCATCATTATCCGGCTGTAGCATGGCTATTCTTCTTTGCATTACACGAAGTCTTGCCAGAAGCTCCTCCACAGAAAAAGGCTTTGTGAGATAATCATCTGCGCCAGCATCAAGAGCTTCTATTTTATCTTCGTCCTCACTCCTTGCGCTGATCACTATAATTGGCATATTTGACCATTCACGAATTCGTTTTATCACCTCAACCCCATCAAAATCCGGAAGTCCCAAGTCAAGAAAAACAACGTCAGGATTATGTGTTGAGGCTTGAAGAATTGCTTCTTCTGCGTCCTTCGCCAACAAGTATTTATACTCATGGGTTTTTAAAGTTGTAGCTATTAGGTTTCTGATCGGAGGATCATCCTCCACAACCAGAATCTGAAATTTATTCATTTATACACACATCTTTCTTTTTCAGATAAAAAGTTATAATACACCCCGAAGGATAGTTATCCCTGATTTCAATAGTTCCTCCATGAGCCTCCACTATTGATCTGCACAAGGCAAGTCCAAGACCCATACTTCTCTTACCATCCGCAACAGTGTTATGCCCGGTATAAAACATGTCATAGGCATGCTCCTTCATATTATCATCCATACCGGGACCATTATCTATAACATTCACATAAACAAGATCGTCCTTGACTCCATATGAAATATCTATCTCGGAGTCTTTCTGGGTATACTTTATTGCATTGTTTACGAGATTAATTATAACCTGCGTAATTAGTTTTGCATCCATTTCCGCAACGACAAGATCCTCAGCGCGACTTATCTTTATCTCATGATCTACCCTGTTCCTGTCAATGTGTTTAATAGCCTCATCAACAATATCATCAAGAACTTCCAGTGATTTATTCAGCTGCATCTCGCCATTTTCTATCCTTGTTACGGATAAAAGATTCTCAACCAGCTGTATAAGCCACTCGGAGTCATCATAGATGTCAGAAAAAATCTGTTCTCTGGTCTCATCATCAAGGTACTTATAATGGCTACAGAGATTACTTGCATTTCCGGATATTGATGTCAGCGGAGTCCGTAGATCATGCGATATTGTCCTTAATATATTTGCCCGCAGCTTTTCATTCTGCGCCATTAGTGCTGCTTCTTCCTTAGCTTTCTCGTTGTTGAGGTTTTCCAAAGCAAGTGAGCATTCGCCAAGTATAGATAGAAGAATACTGTATTCAAACGAACTCAGGACCTTTTTCCCGACACGTATTCCCATTATTCCATAAACAGTTCCATTTATTCTGATAGCAAGATACAGGCATTTTGCGCTATTGAAAACCTTGGTCGTAGCCCCGGCTCTTTTCTTATTTGCAAGAACCCATTTTATAACCTCGTCTTCATCATGATTCCGGAAAGGTGTCCCATTACCGTCACCATCGCTAAGATAAATGTACCCCTCCCCAAGTTCGTCGTTTTCCACAGGATATATGATTACGTCCTTATCAAGAAGCAGAATCACCTGATTTGCCATAACATTTAAAATATCATCAGCAGTTCTCCTTTTTTGAAGAAGTTGGTTAGTATCAAATAGCACTTTGGTATGAAAAGCAGACTGTGCAGATTCTCTGGCCACATCCTTTAATCTGTAAGCAAGCGATCCGGTCAACAAAGCAGCTACCAGCA
Source organism: Butyrivibrio sp. WCD2001 (assembly GCF_000424485.1). Lineage (NCBI taxonomy): Bacteria > Bacillati > Bacillota > Clostridia > Lachnospirales > Lachnospiraceae > Butyrivibrio > Butyrivibrio sp. WCD2001. The sequence goes on along the minus strand of NZ_AUJZ01000005.1, from coordinate 76,380 downwards.
TAATTACGAAAGTGACAAAATATCCGGGTTCAAATACATGGAAAGTAAGCCTTGGTTCAGTGAAAAAGAAATTAAACAAAAGGACACTACAGAATGAACTGATCAGACTGCAAAAATGGCTCCTCGTAAGGATGGCACTGAGCAGAGCCCCAAAGATGTATACCGTTATAATATTGGATTCGGTGAACCCAAGCCTGCGGAAGCATATTCCCACCAGGGTCATTCCTACCAAAAGAGCAGTTGTGATCAGAAAATCTTTTCCCGTAGGAGCAATATGTTCTGCAAACCTGCTGCTTTGCTCAATTTTACTGTTAGTCTTTGAATCGGGAATAATATATATATCGATACCCGGAGCAATTGAAATAAGCTGCTCCGTGACAGTCTGTCTCTCCCAAAAATGGTATCTCTTGGTATTGCTTCGTCCTATAACAATTTTAGTAACTCCCGAAACCCTGGCAAACTCAGCAATTGCAAAGGGTATACTCTCTGCAATTACTGTGGTTATCGTCGCACCTATATCCTCAGCATGCCTTATATTATTTTGAAGTCGGACGGAATCCTCATCAGGCAGATTATCCTCCTGTGTTTTGGAGACATAAAGTGCCGTAAAATTTGCATGAAATGCTTTTGCCAGTTTTGATGCCTCATCAATGATTTTTCTGTTTGTTGGTGAAGGTGATAGGCAGACAAGTACATGCTCAGTAGGGATTGTGCCTTCGGTTCTTGTTTCGTAAGTCATGAACTATCCCTTTCTTTTTTCGTTCACCCTTAGACCCTTCAATACCCCAAATATAGGAAAAAACCTTATTTGTAATATAAAAGGCCCCGAGGAAAAATGGAATCATTGCCAAAAAAGCTATAACATCTATCATAATTATAACCCTCCGCTCAGATGTGAAAACATCTTTGTATCGCTTTATGTTCTCCCAGTACCAGTAAAGTCTGTCCCTCCTTAATTACATCATCAGGCGAAATAGTCAGATTCATGTCACCATTCTCTTTGATAGCCATAATATTTATTCCGAATTTTTGTCTGATGTTTATTTCTTTTATACTTTTCCCTATCCAGTCTCTTGGAAGTTTCACTTCAAAGATAGCGTGATTATCGTCCAGTTTGACATAATCCAGAATATGATTTGATGTGTACCTTATGGCAGTCCACTTAGCTATCTCCTTTTCCGGATTAACCACTTCATCCGCTCCGTTCCTTAGCAGGAACTTTGCCTGAACCTCCCTGTTTGCTCTTGAAACAACTTTTTTCCCTCCAAGCTCCTTTAAGAGTGAAGTTGTCTCAAGTGAACTCTGAAAATCATTTCCTATAGTTTCGATACACACATCAAAATTATTTATTCCTATAGACCGTAGAAAGTTCTCATTTGTACTATCTCCTATAAGAGCATTTGTAACGTAAGGAAGAACCTCGTTAATTCGCTCTTCATCCTTATCAATTGCCATGACCTGATGTCCAAGCTCATGAACCTGTTTGGCAATAAGCATTCCGAAATTGCCTACCCCGATTATTAGTATAGATTTCATTTCTTACTCCTTATCCCGCCATTATGTTCTCAGTAGGATATCTGAGAATACTCTTATCCTTGTGTGAAAAAGCGGCAAATACAATGGTCAAACCCCCGACTCTCCCAAAAAACATAAGTGACATCAGCAAAATGTGCGAAAAAAACGAGAGTGACGGTGTAACCCCAAGTGTGAGGCCTACTGTTCCGATAGCTGAAAAAGCCTCAAACATGCAGGTTTCCATAGGAAGATTTTCTGTCATGCTAATAATTGTTGCAGCACCGATTGAAAAGGTCACATACATAAAAAGAATAGTAGATGCACTTTTTACAATGCAGTCCTCAATTCTTCTGCCAAAAATGTTTGCATTTGGTTTACTTCCAAATACAGCAATGGCATTGGCATAAAGAATAGCCACCGTAGTTGTTTTCATGCCTCCGGCAGTTGATCCCGGGGCTCCTCCGATCAACATGAGAATCATTGTTATCCCCTGCCCCACATCTGTCATTTTAGTAAGATCAGCTGTGTTAAATCCGGCTGTTCTGGGCGTTATTGCCTGAAAAACAGACATATATATGCGCTCATCCATAGGAGCACTTGAAAATTCCGTAAAGAAGAAAATGATAGATGGAATGATTATAAGGATCGCGGTAGTCACTATAACCACCTTTGTCTGCATTCTGTATTCATTAAAAGCATTTTTTTTGGATATAACATCCTTCCAAGTAACAAAGCCGATACCACCTATTACTATCAGCATTGAAATAACTAAACTAAGATATCCGTTAGCGGAAAAAGATGTCAAAGAACTAAATTCGCCCGTTTTATTTCCCATCAGATCGAAGCCTGCGTTACAAAAGGCAGAAACTGCATGAAACAACGACATCCATATTCCTTTTATGCCATACACAGGCACAAATACTGGAAGCAGAAGAACTGTTCCTGCCATTTCAATCAGGAAAGATATCTTAAAAATAAACCTGGTAAGCTTTACAATTCCACCTACCTGCGGAGCAGAGATTGCATTCTGCATAGTTTGTCTCTGCATAAGACTGATTTTTCTTCCTGCAAGCATCACCATCAAAGATGCAACTGTAATAACCCCCAGCCCTCCGATCTGAATAAGAATCAATATCACAAGCTGCCCAAAAAACGACCAATAGGTGGCTGTATCAACTACAACAAGTCCCGTTACACAAACTGCTGATACGGATGTAAAAAGAGCCTTATCAAAAGGTGTAAGCACTCCAATTCTTGAAGCGATCGGCAGCATAAGCATAAAGGCACCCAGCAAAATAACGCCGGCAAATCCTATAATAATAATCTGAAAGGAAGTAAGTCTCTCCTTTACACTTTTTATTAATGTCATATATAAACTCCTGTTGACCTCTGTTTTTTACATAAAATTTCTGTGAGGTCTTATTACTTATCTAGATATTAACTCCGAATCAAATAAGACTATATTAAACATTGCTCTCTCGTATTAAGATTGTATAAAGATATCAGGGAGTGTTAAGGTTACGTTAAGATTCACTTCAATTTGCAGAAATAGAAGTGGTTTAATATGATATTTTAAAAACAAAAAGTGGGTTAGAGGGAGTTATTATGGCGGATAAAAAGTACAAAGTGCTGGTCGTTGATGACGAGCCGCAGATCGCAGGTCTTCTCAAGGTCTGCCTTGAAATGCACGGAATGACTGTAAAGGAAGAATATGATGGCAGCAAAGCTTTTGATTTATTTAAATCAGAACAGTTTGACCTTGTTATCACAGATATAATGATGCCCGTTATGGACGGCTATGAACTGGTTGAGAAGATCAGAAAAGAAAGCAACGTGCCGGTTCTGTTCCTCACCGCCAAGGGCGATGTTCTTGACAGAATAAAGGGCCTTAATCTTGGAGCGGATGATTATATCGTAAAGCCCTTCGATCCCATGGAGGTTGCTGCAAGAGTGCTGTCTACGCTCAGAAGATGCTACGGCTACGATCGTCAGGAGGAAGGAAAAGAGCTTATTTGCGGATCTCTGAGACTGAATCCCGGTCTGAAACGCCTTTATAAAAATGATGAATCCGTGGAGCTTACAGCTCTTGAATACAGGATGACCGAATTTTTCATGAGTAATATCGGGCAGGTTCTCACCAAGGATCAGATATATGAGGCAGCATGGGACAGTGATAAGTTCCCGGATGATAACAGCATCATGGTCGCCATAAGTAAACTTAGAGCTAAGATCTCTGACGGGGAAAATGATTATATTCACACCATCAGAGGACTTGGATATCGGATGGAAGAAAAATGAGACTGAAATACAAAAGAAAGCTGCAAACATTTCTGATACTTATTCTGGCTTACGTTTTTTTACTTATATTATTTCTGGATAAGATCAAGGATTTCGTGACAGGGGTCATAAACAATATATACGATAACCAGGGAGTTCCTAATGATCTGAGTACTCAGATCACTCTAGCCAGTATGATTGTGACCTATCTTCTCTTCTGGTTTCTCTCCAATATTCTGGAGAAAAACATTTCGGATCCCGCCAGAAAAATTGCGGACAACATGAATCTGGTAAGTTCAGGGAATCTCGATGTTCAGATGGAAGTAAAGGACAGTTTTGAATTCGCGGAGATGGAAGAAGCCTTCAATCACATGGTTTTGAAATTAAAAGAGGCTCAGAACATCAGAGAGCAAAACGAGGAACAAAACAGGCAGTTATATGCAGGTATCGCTCACGATCTGAAGACTCCCATGACTATGGTAATGGGCTATGCCAGGCTTCTCAAGGAAAAGGATATTCCAGAGGATGAGAGGAACCATTATCTGACTATCATCGAGCAGCAGATAAAGGCAGCCAATGTCCAATTGGAGGACATGCTTGAGTACGCAAAATACGGAAGTACCGACTATAAGATTTTTCCCGAAGAAGGCAATATCTCAGGGCTCCTTCGCGGGATTCTTGCAGATATGTTCTACAGATTTGAAGACAGAAAAATCATTCTTGAACCCGATATACCAGACAAAGTTATCTGCAGCTATGACACAGAACAGATGAAACGTATCTTTACAAATCTGATAAATAACGCCATCAGACACAACCCTGAGAATACTACCCTTAAGATATCGGTAAAGGAAGAAAACGATGTTGTTATCAGCTTTTCAGATAATGGCCCGTTTCTGCAGGATGACTTAAAGGACCATATCTTTGAACCCTACAAGAAGGGGAAAAGCGGTGGCAGCGGACTTGGATTGTCAGTAGCAAAAAGAATTGCCGAGCTTCATGGTGGAAGCCTTGAATATATTGAAAACACGGATGATGGCTACAAAAGCTTTGTAGTAACTTTACCCTTGAAAAAGGATTTAGAGAGGTAAAAGAATTATGGAAACAAAAAAGGAAAACAAGGTAAAAACAGTATTTGGAGCAGTAGGTATAGCGCTCCTTTACCTGTTGATTCAATTGGTGGTATCAATAATTGCCAGTATAATTATCTCCGTTTCTGTCCCACGTGAGAGTATGGATAATGAAGCCCTGACTGCTTTTGTGATGTCATATCAGCCAATAATGGTATTTGTTTCCAATCTGATAGGTACAATTCTTTTTGGAATTTGGTACTATCTGGGATATGTAAAAAAAGATCAACTTGCCGGAACTTATGTGCCTTGCCTTGATAAAATCTGCAATATCAATGCCATAGGTTTTATTGTTTTTTCAGCGCTTACAATCGGTCTTTTTGACAGACATGTTGCTGATCTGGTAATGATGCTTTCTCCCGAAAGCGGTGAATATTTCCACCGTATAATGGCAGGTGTTTCTGACCCAACCCCCATAAATCTGATTTCAATGATTTTATTATCCTCTATGGGAACTGCGTTTGCCTTCCCGGGCATTATGATGCAGAATTTAAAGAAAACTTTTGGAATAGCCGGATGCATAATCATACCTTCCATACTGCTTGCAATTATAATGCTCAACCCTGTGCAATCGATATATGGAATTCCCTTTAGCCTTGTTATGATGTTTGTTTCCTACAAATTCAGTTCTGCAATCCCCGGTATGATGATAGGTATTATAAACAATGCAGGCGCGGTAATACTGAATGAAATCCTAAAAAAGGAGCTTCCTCCTGCTATAAGTGCATGCTTTGTTGTAATATTCCTTGGGCTTTCAATTTTCTTTTACAGAAGATTGCCTTTTTCACATAAGGATGAGTCAGATATTCCTTCTCAAAGCGAATAGAATTATCTGATAAATAAACAAATAATGTAAAAATAAGGTTACGTTAAGATTTACTTCAATCTGAGGAAATGATTCCGAATTATCATGTTTTCATCGGGCAAGGGAACGACAGAAAACGCGATACGGAATCGCCCGTACGATTGAAGTTTTTTTATGTATTTTATTAAACAATAATTTTATGTGAAAAAAGGAGAAAGAGTATGAAAACAACAAAAGGAAGTAAAGCAAAAGCAATATTGGCAGCAATCGGAATTATGCTGCTCTTTATAGGAATCCAGGCAATCATAGGTGCTGTCGGAACTGTTGGAGCATCTGCATTACATTATGCACAGACCGGCGAAGCCTTTGCAACTAATGAAGAATACATGGAATACATTTCCGGAATCTTAACAGTATTACAGTTCGTTGGTGAGATTGCATGCATCGTAATATTCGGTCTCTGGTACTATCTCGGATCCGTTAAGAAAGATCAGAAGCTTGGAACCTATGAATCAGGTCTTAAAAAGATCTCAAATGTAAATGCTATCGCATTTCTTGTATGCATCTCACTTGGTTTCTATACATTTGATTTAATCATTTCCAAAATTACTACAGTTCTTATTCCCGGAAGTTCTGAGTTATTCAGTCAGCTGATGGGGCTTGTAACAGGCGGAAATCAAATTGTAGCAGTACTCACAGTCGCACTGTTTGCACCTATCGCTGAGGAATTGGCCTTTAGAGGAGTAATGCTCAAGAGTTCTAAAAAGGCCTTTGCAATTGTAGGATGTGTCATCCTCTCTGCGCTTATGTTCGCTATCATGCACATGAATCCCATGCAGAGCTTATATGCACTTCCCATTGGCCTTGCACTTGCTTTCGTTGCTTATAAGTTTAATTCAGTAATTCCTGCAATTATTATTCACATTATCAACAATACTGCTGCTGTTGCAATCCCTTCAGTTCTCGGAAGACCTCTCAGCATGGTTGAAGCTGTAGTTGTTTGTGCAATATTTATGGCACTTACTGTTTTCACTTACAAGAAGCTTTCCGTAAAGGATGAGCAGGTTGAAGCTACAGAGCTTTCTGCATAATAATATTGAGGCCGCTGCGTTTTGCAGCGGCCTTAAAACATGTCTATCACATATCTATACAATAAATTCTACATGATCTACTATTTTTGTTGTTTGGGGATGCATTGTATTGCAACAAATTCTTGGGAATCTTTTTATTTTATTGTACGTAGAATTAATCCTTGCAACAAATCCTGTGAATTCTGCTATATTCGTTGTCTTCTGAAATTATCCTCACAACAAATCAGCTAACTTTTTGCACTTTTATTGTTTACCTAAAATTCCCAGACAACAAAACAGACATTTTATCATTCTTTTGTTGTTCAACAAAAAATCCCAAACAACAAATCTTCTCCTATAAGTGCCTTAAACAACTATCTCTATAAATACCTTAAACAATTATCTCTACAAGTGCATCCTTCATCTTTTCAGAGATATCAATATTTCTTATCTCTTCCTCGAATCTGAGGCCACCCTGCAAGAAACTGTCGTAAATTCGCTGTTTCATGTCATAGCTGAACTTGCATCTCTTAAGAAGCTTAAACACTTCTTTTTCTCTGGCGTTGGAGCTTAACGCAACATTTTTCAGAACAAGCTTTGTGCCCTCTTTGGCAGCGACTTTTCCGAGAGAAACAATCGCCTGCTTTTTATCTTCATCATAGTCCAAAGTCTGCTGAGCATCAGTTCCGTTATTCTCTTCAGAGCTTTCAAGCGTTGCGCTATTCCCTTCAGAGCCTTCAAGTGTTACGCCATTTTCTCCAGAATCTTCAAGCATTACGCCATCCTCTACCCCGCAGAGCACAAGCGTAAATTCTCTCTGCTCGGTAAGGAGACTTGTCATCCCTTCAGCTCCGCTGATTTCGACGCAGAGCTCTCTCTTTTCATGGTCATAGGTCTGAGTTATCTTTGTGAAAACTCCCTCATCCTTCATGTATCCGTTAGTGAGTCCGTCGTCTTCAAAAAGTGTGTAACTTCCGTCTGCGCCGACGCCGAGGTAAATTCTAAGCTTTTCGGGAAGCTTATTTACGTCCGAAGTGATCTCATCCGCCATCGGAACAATACCGCCGGCTTTAACAAGCACAGGAATCTGCTCGATAGGTCTGTAGAGCTTTCTTAGCTTGTCACCCTCGTAGACATTGCCATTAAAAATATCTATCCATCTACCCTCAGGGATAAAAGCAAGTACCTCACCCATCTGAAGCTCGTCATCAAGCGGGCTCGTAATGGGATAAACTGCCAGTTCACTTCCAAAGTAGTAACCGTTTCTGGAACGATACGCCTTTTCGTTTTCGGGGCTTCCGTAGTAAAGTGGCTGCATCAGCGGTTCGTCATTTTTATATGCGTTGTAGTTCGCCGTATAGAGATACGGAATCATCCTGTGCCTTAGTCTCATGAAGTCCCCGACTACGCTCCTCATGGGCTGAGGAAGGTTCCAGGGCTCCTTGAAGAAGAACGGATTGCAGGAGCTGTGAAGTCTCATTATTGGTGAAAAGACTCCGAACTGAATCCATCTGCAGGTCCTTTCCGTGTCCTCCTCGCCGTGCATGTGTCCGCCTATATCATGACTCCACCAGCCATAGCCCACATTTGAAGCAGTCGATGTAAAAAACGGCTGAATATCAAGGCTGACCCAGGTTGCGCAGGTATCTCCCGAGAATCCAATAGGATATCTGTGGCTTCCTATTCCCGCAAAACGAGAGAAGATCATAGCTCTTTTATCTCTGCGGAGCTGATCAAGGAAGTGGTAGTGATTGAGAATCCACAAAGGATCCACACTTCCCGACTTAGCCTTGGTCCCCTGCTGCCAGTCAATCCACCAGAAGTCTACGCCGTCCTCTTCATAGGGCTGCATAACATCCTCAAAATAGGCGTCCACGAAGTCCTTGTTCATAAGATCGAACTCCACCGGTTTTTCTGATTCCGGATCAATGCCCATGCGGTTTGCAACCTTCTCGTACATCGACTCGAAAGCTCTTATACCGTCTGCGGGATGTAAGTTCAAGGTAACAGCTTTTCCTCTTCTGTGAAGTTCTGACAGGAATCTCCTGTAATCCGGGAAGTATTCCTTGTTCCAGGTATAGCCCGTCCAGCCTGTTCCGTACTTAGGATCAATCTCGGTGAGATGCCAGTCCATGTCGATTACGGCCACTGTGATCGGAACATTCTCCTCATCGAACTTATCCATTAGAGTAAGATAACTCTCCTCCGTGTACTTCTCATACTTGCTCCACCAGTTTCCAAGCGCATATCTGGGGATCATGGGCGCCGTTCCGCAAAGGTGATAGAAGTCCTTCAGAGCTTCCTTGAATCTCGTGCCGTAGCCCCAGAAGTAGACATCCTTCTCCGGATGCTCTCTATCGAAAATGTCCTCGCCGGACAGCTCGCAGCTTTCGCCATCATCGAACCAGGCGTAGCCTTCACGTGAAAACAGGCCCTTTTCATACAGAACCACTCCGTTGGTTTCATCCAACGTTCTCACGGTCCCGAAGAGATTTCTGCCGTTCTCTCCGTAGTTCCAGATGACGTTATTTACTTCAGAATTATTCTCCTGATTGCTGTCATCACCATTTTTTTCAGGGATATCAGAGCCGGATTTCATCGTTCCAAGGAGCTCTATCTGTAAACCTCTAGGTGTGAAATCCTTTTTGTCGTAGGTGACTTTCAGTTTCTTAGTCGTGAAAATCAGCTTCTCTTCGCTATCTTCGAGGACTTCGAATTCTGCCTTCGGGAAGTCTCTGTTAAGTACAACCTGCGTTGCGTTGTCTGTAAAATGTCCGTCTTTTTCATACTCAAGACGGAGCAAGCTATCCGTCAAAATGCTAATGCGATAGCTTGCTCCAAGAAGTATGTTTTCGGTCGGACAAAGTGGGTTAAAATTAAATGTTTTCATACTTGTCCTTCTTGCTTTTTATTTGTTTGCGTTATATGTGTTATAGGCGTCCTTCTGAATCTGAATGAAGTCGTTATAGCCCATGGTCTCAAGGGTCTTGATGTAACTATCCCACTGCTCTTCAATTCCGCCTTCTGTTACCCAGGTTGCCTGGTTGGATGTAACATAAGAATCAAGGTCTGTGAAAAGAGTTGCAAGTGTGGTGAGCTGGTCATTTGTGTAGCTTACGTTAGGGAATGCTTCCTTAGCATATTTTCCGAGTTCCTTATCAAGTGCAAGCTTACTTGCATCACCGTTTTCTGCCGCGTAGGAAACCTTATCGTTGAAACCGTCTGCTACATACTTGGGACCGAAGTCGCGAAGTGACTGAATCCATGCGAAGGTGTCTGCAGAGTTTCCGTCCTGAGGCTCAAGAACAGTGTATGTTCCATCGGCGTCATTCTTCTCAACACCAACTCCGAAGGAGCCATAGAAGTTCTGGATTGAAGCGTCCTCTGTGTAGAACTTATCCACCCATGAAAGGAGTGCTCCGGGATTTTCACAGGATGATGTTACAACAAACTCGTATCTGCTGTAGTTCCAGTGCTCGGGATCAGCAGAGATGTAGCTTTCACCTGAAGGTCCCTTAAGAGCGGGAAGTGCAACATACTGGTCGGAATTTGCTCCGAAGGTAGAGTCAGCTGTCCAGCCGGGAGCTGCGCCTACGATGGGTGTCTCATTCATGAGCTTCGCGTCACGCATGGAAGAATCCTCAGTGAAAAGCTCGGGGTCAATGAGCCCTTTTTCAAAGCAGCTGTGCATCCACTCGATGCCTTCCTTGTAGCCTTCTGTCACAGGAAGATATACAGGCTCGCCGTCCTGAATTGCCATCATGTATGTGCCGTCTGCTCCGATTGTTGTACCGAAGGGAAGGCAGAAGAACATTACCGAATCAGCATAACCCTGACCGAAAGGAATCTCATCGTTAGGGTCACCGTTGCCGTTGGCATCCTGCTCCTTGAATGCTGTAAGAACCTTTTCAAACTCCTCATAGGTTGTGGGAACCTCGAGTCCAAGGTTATCAAGCCACTTCTTATTTATAAACATCTGGTTTGCGACAGTAGGTCTGCAGGGCTTCTTGGAAGGAAGTCCGTAGATATGTCCGTCTGCTGAAGTTGCAAGAGCTTTCATGGTAGGATCACTCTCGATGATGCTCTTGAAGTTAGGCATATACTCATCGATATAGTCGTCAAGTGCGATGAAGGATCCTGTATTTGTCAGGACATCAGACTCTGAAAAGCAGATGGATCCCATAAACGCATCCGGAAGGTCGCCGCCTGCAAGAAGTACAGCCTTCTTATCAGCCCAGTCAGAATTGAGGATTGTATCCCAGGTTATGGAAATTCCTGCCTCTTTGGCAGCCTCATCCGGAAAACCTGTATGGTAGTCCTCTCCCCAGTCTGCCCATCTTACTGTAGCAACCTCATAAGAGCCGGCCTCTGCGCTCTTGGGTGTTTCAGTCTGTGCAATGTCTGCAGTGTCAGTTGCAGCCTTGCTTTGTCCGCATGCCGATACAAGTGCACTAAGTGCAAGAATACCTGCTGTCATCAATGCCGTCTTTTTCATATTTCTCTCCTTTTTTCCTTAAAAATATTTTATTACTTTGCTGATCAAATGTCGCTAAAGTAATTAGTTATTTATCCCTTCACTGCTCCTATCATCACGCCCTGGTTGAAGTATTTCTGCAAGAAAGGATAAAGGGCCATGATAGGCAATGTAGAAACCACAATTGAAGCATATTTCATCATGTCAGAGAGCTGCCTCAGCTCCTGAGCCATTGTTCCCGTCGCCGCTCCCAGCAAGGACTCATTGGAAATGAGAATTCTTCGAAGGAGGAGCTGCAGCGGTATGAGATCTTCATTTTGCAGATAAATCAGTGCATTAAACCATGAGTTCCAAAGTCCTACCGCGGTCCAAAGTCCGACTACGGCAATCACTGCTTTTGAAAGGGGCACTGCAAACTGAACAAAATATCTCATGGTGCTGCAGCCATCTATTTGTGCCGCTTCCCAGAGGGATTCCGGCAACGAGTTTTGAAAGAAAGTTCTCGCAACTATTATGTTGTAAGTGGATACCGCAAATGGAATCACCATTACGAAGAATGAATCAAGAAGTCCAAACTGCTTCACTACAAGGTAGGTTGGAATCAGACCGCCGCTTACAAACATAGGGATCAGGTAGAAAGTATTTATCCATTTTCTACCGGGCAGGTCTTTTCTTGACATAGCGTAACCGGCCGTTATATTAACGAACAACGAAACCAAAGTACCGGTGAGGGTATATATAATGGTGTTCCAATAACTTTTCCAAATCTGGCTCTGTTCGAAAAGCTTTTGGTATCCCCTTACATCTATAACTTTTGGCCATAACCAGACCTTACCGTTTGCCACATCCGCGGGATTACTGAAGGATGCGATTATGACAAACCAGAGCGGATACATTACCGCGATTATCATGAGGACCGCAATCAGATGAAAAATGACGTTTACCATGTTGTCTCCGGAAAATTTGCTTCGCTTTTTTATTTCCATCCGGGAGGTCTCGAATTTAAGTATGTTTTCCATAGATTTATTTCTCCTTTTCATTCCCCTCATCCGGCGCTTCGCGCCACCTTCTCCCATTGGGAGAAGGCATTGTCAAAACAGACTACTGTCTGTCAACTTCCTTGCCATGAAATTCACGAGCAAGAGAACTATCACATTAACTACCGTATTGAACAGACCGATCGCTGTGGAGAGGCTGTACTGCATGCTCTGCATACCCATCTTATATACGTAAGTTGAGATGATCTCACTGCTCATGATGTTCTGAACATTCTGAAGAAGGAACACCTTTTCAAAACCTATGCCTAAGATACTGCCAGCTCTCATGATAAGGAGCACCATCGCTGTCGGCATGATCATCGGAATATCGATGTATCTGATTTTCTGAAGGGTGCTCGCACCATCCACGGTCGCAGCTTCGTAATAAGTGGGGTCTATTCCTGCGAGAGCTGCCAGATATATGATGCTGTCCCATCCAAGGTGCTGCCAGATGTCGCTCCACACATATACGTGCTTGAAGCTTGCCGCGCTTGACATCACATTCGGAAATTCCTGACCGAAGAGCCTCCACAGATTGGCGAACAGTCCGCTGCTGGGTGATAAGAAGATCAGCACCAATCCGCACATAACCATGGTTGATATAAAGTGCGGAAGGTAGGTGATTACCTGGAAGACCTTCTTGAACATCTTTGTCTTCATCTGGTTACACATAAGTGCCAGCAGAATCGGAAGGGGAAATCCCACAGCTATGCTGTACAGACTTAGCAACAGCGTGTTCTTTATAGTCACCCCAAACTGATAGGACTTAAAGTACTGTATAAAGTTTTTCATTCCCACGAAGGGGCTGTGTAAAATTCCGAGTGCCGGCGAGTAGTTCTGAAAAGCGATTACAATTCCGACCATCGGAAGGTAAGCAAAGCAAAAAAGCAAAATCGCCGACGGCACAAGTAACAGATAAAGTTGATAGTATTTTTTGAAATTCTTAAGTGTTTTTTCTTTCATGTCGTTTCTCCTTACGTGCTAAATGTTATATTTTTCAAAAATCAAAAAATAGCACTTTTCAGATTTATGGATAGCACTTTTCCGAACAGGAAACGATTTAATGTGGTGCAATCTAAATCTTTTACTTATAATTAAGCTATGAAAACGAAAAGAAGAAATATGGGCTATCCGGTGGTGCAGATTTTAAGGAAAACACTTTGGACAGCTATCCCTGTAGTCATTATTTTTGTGTTCATAAGCGGCTACTCTTTTTGGGAAATAAGAAGACAGAACAATCTCGCACTGGAAAATGCCATAACAATTTATCAGAATGATCTAAGCCACCGGCTTGATGCCATCGCGCACTTCGTCCAATGGACAGTCGTGCACGATCCCATTCTTGATGCCTTCTCTTCGGAGAAGCACATGGGCGACTTCAGGCAGGCGGGTAATGATCTGCGCCTTCGAGTAAGTGATATGCAATATTCCACAGGCTCGGAATATATGTACTTTTTCTACTGGGATGAGGGCGATATTTTCATAAATGCCTCGGAACTTACAGTAAACTATGAGACCTATAAGAAGATAAAAAAGAAGGTAATTGATGATGTCGAAAAACCGGCCAGCGGCGACCGCTTTTCATGGATTCCAAGTGTTATAGACGGAAAGACTTATCTGTACTATCTGGTCACCTATAAACATAGGACCTTCATCTCGCTGGTTTCCATTGATGATATATTGTCTCCGCTCTTCACAATCAATCTTGGATCACACGGCAATATCACCTTCCAGGATCTTGTGGGAAATACTTACTATCAGAGCGCAAAGAGCCCCGAAGGGCTTATCGGTTATTACTACAACAGGCTCTATTTTCGAGGCGAGGACGCCGGTCTTCCCTTCACGCTGGTTATCGATTCGGACATGCTGGGCAACTACGGTAAGATATTCCTTCTTCAGTTCCTGGTGGTCCTGACCGCTCTGGCTCTTAGTTTAATTATGGGAGGCTACATACTTGTAACCTATAAGAGGGTGATTCTTCCGATCAAGATTTTTTCAAGTAATCTGTCAAAAATGGATTCCCTCTCCGACGCAGAGTCCGCAAGTCTCGATCTGACAGACAGCAAGATGCAGGAGCTCAACCAGATAAATGACCAGTTTAAAAGCCTCGTTCACGAAATAACAAGACTTCGAATAAACATATACGAAGCTGAGCTTGATCAGAATAAATTCAGGATCCTTTTCCTGCAGCAACAGATAAAACCACACTTTTATTTAAACTGCCTGACGACGATAGACAGTATGCTGAGTCTCGGAGATACCTCGGCAGCCAGGAAAATGCTGCAGTTCACATCTAAGTACTTCAGGTATTTATTCCAGGCGGACAAGGATTATGTGCCGCTTAGCAGTGAGATTGCGCACGCTGAGGATTATCTTGATATCCAGATGATGCGCCTTTCGGAGGACATCGATTATAGCTGCGACATTGATGAAAAGGATATGGACGTGATGATTCCGCCGCTCCTTCTGATCACTTTTGTGGAAAATATCATCAAGTACGCGGAGCCCTCCGGCGACTCTCTGAAGATATCCATCACGGGACATGACTATGTCAGAAACGATGAGGATTACATTGAGATCTGCATAAGAGATAACGGTCAGGGATTCCCTTTGGAAGTTATAGATAAAATAAGGGCCGGTGAGTACCTGACTACAGAAGACGGCACCCATATAGGAATCTCCAACTGCATCAGAAGACTTAAGCTTCTCTATGAGGATAGATTTGAGTTCACTTTGGAAAATGATGAATTAGGCGGAGGTGTCGTGAAAGTTGGTCTTCCGTTTTTGAAAGGAATTATGAATAATGCAAGTTCTGCTGGTAGACGATGACCGCTTTGTTATTGCGGCATTGCAAAAAGGAATAGCCTGGGAAAGCCTCGGAATAACCGAGGTTTTCACCGCCGGCAACATAAATACCGCCAAAGAAATTATGGCGAATAATAATATAGACCTGCTCCTTAGTGACATAGATATGCCACACGGTTCAGGTCTTGATCTGCTGAATTTTCTTCGCGAGCAGGGAAATCCCGTGCCCACAATTTTCCTGACAAATTATGCCGATTTTACTTATGCGCAAAAAGCCATCGAGCTAAAGAGCTTCCACTATTTCCTGAAGCCCATCGACTACGCAGAGCTAACAAGAATTATTAAGAAGGCTCTGAAGGAAGCCGAATCCTTGCAGGAAACCAGGGATCTCCGGGAAGCTTTTTCCGAAGCCGGTCCCACTATTCCCGAGATTCCTACCGATGCCTCCGAAAACGAATCCAATATCAAGGCGCTTCTTAAGTATGTCGATGATCATTTTCGTGAAGAAATAAGCCGCGAGCAGCTCTCAGTCATGTTCTTCTTCGATCCTGATTACATAACCAAAATCTTCAAGAAGGAGACCGGCATGAGCTACAAAAATTATGTGATTGAAAAGCGCCTGTCCCTTGCAAAGGAGCTGCTTACCGAATCGGACTATCCTATTCACGACATAGCACAGTACGTCGGCTACGACAATTACTCTTATTTCACGAGACTGTTCAAGAAGAGTTTCGGTGTAACCCCGATTGAGTTCAGGGGGAAATAATTCAGGCCTTAACAGCCCACCTCAGTTTTGTGGATTTACTGCGTGGATTGAGTCTTTGTTCCTCCGGTGAAGGTCTTGTGACATCCCTGGAGATATCGCTGTAGACTCCTTCCTTGAAGAGAGCTTTGAAGGACTGCTTCACAAGTCTGTCCTCTCCTGAGTGAAAAGTCAGAACCGCCACTCTTCCACCGGGACTAAGGATATTCGGAAGCTTTTCCAGGAATGCATAAAGCACCTCAAATTCCGAATTCACATCTATTCGAAGCGCCTGAAATACTCTGGCACAGCTCTTTTTTATCGCATCGTTTTTCTCTTCCTTTGGTACCTTCCACAGAGCAGATTCTATCGCAGCTTTGAGGGCTGAAGTCGTATCCATGGGATCGCCTTTTTTCATAAGGTTAAATACCTTGTCCGCAATCTCCTCCGCGTAGGGTTCGTCGGAGTTCGTGGCGAGCATGCCCACAAATTCATCTCTTGTAATACTGTGAAGTCTCTCTGCAGCGGATTGTCCGTGCTCCGGATCGAGTCGCAGGTCAAGCGGACCTTCGATCTTGTAGGAAAATCCCCTCTTGGGGTCATCTATCTGCATGGAAGAAACGCCGAGGTCCGCCAGTACAAAGTCAAACTTCCCGGCTTCTTTGCAGACTTCATCTATGTTGGCAAAATTGGTGAGTTTGAATTTAAACAGATTTTCATCAAAGCCGGCTTTGCGAAGTCTCTCCACAGTCTTCTTCGACTCAATAGGATCTACATCCAGACCATACACACAACCTTTTCCCTGAAGCTGCTCCAGCATCTTCCTGGTGTGACCGCCATACCCGAGAGTGCAGTCAAGTCCTTGCTCACCCGGCTGAATTTTCAGCACATCAAGAATCTCTTTTACCATGATGGAGATGTGCATCCCCGCGGGAGTCGAGCCCTTTGAAATTACATGAGCAACCGTATCCGCATACTTCTCCGGATTTTGTTCCTTATATTTTTCTTCGAATTTCCTGGGATACTTCCCGGAGTAATGAACTCTTCTCTTATGTTGTTCCATATTGTTGTCCTCATTTATTCTTTGTGGAAGCACAGCCTGCCCGGCATTTTATCAGTGCTTACAACTTCATCCCCGTAGGGAATGCCTCTTTTCGCATAAGTCCCCACATCTTATCGATGTAGGAAAGCGTGTAGTAGTTTTCATAATAATGGAAATAGAAGGCGCCTTTTTTTGTCAGCGTCAGCATACCATTTTCCTCAGTAATATATCCGAATAGCTTCGCCATGAAAATTTCAAAGCCATACATTTTCTTTAAAGGCACTCCGAAGAAATCCTCAAAATCCCGTATGTTCACTCTTGTGCTATATGATGTCCAGAACAGGTAATAGACCATGCGCTGTCTTTTCCTGAAACGGATGGTCAATGAAGTCGGAAGTTTTCCCTCTGTTATGCGCTTGCAGTACTCTTTAGTTGAAAAGGTATTAACCTTGAAGCTGTCCTTTAGAAGAGTTGTTGCAGAGCATCCAAAGCCAAGGAAATTCTCCCTGGTCATAGATGAATACTTCGCTTCCTCCTTAGTGGAAAAGGTCCAGATAGAGCTCCTGTAAAATCCCTTTTCCTCGAAATACTCAGTCATCTCATCCATGAGTTCTCGCTTTTGCCGCTTGGGCATCGCCTTGACCGGACTTTTCGTGAAGGTAAAATCAATGAAGGGATAAACTGCCACATGATTGGCTCCGGTCTCAAAGGCCTTATCTATATCTGACTTCAAATCTTCTATTGTCTGCCCGGGAAGTGCAAAAATAAGGTCCATGGAAACAGTATCAAAGGGCACCTCGTCCAAAGCCCTGTTCATTGCATCTATATCAATGCTTTTTCTTCCAAGTACGCTGCCGTATTTTTCCAGAAAGGATTGTATTCCTATGCTGATTCTTGTGACACCGGCTTCCTTCAATTTTCTTAGCGTTTGAGGTTCTACATTATCCGGATGAAGTTCTAAGCCAATTCCGTCCGTTATTACGAAGTGCTCCTTAAGAGCACCTACTATGTCGCCAATTCTGTCTGCTGCGAGCGCGGGTGTTCCACCTCCGAAATAGAGGCTGGTCACTGTCTTCTTTTCCTTATACCTGCTGCCCACAAGATGTATCTCTTTGATGAGAGCATCTATGTACTCACTCATTTTGTTCTCATCATAAATCTCTTTGCAGTAGGGACAGAAGTTGCAAATGGATCTGCAAAACGGAATGTGCACGTAGAGCCCCAATTGCTCGGCTTTTCCGTAATCCAGTTCGTTGTCGTATTCATTGGTAAAAGTAAATGGTTCAAGACTTCTGGTAAACCACATCCTTGTAAGTTCAGTTTTAAAGCTCATATAAAATCCTATTACACGTATTTCAAGTAAGTTCTAAACATCTCAAAAATAACTCTTAAGTTGCCGCCAAACAAAAGTGTGTACTCGGCAACGAAGAAGTAGCCGCACTCATCGCAAAGACCGGGCACATCGATGCATCGTCCGCACACTGATATCTTGCCGTTTTCGATTACAAGGCACTGCGCACAGGGTGTGGGAAAGCTGTTGTTTATGAGGTACGGAAATGCGCTCTTTAAATTAAAGACCGGAACTCCCTCATCCATCATCTGCGATATAACCTCACAGCACTGAGCCTTCTCTTCCTTAGACAGCGCAAGCTCCCTCGTATCGGGATAGGGCGTATGGAAATTGAAGGACACTGCACGGACATTTTTCATGTCTCTTGCTGTATAGCAGACGTCTCGAATAGCATCCTTATTTATCTGATTGACCGCCATGTAAAAACAGATGTTGTCCGAAGTCGCATTTTTAATATTCTCCATGATGGTATCGTAGGTGTCGCCTCTGACCGCGTTATGTCTCTCCCTGTCTCCGTCAAGACTTAGCAGTATCAGGTCCGCCTCCGGAAGATCAATCGGAAATGTCCCATTCGTAACCACATTTACTATGAGAAAACCCATGGCTTTAGCTTCATGAACAAGGTCTTTTATAGTCCTATCGCCATCTCTCCAGATAAAGGTCTCGCCTCCGCAGAAAAAGAGAATTTTTACGCCCATATCAAAGAGCTGCTTCATCTCACCTTTTATCTGTTCATAGGGATGCATCACCGCCGTTATGTTGTTTACCGAGCAGTGCTTGCACTTTAAGTTGCACTTATCTGTAACTATAACCGTCCCCAGGATTGGATCCTTTTTCTTAAATAATACTGTCTTTACTCCAAACCGCATAAGCGGCCAAAATGCTGATGCTTTCATGTCCTCCCCACCTTGCGTGCTTATTCTTCTTTAGTGGTGTTTTCTGTGCTTTTAGCTTTTCTTTTCATTTCACAGATGCGTTTTGGGGATAGTATCTGTGTTTTTTACTTTTCTTTCCATTTCACAGATGCTTTATAGGACAGCTTCTGTGTTTTTAAAATTTCTTTCTGTTTCACAGATAGTCCTCTAGAACAACGTCTGTGTTTTTCCGAGTTTTCTTCAAAACACAGATGATTCCCAAGTTGTCATCTGTGTTTTTTCTATTTTTCATCTAAGCACAGATATCACCCCATATAATCGTCTGTGTTTTCTTAATTTTCCTTCAAGACACAGATACAGCCAAAATTATCATCTGTGTTTTCCTTATTTTCCTTCAAAACACAGATACACTCATAACAATCATCAAATCACCTTGCAACGCGTACTTACCTCATAAAGTGATATCACCTGCTTAGCCGCAGCTTCCATATTCTTCATGGCAGTCTCTTTCTGCATTGCTTCTTCAAGCGTCGTGACACCTCTGACTATAGGAAAATAGGCATCAATTCCGGCTTTGTTGCAGGCACCGGCGTCCTCTGTAACACTGCCCGCGAAAGCGATTACGGTCTTGCCATACTTTTTTGCAAGTGCTGCTACACCGACAGGTGCCTTCCCCATCGCTGTCTGCGCATCCAGCATGCCCTCACCTGTTACGACGAGGTCTGCATCTTTTATATATTCCGCAAGCTTCGTCTCCTCCAGAACAAGCTCAATTCCGGGCTTCAGCGTAGCATTTGTAAAAACAAGAAAGGCAAAGCCCATTCCGCCGGCTGCTCCGGTCCCGGGATATTCAGCATCTGCACTAGTCCCCTGACACTTAGCATCTGCAGGGTATTTTGCCATAGCCAACCTTGCATAGTTCTCAAGCCACTTGTCCATATCCCCTATCATCTCAGGGGTTGCACCCTTCTGAGGTCCGTATATTGCACTGCAGCCGTTTGGTCCGCATAGCGGATTTTTCACATCACAGGCAACCAGAAATTCGCAGTCCTTAAGCTCCGGAAGTACATGCTCATCCGAAATTTCTGCAAGGTCTTTAAGGCCCTTTGCTCCGAGGGCTATCGGCTCTCCTTTTTTATCAAGAAATTCGTAGCCAAGGGCTGAAAGCATTCCTGTTCCTCCGTCGTTTGTGGCGCTTCCGCCGATTCCGACTATGAATCTCCTGCATCCCTTGCCGATTGCATCTCTTATCACTTCTCCGACGCCGTAGGTCGTAGTATCAAGCGGACTCAGCTCACTCTCTGAAAGCAGCGTAATGCCTGCTGCTCCGCTCATTTCAATTACTGCCAGCTTTTTCTCACTTATAATTCCGTAATCGCAAATGACTGGTTTACCTAAAGGTCCTGACACAGTCACTGATATCCGCTGTCCGTTCATGCCTTCTATAAGGGCGTCCACAGTTCCTTCGCCGCCATCCGCAAGAGGTCTGACTATAACTTCTATGTCTGGATCAACTTTCCTCGCTCCTTTTGCAAAGGCATTTCCTGCCTCGATTGAGGACATGCTCCCTTTAAAGGAATCTATGGCTGTCACTATTTTCATAAAGCCTCCTCCCGGTAATCCGGAATATTAAATTCCTCTGCCGCAAGTGCAAAATACTTCTCGTCAATCTCCGGCCACACGGTCTGTTCTCCGGCTTCCTCCGAGAGCTTTGCTGCCAGCGCTACCATCTCCGCTGCGCGGTCCTCTCCGGTTAAAAGGATCTTGATGTTGCAATTGATGAACCATTTTCCTTTCTCAAGAAGTCCAAATGAAACCATGTCGTGAACCACTTTTTTATTGTCATAAGGTATCTTCAGAAATGTCGGCTTCCATACAACTTTGCCATCAGATAGCTCGTCCTCCAGGATCATGCACTGAGCAAATCCTGCATCATTTATGGATATTCCGATGCATCCCGAGTTCATATAATGCTTGTCTTTGTAAACATATTCTCCGGGGAAATGGGTGTGCGCACATATCATGTAATCGCACAGAATCTTATCGAGCCAGGACCTTGCTTCATCACTTCCAAGCTGTATGAGTTCCCTGGAACTTACCGGCGATCCGTGACAGCACCTAATTGTGGGATAGCCGTTTTTTTCATAATCGAAAGTAATTGGTAATTTACTGAAAAAATCCAGGTCCTCATCAGTCAATTGTTCATAGGTAAAAAGCAGATTCCCACTTGCGGAATTGTATCTCCAAAACTGATCTCGCCTGCCTTCTTTTAGTACCTTCTGCTGCCCGAGCATGTACTCTTCTCTGTTCCCCCTTAGAAGGTGGCATGTATGCGAGCCGATAAACTCGTAGAGACAGTCCATTGTTTCCCTGGTGTAGGGTGTGTCAGACACATAGTCGCCAAGGAAAATATATTCATCGCAGCCTTCCTTCTCCAAATACTTTATGCATTCCTTAAAGGCCACTATATTGCTGTGTATATCGGATAAGATTCCGATTTTCATGGGAACCTCCTAATTTAAATAAATAATCACGTCGTTCAAACTATCGAGCACTGCTTCCGAAAGCTGTTTCATCTCATCATTCGCAGGCAGAAGATCCGGAACCATTATCGGATGAAGGCCGCCTCTGTGAGCGGCTCTTATGCCGTTGAAGGAGTCCTCGATCGCATAGGCATTTTCCGGTGCGACGCCTATTTTCTCACAGGCGAGCAGAAAAATGTCAGGCTCAGGCTTACTCTTTGAAACCATATCTCCCGTAACTATCTCATCAAAATAGTCCAGAATTTTCGCATCCCTTAGCTGGTTAACTACGGTCTGCCTTCTGGTTGATGATGCAAGGGCAATCTTTTTCCCATTATTCTTCAAAAAATCCAAAATCTCAAAAACTCCGCTTTTCATCGGGAGTCTTCCGCCATCATATTTTTCATGGTACATCTTCGAAGCTTCCTTCGCGTACTCATCATAAGGAAAATCCGGTCCATAGGCGTTCATCATGATTTCTCTTGTCTTTGCATCATTTGTGCCGGTGCACTCAAGATAAGGCTTCTCAATCCCTTCAATCCCGTACTTCTCAGCCAGCTCTATCCAGCAATACATTGTTGCTCTCTCGGAGTCGAAGATGACTCCGTCCATATCAAAAACTACCGCCTCAAATTTTTTCATAGCTGCAATATCGCCCATTTCATCTCCTCCGCAAAAGTCTTTTTTACATAGATACTATAATAAAATAAAAGGAGCGCATGCACAATGCGCTCCTTAAGCATCCTCACTATCTATCAGAAATTGTTTCCGTTCCATCCCCAATCATCAGATCCGAAATAGCGGATATACATATGATCAGGCGCTACCCCAAGAATGTCGCCGTATATTCCGGTCAGTTCCTTTGTCATCTTCCCATAGGTATCCGGAGATGCATTACCGTAAATCTTAACCTCAATGAATGCGGTAGGCGCAGAATCATCTCCCCTGAAGTACATCGGAATATCACCTTCAATGGCCAGCATGAGCCAGCTCTCGCTCTTTCCGGGGATGATTGAGATTGCCTTTCCAAGACGCTCTTTGAGCTGAACTTCTTTTTCTTTTGATACTGTTACATTTGTTTTTGTTGAAATAAATGGCATGACTTTTTCCTCCTATATCATTAAAATCTGAACTTCTTAATTCCCAATAACTTGATTTTCAATAGCATAATCACCAGAAAATAGCCCACCATATGAATGCAGATCAGTAGCATACCTGCAGGACTGAATATATCAGAATCTCCCACAAGCTTGAAGCTGTCCATAATCGGCGGAAGAAGTATGCAAGGCACCTTAAGAATCGGATAATTGTCAATCAGTCCGAGTTTGCATATCGCCAGGACCGACACGAATATTGCTCCTATTATGGAATCTCTTCTCTTTGTAAAAATTCTCGGATGAAAAAAGTCCCCGACTTCCATACCTGCAAGTCCGCTCACAAAGATAATCAGGCCGCCGAATATCACATCAAAAGCGGTCATGTTTCTTGTGAAAAAATTGTTGTCCGAAAGATATCTTATAATCGGATATCCAAGCAATATCAGCGTATAAATGCAGTTAATTCCAAACATTATAAGTTCTCTTGAAAGGTAGTAACTTTTTCCGGACTCGCAGTGCAAAAGAAGCGTTTCTTCAAAGACATCATTTTCTTTTGCCTGGAGCGTCATGGAAATAAATACGCCAATGATGTAGATAAAAAATGACGACATCAAAAAACTGCTGCAGATAAACACAGGCTTTACGGAATACATAGCTCCGATAAAAATCGCAGTTGCAACCGTAGGGATAACAAGGACTGAATTTTTAGCAAGGAGTTTGCGCCTTATATTGCAAAGGCTAAGTAATGTTTTCATACCTCACTCCCTCCTACAACTTTCGGCCTGTCATTCGCCACATCCGCTGACGCCTCTACAAGCTTTCCTCGGTCTATCATATAAACCTTATCCGACAATTCATCAACAAGTCTCTGCTCATGGCAGGACATGAAAACAGTAACTCCCTGCTTTCTGAGTTCATTTATCTTAGCTATGAAAACCTCCTGCGAATCCGTATCCTGTCCTGAAAGAGGCTCATCAAGCAAAAGAACATCGTGCTTTTTAATAATAGCCTGAATGACACCTACCTTTTGAAGGCTACCCTTTGAGAGCTTATCAAGCCTTGTATGTATCATCGATTCCAAAAAGAAATCATTTATCAGATGCATCACCTCTCCGGAGTCCACACCTTCCATAGCGGCTATGCCATTTAAATAGTCAAGCATCTCTATTTCCATTCCGGGAAATTTCTCGGGTACATATGAAAATCGGAGTTTTTGATGATAATTCACAGCCCCGCCGCTAAGTGAGATAAGCCCTGCAAGCACCTTTAACATCGTACTTTTCCCGCAGCCGTTGTGTCCAATAAATGCGACAGACTCCCCCCTGACAAACGAAAGTGAAATGCCATCCAGCACCGTGTTTCCGGCATATATTTTAGTCGCATTTTCAAGAGTTATGATTTTTTCACTGTCCTGCTTGTAAGCCATCCGTTCTCCTTTTTTCATACACATCCCGAAACTTCTAAGCCTTCTATTACAGCGCCTTCTCGTAGCATAGGAAGTCCTGATCGTACATGAAGCATTCGCCGACAACATTAAAATCAAAAACCGAGTAGCAACGTATAGCTTTTACATTGTACTTATTCACAAGAAAATGGATGCTCTTGTAGCCACGCGCCTTGAGTTCATCCATACCGCGCTGCATCAGCTTTCTTGCAATTCCCTTACCCTGCATAGACGGATCCACCGCAACACGTGCAAGCTCTCCCCCGGGAAAAAGTTCTTTATTCCAACATTCCAGGCTATCCACAGCTTCGTCTACTTCAAGAGAAATTGCAGCAATTACCTTATCATCTTCCTTTATAATAAACAGAGCATCTCTGGACAGATCAAAGTCAATCGTTTCATTCGACGGATAATCCTCATCCCACGCACAAAACTCCCTGCCCTTTTGCATCTCATATAATGCCAGTATCTGCTCTCTGTCGTTCTCCATTGCGAGTTCAATTTCCCCCACTTTATTACCTCCACATCAAAACCTTTTTCTCAACCTACGACATTCTTATTAGTATAGTTCAAACTTTTCACACTGAAATAGAAGCTATCGCCTCGTTCATAATTGCATCGACGGCTGCTCCCAGAACGTCGAGTCCGCTGGCCTTTATAAGGCTCACGTCCTTAATTCCGTAGTAACTCTCAGCGAGCGCTTTTATATAGCCATAGCCGTATTCATCGGGAACCACAGGGCCGCCGGCTGTCGTAACATAGTATAGTTTGTCAGCCTTGCACATTCCCTTGGGCATGCCCTCCGGGGTATATAAAAAGGTGATTCCAAGTACATTTATGGCTTCAATATACTGCTTCAATTTTGCAGGAAAAGACAGATCCCAATAAGGCGCAGCGATAACTATCGTATCCGCCTTGGCAAACTGTCTTGCAAGATCAAACATCTTATCATCGAAAGCGCACTGCTCAATGAGATTTTCTCTCTTAGTCAGATATTCTTCGCTTGTGGTCTCAAAACTGATATCTTCCAGCTTTACATACTTGACCTCTCCCGAGAGTTTTTCCATAAGAGCATCCGCAAGTCTCTTAGTTCTGGACTTTTCACGAACACACGCATCAATGTAAAGAATCATTTTATTCCTCCTTTTCTGATCCGGTCACGAATTATATCCCAGTCGGTGCAGCGATGATAGTTTGCACCGGGAAATTCTGCTTTGCTGTTCCAGGGTCTGTCAAACACCAGGACATTTAGATCCGGCAGATGATCGAAGAATCCGAAAGCCATGGGTGAATCCTCCACCGCATAATCAAAATGCATCTTGTAATAGTCCTCGAGTTCCAGATTGAACTCACCGCCTTTATAGAAAAAGTCCCTTCCGTATTTATTAAGGAAAAACAGCTTCGGGCGACTTAAATCATGCTCCTCAAGCCACTGTTTTGATGCCTCATAAGCTGCGAAAGGACGGCCTGTAATTACAAAAACTTCATGTCCCTCATCAATAAGTTCATTAAGAACCCTTGATGCTCCGGGCGTCTCTTCATAGGAAAGAAGAATCTCGGGGCGATGTCCCTCCTTCATCAGCTCAGCGTATTCTTCATCATTCAGTGAAAAGGACTCCTGAAGATTAAAGGAATGGAGCTCTTCGTAGGGGACATTTTTCCCAAAAAGTCTGGATGCGATCTCGACAAAAGATAGTGCCGTCTCGCATAGACAATCATCAAAATCTACGTAAATTTTCAGCGGTTCTCTGCTGTACATAATTATCTCCTTTTACCCCTCATCCGTCAGCTACGCTGACACCTTCCCCCTTTCATAGGGGGAAGGCATTATTGAAATTTTCTTCTGAAAAGCTTAAGCAACACCGCGCCCCATATTGCAAAAAGAACAGCTGCAATAAAAAGGCTTACGGGCGTCTCATCCTTCGACCACACACCCACATGATACATGGGAAATGGGATAAACACATATCTGACTGCTCCCTTTATGAAAAACGGAACAAAAAAGGTGATGCCAAACAGGCCGGACAACTTGCCAACTGCCATGCCCTCTACCTTGTTGGAAGATATGGCCACAACAAGAAAGGATGTGATTATTCCGCAAAGTGATGATGAAATAACCATAACAAAAATTGCGGGAATACTCAACTTTGTAAGGGCAAATACAGGAAGAATAACCGCTGTCATAGCTCCCGATATCACTCCTGGAAGAAGGATTCTTGATAGAAGATACCCGTTTTCTCCGGGCGGCGTCACCAGTATATATTTTGCGATCCCGTCGTCGATTTCTCCAAGAACCACAAGTCCTCCTATGAAGGCAAACATCATACCCGTGAGAATTGCAAGGAGCCAACTGAAAAAATCATAGTAGGGCACAAGAAAGCTGCCATAGCCAAACCCTGCAAGAATCTTTTCCTCAAAAATCGGTACTCCGAATCTGAAGATACTCCCCACCAAAAAGGGTGCGATGACCAGCATGATCATCATCATATCGCGGGTTATCTGTTTTACCATAAAGCCAAACATCTTACATGTAGCACTCATAATTTATTCTCCAACATTCTTATACATTCTAATGACGCATCTTTGTGCGATAAGATACAGAACTCCAATCCACGCAGCAAGGCTTATCAGTGAAAATGGCAGCATATCGGTATTTCCCTCAATCAGCCTCATAGCGGCGCATCCGGGGTGAATCAGCATCAGCGGATTGTCCCACATAATCCCTGCTCTATACACGATAACAGGCGCAAAACCTATAACTTCAAAGGGCACGGTACCCAGTATGTATTGATTGAGGTTACTGACCTTTGTTCCAACTATAACTCCGCACAGGCTAAAGAGAATCGATCCTGCGAGTATCCCCGCCATACACAAAAGCAGGTTATAGGTAGATCCAAAAAGGATCAACACAAGCCCCACAACCAGAGAGATTATCGCAAAGGAAATCACTTTTCCGAAGATATACTCTGTGGGTGTAACCGGCGAAATTACTATTGAGCTTGTGATATGCTGGCTCTTTTCAAGCAGGATCAACGCTCCCATAAAGAACATCCCCATTGCAGCCGGATCCGAATATACGCAGCAGGACACAATGATGTTCCTGATATTTCCTTCAAAGAATGAGAAGATTATCATGTAAACCAGAATTACGAGGACGTACAGAAAATAAAAGCCGTACTTCCACTGAAAGATGATGTCACCTTTTATTACATTCGCTTGTCTCATAGTAGTCACCCGTTAGTCCAAATGTGTGCCGGTTATCTCAATAAAAATATCATTGAGTGTGGGCTCCCCGCTGTGAATCGAGGTTAACCGGTTTTCATCAATAAGCTGCTTTAAAGTCTCGTCGCCACTGATGTCAGAAAGAATCGTGCTCACCATTCGCTCCTGTCCGTTCTCCATATAGGTGTAGGTCACTCTGGCTGCACCGCGACTCATAATGAAATTATGCGGAGTATCCACCGCCTTCATCTGGCCGTCCACGATAAACACAACTCTGTCACAAAGCTCGGTCGCATCCTGCATGTCGTGCGTAGTGAGAATGATGGTCTTACCCTTCTCCTTCTCTTTCCGGATAAGGTCCTTCATAATCTTGGCGTTATTGGGATCAAGGCCGCTGGTGGGCTCATCCAGAAACAGCACGTCCGGATCGTGGATCAGCGACTTGATGAAGTTCAGTCTGGATTTCATGCCCTTGGAAAAAGCTGAAACCTTCTTATCTGCGTGCTCATACAAGCCGACTTCCTTTAGAAGTTCATCGATATCCCTTTTGTTTCCGCTGTAGAGTGACGCGAAGTATTTGAGATTTTCCCTGGCGGAAAGCTTATCAAAAAGGCTCGGGAATTCAAAATCGACACCGATTTTCTCATAAAAATCCTTGCCGTGATTTTTGCTCTCGGTACCTAGAATGCTGGCGCTCCCCTCATAGTTTGTGCATATTCCGGTAAGCACCTTCTGCAGGGTGCTCTTACCTGCACCGGAGGGTCCGAGGAATCCGAAAATTTCTCCCTTATCTACAGAAAAAGTAATGTCCTTCAGAAAGGGAGTTTTACTGTAGCTGAAATAAACATTTCTAACATCAATCACCTTGTTGTCTGTCATAGCCTGATCTCCTCTTTTTTATGCTGTCCTAAAAATCGTACAGTTATTTGAATCCTGAGTTTTATTCCAAAATCTGTATAACCAGTCCTTTTACCAGCATGCGCATGCTCTCTCTGAGGTTCTCCTCTCCAATGACATGCTTGTACATAGAACCGAATAAAATCATTGAAAAGGATCCAACAACTGCCTCGACGTCGAGCCCCTTCCTTGCAGCCACTTTTGCTATAATACCTGCTCCCATACGGGTGTCCTGATCCCTGTGGTTTTGAAGCAGATCCTCCGGAAGCTTCGAAAGAACCTGGTTCATCGCCTCAGGCTCAAGCAGTACCTTGAGGCAGGAAGTGGTTGTAATTTCCATCGCCCCGAGGATCACCTCAGCGATCTCATCGATACATTCAGAGAAGGCTCCCTCCTCCTCGGGATCAATATTATGGCTTGCGATTATGGAAAGAAATCCCTTTGTAATATAGTCATCCACCTGCTCATGGAAATCCTGGGCCGCATCGAAAAACAGCACCTCTTTACATGGATAAAAAAGGTAGAATGTTCCCTTTGGAATTCCGGCAAGTTTTACCAACTCATCCACGGTAGTCTTCTTGACACCTTTTTTCATCAGCATCTCATTGGCTGCTTTCTTTAAGCGGATAATGATCTGCTCTCTTTCACTTTCTGTGTAGGTTTTTGGCATATACTTATCCTCTTTTTGACCAAATTTGTATTTTTAGTCATAATAACCCTTCTCATAAATCGATGTCAATACTTTTCTGACTAATTTTATATTTTTAGTCAAAAAATAATTCAGGGCATAAAAATACCCCTTTTACAGGACTATTTTCATCCTGTAAAAGGGGCATTTTATTATATTCTGCTCTTCACCTTGGAATTAATCTCTTCATAAAGAGAATCCATGAGCTTCTTGGTTTCAGCGATGATATCTTCTTTTTTCACAGAGAGCTGTACGCTCTTATCTCTTGTGCAGAGCTCAATCTCTCCGTTAGCAAGAGCCTTGGGACCAACAATCACGCGAACCGGAACGCCCAGGAGATCTGCATCGGCAAACATGACGCCGGCGCGGACATCTCTGTCATCGTAGATAACCTCTACGCCCATGTTTGTGAGTTCCTCATATATCTTGTCAGCTGCTTCTCTGCAGGCATCATCGTCCCTTCTCATGCAGCATACATGCACTTTCCAGGGCGCAACAGTGATGGGCCAGATAGGCCCCTTGTCATCGTGGCGGGCTTCCATGATACTTGCCGCAAGACGGCCAACACCGATTCCGTAGCATCCCATGATAGGTGTCTTGGAACTACCGTCCTCATCCGTATAGGTCATCTTCATGCTGTCTGAGTATTTGGTACCGAGCTGGAAAATATTACCGACCTCAATACCTCTGCTGATTCTTATGGTTTTCTTACCGCAGCAGGGACAGATGTCACCGTCACGAATTTTGCTGACATCAACGTACTCCACATCTCCAATATCTCTCTTGATGTTGAGACCGGTGTAGTGATAGTCTGTCTCGTTGCCGCCGCAACACAGGTTCTCAATGCCTTCAAGTGACTTATCATAAACAATCCTGCAATTGCCGTGCTGCTCGTAAGGTCCGCAGAAGCCGGCAACAAGTCCCGATTCCTCAGTGATCTCAGCCGGGTGAACCTCCTCATGAAGGTAGTTTACAAGCTTTGTCTCATTGACCTCGTAGTCTCCACGAATGAAAACAACTACATACTCGTCAGTCGCATTTATCTGATAAACAACAGCCTTACAGGACTCCTCAACCTTGCTCTTTAAGAAAGCGCATACATCTTCGATGGTCTTGCAATCAGGCGTGTAAACCTTCTTAAGCTCACCTGCAGGCGTGCATCCGGAATTGTCCACTGTTGTCTCCGCAGCTTCCATGTTTGCGCTGTAACCGCAGTCATCACACAGTGCAATGGAATCCTCTCCTGCGTCCGTAAGCAGCATATACTCGTGAGATACGCTTCCTCCTATCATACCCGAATCAGACTTAACCGAGATAACATCAGGAATACCTGCTCTCTCGAAAATTCTGTCATAAGCGTTTGCCATTCTGTCATAGTATTTCTCAAGGTCTTCCTGAGAAGTGTGGAAAGAATAAGCATCCTTCATTGTAAACTCACGTACTCTTATAAGTCCGGCTCTGGGACGGGCCTCGTCACGATACTTAGTCTGTATCTGATAAAAAGCGAAAGGATAATTTGCATAGGTGCTTCCGTACTCTCTCGCAAGATGGACAGCTGCCTCCTCATGGGTCATACCAAGTACCATAGGAGTATCATTACGATCCTTGAATCTCAAAAGCTCTTCGCCAACGCTCTCATAGCGTCCTGATTCCTCCCAAAGTGCTCCCGGAAGAACCACAGGAAACATGACTTCCTGGCAATCCACACCGTCCATTTCCTCTCTCAGGATCTTCTCGATGTTCTGAGTAACTTTCTTCATGGGCGTGTAAAGTGAAAAAATACCGTTTGATACACGCTTTACATAACCGCCGCGAAGGCTGTAAGTGTGACTGTCAATCACACAGAAAGCGGGCTTTTCCTTGAATCTCACTCCGACTAATTTGCTAAGTTTCATAATGCATAACTCCTTTCACAACAAATAATGAGGTTGTGTATGCCTGTTGACCTTTGCGTGTGAAGCAGACACGAACTCGAAAATGCTTCGCAAAAGAAAAGTCCTAAGCATACTTTATTTGTACACTTAGGACGAATAATGTTTTTATCCGCGTTACCACCTAAATTCAGGCCTGAAAACCTGCACCTCATTGCAAGCAAGCACTCGCATGTCTATGATCACGGTGACCTCCGTCAGAAGTTTCTGATTCTCTTGAATAAAATCAGTTTTCCCTTCTGCTGCTCCCAGACGGGTTCAATATCCGAAAACCGAAGCCTCTCACCAACCGGCTCCTCTCTGAAGGTCTCAAGATACCTACTATTTCTGTTCTTAGCATTTAACTGTTATTTTAATCCATATCAGAAAAAATACAAGCCCTTTTCTCTCAGCAAAGCCTGGTTTAATTTAGGAGCCTTGCATCTGTGAGTGTGCAGTACATCGCACCGTTCTCCTCATAGGTATTGAAAATTCCCTCCACTGTCACTTCCGGAACATCTGTCCCCGGATAGTTCCCATCTGCCAGTTCGAACTCAATTCCCTGGGCGCAGCAAGCGGTCGCGTCTGTAATTATGCAAGAGTGATAGTCCTTCCCGGTGTTGTCATCATGATAGATGTCATAAAGCCCCTGCATCTTAACCTTTCTTCCGACATACATGCCCGGAGTCATCATCATCTGATATACCTCCGCGTAGATCATGGTGGATGACATCGCTGTGAGATCAACCTCTGAGGTGTCGGTTGAATCTGTGCCTGCGGTTTGTGTTGATGCGTCTGATGCAGTTGTAGCAGTGGCTTCTGTTGGTGTGTCAGTTTCGTCTGCGGAAGAACTATCTATTAATGTGTCGATTTCATCTTTGGTAGCTGTCTCTGTTGATATATCGTATACGTCTGAAGTTAAGTCTTCCGTAATTTCCCCTTCTTCATTTTTGCTTCCACACGCTGTCGCAAGCACAAGCATACAGCATACTATCAGCAAGTTCCTTATCACATTTTTATTCATGCAAGCTTCCTCCCTGCTAGCGATCCGCCACAGCAGATTGCAAAGCCAACCACGTCGATAGCAACAATGGTTGAGCCTACAGGTGTACCGGCAAGTATGGAAACAATGATTCCCACAAGCGCACACACTACGGAAAATACTGCAGAAAAAACAGTCACATTTTTAAAGCTGGTAAACAGTCTCATCGCTGATAGTGCCGGAAAAATAATAAGTGCCGATATCAAAAGCGAACCCACAAGGTTCATCGCAAGAACAATGATAATTGCAGTAACCACCGCGATAAGAAGGTTGTAAAAATCCACTTTGGTTCCGACAGCCCTGGCGAAGTTTTCATCAAAAGTCACTGCGAAAATTCTGTTATATAGAAGCACATACGCAGCCACAACAAACACCGACATAACCACGCACAGCCATACATCAGTCATCGTGAGCGTCAGGATCGATGTCGATCCGAAAAGCGTCGTGCAGACATCACCTGTCAGGTTGGAACTCGTCCCGAACACGTTCATAATAAGATATCCGAAAGCCAGTGCACCGACTGATATCATGGCGATTGCGGCATCCCCCTTCACCTTCGCATTACGGCTTGTCCTTAGCAGAAAAATCGCGCTGATTATCGTTATCGGAAGAACCAGTGTCATTCTGTTTGTGAGATTCACTACGCTTGCCACCGCAATCCCGCCAAAAGCCACATGTGAGAGCCCATCTCCGATATAGGAATATCTTTTCAGGACGAGCGTTACTCCAAGAAGCGATGAACACAGAGCTATCAGAACACCGACAATCAGTGCATATCTTACAAAGGGATATTGCATATAAAATAAAAGCTTTTCCATGTCACACTGCCCTCCTTGTGTTAAGTTTTTCATACTCGATAAAAAGTTTACCTTTTTCGCTCGCCATGAATTCCTCGGCGGTTCCAAAGAAGATATCATCCGACATATACAGAATATGGCTTGCATATCTTATCGCTGCCTGAATATCATGGGATATCATGATTATCGTCATTCCGTCAACATTCAGCTTGCTTATAAGCTCGTACATCTCCCCTGTAATCTGCGGATCAAGTCCCGACACAGGTTCATCCAGAAGAAGAATTTTCCCTGCGGCACAGAGAGCTCTGGCCAGAAGGACTCGTTGCTGTTGTCCGCCGGAGAGTTCTCTGTAGCATCTGTCAGCAAGCTCTGTAATCCCCAGCTTTTCCATATTTTTAGCCGCAAGCTCTTTTTCTTTCTTTGTGTAAAAAGGTCGAAACCCAAGCCTATCCTGGCATCCGGAGATTACGATTTCCTTTACTGACGCAGGAAAGTCCCTCTGAACGATCGTCTGTTGCGGAAGATATCCTATTTCATTTTTTGTTATTCCGTTTCCAAAAATCACATCACCGGAGACCTTGTCGCAAAGGCCAAGGAGTGTTTTCATGAGAGTCGTTTTTCCGGAGCCGTTTTCCCCGACGATGCAAAGATAGTCACCCTCATTAACCTCAAAATGCAAATTCCTTGCCACTACTGCGTGGTCATAACCAAGAGTCAGGTTGCTGACAGATAATAACTTCATAATAATTCTCACTTTCTGAATGTGCTTCGTTACTCGAGCGCTTCCTTTAATACTTCAAGATTCTGCTCCATGGTTCCGAGGTAGGACACGCCGCCCTCAACATCCTCAGAGGTTGTGCTCTGCATGGAATCCATTGTCAAAATCTGCTGATTTTTATCTTTTGTATTGCTTATTATTGTTTCCGCAATCTTGTGATTTTGTCCCTCAATCGTAAGCACGCTCTTAAGTCCGAGCTCATCCACTTTTCCCGATAAGAAAGCTATAGTCTCAAAGCTCGCCTCAGTCTCAGCTGAGCATCCGACAAAGGCTGCGTAGTAATCAAGGCCGTAGTCATCAGTCATATATCTGAAGGGGAATCTGTCTCCGAACAGAACCGTCTTTACGGAAGCTCCGGATACCGCGCTTTCATAGGCAGAATCAAGAGAAGCAAGTTTTCCCATATAGTCATCTGCGTTAGCCTTGTAGGTATCTGCATTCTCAGGATCGATGGTTGCAAGAGCATCGGCGATCTTCTCAGTGATGACCTGCGCATTTTTCAGAGAAAGCCAGACATGTTCGTCGTATTCAACCTCTTCCTCGGTTTCTGAAGAATCGGCAGCGTTCTCATCTGCATCCTCGCTTTCCTCTTCCTCAGCCTGCATGCCTTCTACAACCTCTTCTTCCTTGACGGTATCTCCGAGAGCGTCCATCAGATTTATAACCACCATGTCATCATTTGTTCGCTCAGCAAGGGCATCATCCACCCACTCGTCAGACTCGCCACCGACATATACGAACAGGTCGCACTCCGATATTTTCATGATATCCTCAGCTGTTGGCTGATAGCTGTGAAGGTCTACGCCGTTATCAAGGAGCATGGTGATATCCGCATCCTCAGCCTTTTCTCCGAGAACTTCTTTTACCCAGTCGTACTCCGGAAAAATAGTGCAGACGATTTTCATCCCGTCATTTTTTGCAGCACCATCGTCTTCATCTACTTCGCTGCTTGTAGCAGTCTCTTCGTCAGTTATCTCCACATTTTCACTCTCCGGAGATTCAGCAACATTATCTGTCGCGGAAGTAATCACAGTCTCGTCAGAACTCTTTCCGCACGCACAAAAACAAAGCACCGCTGCCATTGCAGCCGCCGCAATCGAAAATTTTTTCATAGTAATGTCCTCTCTATTCACTTTTATTATGTTGAAAAATTACAGAATTATAGTGGGACAGACTATTTAATCATTCATTCGAACCATGGAACTTACAGGTGTTGAATACACCAGGACATTGTCTTTTAATTCAAGAATAGCTACAAAAAAGATTACAGCCAAAAAAGCTGCGTAAAGATTAGCGCTGCCATCTCCAAGTTGATTCAGGTTATTTTCACACTGCTGCAGCAGCGCACAGACAGGGCAGCTGTCTCCGTCACAGTTATGGAAAGTCTCAACGGATACAAACACCGCTGAAAAAAGCACAACAAAAAGCATCGCAAACGCAAAGTATGCGACTATCAGATTCCGTATACGATTTTTCTGATTCTTATTTTGCAGCATTTTTATAATCGTTTCCAAATTTCTTGTTAGCCATTGCTTAAATCAAACTGATTATATTTCCGTTTCTTTCTCATGTCAAACTGTATCACGGAATCATGATTGCTTTTTGTTGTGTAGATTACTTACAGAATATCTATATGTTCTCCTGCAAGTGCCTTATTCATGCTTCTAACTGCGCAGAATTTTCCGCACATGGAACAGGTATCATCAAATTCGGGAGCCCTGTCCTCTCGTATGGATTTTGCAGTTTCAGGGTCAATTGCGCACTCCCACTGGCCATCCCAATCAAACTCTTTTCGTGCGTCGGCCATCTTGTTATCAATATCCATGGCATGCGGTATTTTCTTAGCTATATCCGCTGCATGTGCTGCAATTCTTGAAGCAATTATTCCCTGCTTAACATCATCTACATTAGGAAGTGCAAGGTGCTCGGCGGGAGTTACGTAGCAGAGGAAAGCTGCACCTGCCGCGCCAGCGATAGCTCCGCCTATAGCTGAAGTTATGTGATCGTAACCGGGTGCGATGTCCGTAACAAGGGGGCCAAGAACGTAGAAAGGTGCTCCCATGCAGATAGTCTGCTGCATTTTCATATTGGCCTCTATCTGATCCATAGGCATGTGTCCAGGGCCCTCGACCATGACCTGAACGTCCTTCTCCCACGCTCTTTTTGTAAGCTCTCCAAGTCTCACCAGTTCCTCAATCTGGCACACGTCACTGGCATCCGCAAGACATCCCGGTCTGCAGGCATCACCGAGGGATATTGTCACATCATACTCTCTGCAGATATCAAGGATTTCGTCGTAGTATTCATAAAAGGGATTCTCCTCTCCGGTCATGCTCATCCAGGCAAACACAAGCGAGCCGCCTCTTGATACTATGTTCATTTTTCTCTTGTGCTTCTTGATCTGGTCGATAGTCTTCCTTGTAATTCCGCAGTGGATTGTCACAAAATCAACGCCATCTTCGGCATGAAGTCTTACTACATCGATGAAGTCCTTCGCAGTGAGTTCAGAAAGATCCCTCTGATAGTGGATGACGCTGTCGTAAACAGGCACAGTTCCCAGCATGACAGGACACTCTTCCACAAGCTTCTTCCTGAAGGGCTGGGTATTCCCGTGTGAAGACAAATCCATAATGGCATCCGCTCCCATGTTGACCGCCGCCATCACTTTTTCCATCTCGATGTCGTAGTCCTTACAATCCCTTGATACTCCGAGATTCACGTTGATCTTGGTCTTCAGCATCGAGCCCACCCCCTTTGCATCAAGGCACTTGTGATTTTTGTTAGCGCAGATCGCAACCTGCCCTTTTGCCACAAGTTCTCTGATTTCTTCGGGTGTTCTGTACTCGTCCTTTGCAACCTTCTCCATCTCGGGAGTGATGATCCCTTTTCTTGCTGCTTCCATCTGTGTTGTGTAATTTCTCACTTATGTCTTCTCCTTTTATTTGAGTTTCTTAGTAATTTATTTTCTTTGCTGGTGTTGCTTTTCCATATTTGTGCCAATATATTGGGAATTCATTGATTATCTTGGTATTAGTTCATCTTACTAGTGCCAAGATTTTTCTTTTTTCATTGCTATCTTGGTATGGGTCTGACTTACTTTTACCAATATTTCCTAGATTTATTGATTTTCTTGGTATTGTTTTATCTTACTTGCGCCAATATTTTTCGAATTTCTTTGCCATCTTGGTATAATTCTGTTTCCCTTGCGCCAATATTTTTCGAATTTCTTCTTTTTCTTGGCATAGCTCTGTTTTTCCCATGCCAAGATTTCCCTGTTTCTTTATTTATCTTGGTACAGCTATGTTTTTTCTATACCAAGATTTCTTATATTTCTTCTTTTTCTTGGCAGTTGCCATAATAGTCGTCATCTCAGTTGCCAAGGAAGTCACTGCAATAGTCATCACAATAATTGCCGTAATAGTCAGCTCAATAATTGCCACAATAATGCCAGAGTGGACCGCGGCCGTGACCAAGGTCGAGATCAGCGGCTATGCACTTTTCCATATACTCTTTGGCTGATCGTACTGCGGTTTCAAGATCATGCCCTTTAGCCAGGTTAGCGGCAATTGCACTTGATAGAGTGCAACCTGTTCCATGAGTGTTGGGGTTGTCTATTCTTGTGCCGGAAATCCATCTGACATCATCGTCTATGTAAGCATTTTCATCAGTAGCTCTACCATCTTCTTCATCCTTGACTTTATAAGCTTCCGCATCAGTATTTTCCACATTTGCCATATACAGCAGATCTGCTGTCACTCCGTGCTCTTCAAAAGTACTGTGTCCGCCTTTTAATAACACGTTACACCCGCAAGCATCTCCAAGCGTCTTTGCGGCAACTTCCATATCCTGCTCGGAAGAAATCTCTATCCCGCACAGTGTCTCTGCCTCCGGTATATTGGGTGTAACCAGAATGCTTCGTGAAAATAGTTCTTTCATCATGTATTCGGTAGCATCTTTTCTTGAAAGCTCAGTTCCGGAGGTTGAGCTAAGCACCGGATCAATAACCACATTTTTAAGGTCGTATTTATCAATAGCGAGCACCACCGCCTCCATTGCTTCTTTATTCGGAAGCATGCCTATCTTCACCGCGTCAGGCCTGATATCCTCAAGGACCGCCTCCAGTTGCTTATAGATGAAATCCTTCGGAACCGGCAGAACTCCGGTGATGCCCATAGTGTTTTGCGCTGTGAGTGCGGTTATCACACTCATTGCGAAAACGCCGTGCGATTCAATAGTCTTGATGTCCGCCTGGATTCCGGCTCCCCCGGACGAGTCACTTCCGGCAATTGTTAAAACCGTCTTCATTTTCATAAGTCCCCCAGTTCCTCAAAAGCTGCGACCAATTCTGCCGCTGCCTTTTCCGGATCTTCTGCCTTCATGATTGCAGACACAACACATATTCCTGCTATCGGGACACCTTTTAGAATCTGAATATTATCCTTATTGAGCCCGCCTATGGCATTTGCGGGTATTGGGACAGCTTCGCAGATACTTCGAAGCATATCCACAGAAGTCAAAACCGTCTTCACTTTGGTGGTGGTGGGATAAATTGCTCCTACTCCAAGGTAATCGGCACCGCTTTCATAAGCTTCCTTCGCCTGCGGCACTGTCTTTGTCGTGGCACCGATTATCATCTTGCCTCCCACAATTCTTCTTGCGACGCTGACCGGCATGTCGCTCTGCCCAAGGTGTACACCCTCTGCTCCTATCGCCATCGCCACATCTATCCTGTCGTCCACAATCAGCGGCACCTTGTACCTTGCCGTAATCTCATGAACCTTACCCGCAAGCTCCATGTATTCACGGGTGCTCTTTTCCTTTTCCCTGATCTGGACAATCGTGGCGCCGCCCCGTATGGCTGCCTCCGTCTTTCGAAGAAACGTCTCCTCATCCATTCCGGTGCTGTCTGTCACCAGGTAGAGCTTTAGCTGTTCTCTGTATATTCTTCCCATCTGTCTTGTACTATCCAATCCTATGACCGGACTAATCCTTTCTATGTTTTATGAAAAATGAATTCAGTTAGATGATTGTTTTTCTTCAGCGCATCTAAGCAAACTTTTTACAGTTTCTTCATCGATCATTGAAATTGCATTTAAAAGTTCAACAAGAAAACTTCCGCTTCCAACCATGCTTTCAGATGCTTCGCCATTTGTAAGCCTCTCCGTAACTGCTTCCTCTCTCTCATATGCAATTTCTCCGGCAATCCCGAAAAATCCGACAGCGCGGGTGACAGCTTCTATGCTCGCATTCCTTGCCAGAAACACGCCGCATATAGCCCCTAGCATGCACCCGGTTCCCGTAATCACCCCCATCATTGGATTCCCATTACTTATAAAAAATGTACGACTTCCATCTGATACGATGTCCTTCTCTCCGCTGGCGAGTCCGATCACTCCCAGATTCAAAGCCAGCATTCTTACAATATCAGCTATCTCTGAAGTTCCCAGACTTTCGTCTGCATCAACGCCAACTCCTCTATAGGTCTCATCAAAAATCGCCTTGATTTCAGAATAGTTCCCCTTTATTAAAAGGATCCCCTTTTCCCTCAAAGACAATTCCGGTTTCTGCGACCTCATCTTTAGAAGCCTCATCACAAAATCCCTGCGAAGCTTGGAGCAGGCTACGCCCACCGCATCTATCACAACCGGTATATTTTTCTCCAGAGCAGTCTCAAAAGATATCTCCATCGACTCCATTCTGGTGTCCGATATATTACCCAGATTAATTACAAGAGCAGAAGCGCTCTCAGTGATTTCCCTGACTTCCAACGGATGCTCAGCCATTATCGGCTTCGCGCCAAGTGCTAAAATTGCATTTGCGCATTGCATCATAGATATTGGATTTGTTATACAGTGAATTAGCTCAGACATTTATGACGCCTTTCTTTTTGTATTACTTTCGCTGTTTTCTTCAGTTGCCTCAACATCCCTAAGACTGTTCTGAATCCTTGAAAGCATACCCGTAGCCTTAAGTCTTAGAAGCAGCAAAAATGCGATGCTTCCCCCGATAAGGGTTCCGCAGATAAAGCTCGGAACGTAGAAAAACCAGGTCAGGCCCTCTTTCCCCCAGAGATAAGTCATAACAGGGTAGGATACGACAGAGCCGATAAGGCCCGTTCCGATGATCTCCCCAAGGACCGCTGCGAAGATTTTCCCTTTTGATAATTTGTAAAAAACTCCTGAGAGTGTTGCCCCGAAAACAGCTCCGGTCAGAGCAAGGGGCGGAATTCCCATAATCGCCATCCTGATGATGCCGATTAGAAGTGCACAGAGAAGCGCGTAAGCCGGTCCCATGAAGACCGCACAGGTTATGTTGATAAGATGCGCCATCGGGCACATTCCCTCAACTCTCAGAATCGGTGATATCACAACTCCGAGCGCCACAAACATGGCCAGCATAACCAGCCTCAACAAATAGTTACTTTTTTTCATACCTCATCTCCTATCCCAGACGGCTTGCAAAGAGACTCCCCACGGCATTCAACCACAAACCGGAAAACGATGCCCATTTTTCCAACAAAAAAGGAAGCAACCGTTCAGATTGCTTCCGCATACGTTCTTCCCATAATATCAGGCATCCCTACGTTGGCATTATCCAAATCAGGTTCTCGGTCGAAGGTCACACCTTCCTCTCAGCCTGTACTACAGGCTCCCGTCTGTTTAATTTTTCCTATTTTTTATACAACAAAATTCAATTACGCGCAATAGTTTTTAATCAATAATATCATTGTGATATCTCTGCAAAATCTTTAAAACCGTATCCCCCGAATACAGATAATCATTTAATGTGACCATCCTTCATCCCCCTTTCTCTTAAGGCAAAAAGAAAAGACAAAGACCGCCAATCTTTTGAAAAGCGTCTTTGCCTCTACTCATATATATTAGCATAATTTGAGGTTGGGTGTTAGCCCGACAAAATCAGTTCTGTATTATCCCCCGATAAAATAAAGCAATTTTAGCGTGTGATTACCTTGATTCCTGACTTTCTCTAGATTTCAAGGTAATAGAGAATAAAGGTTGACAACTTGGTCTATTCAGAGTAAACTCAGAATATGAAGTCTACACAGAATAGACCAGGGAGTTTGTAGAGGAAACATTTGGGGGATCCTTACCTGCTTTTCTTGCAGCTTTCACTTCTCGTCAGAAGCTCTCAAAAAAGGAGCTTGATGAGATTAGGGAAATCATTGATAAGGCGAAGGATTAAATGCTTGCTTTTGTTCGGATATGGTGCAGGAAAATAAATGAATTACAGAAATAGGTGCTTTCACAGTACCTGGATTACTTGAAAATTGGAGGGAAATGTATGGGGACAGTTTTTATTAAAATTCTTGAGATGAGCATAACAGCCTCATTTCTCATGATAGCAGTTATTCTTTTGAGGTTTCCTTTAAAGAAGGCACCTAAGTGGTTTATGGGTGTGCTTTGGGCTATTGTAGCATTAAAGCTCATCATGCCTTTTCAGGTTGAATCACAGTTTGGGATTTTCCCGGATGTGAATGGGGCAGTAGAATCTCTTTTGCTTGGAGATAACAAAGATGAAGAAGTGCCTGAGGCTACTTATCATGACTACACTCCGGCTTCTGAAGTGGGAGCTGCGTCTATAGGTGGCGATAATATGATAGTGCCTTCTGATGCAGAGTATGACTATCTGCCAAATGAACAGATCATAGCCACCAGCGCAAATAGTGGAGCGCTGGAGGTTTTGTCTGTAAGAAGTGAAATTCTTGCATGGCTTCGGATGGTATGGATTATCGGCGTTTTTGCAGTGGCTTTATATGCAGTTGTGAGCTTTATTTCAATTAAAAAAGATATAAATGTTTCTATTAAACTTGGTAAGAACAATGAGTGTGGGGATGGTGCAAAAGCAGCAGGGAAAGCACATGATGATGTTTTCGTGTGTGATGCTATAGATACTCCCTTTATTCTTGGATTTATAAAGCCTGCAATTTATCTGCCTTCAGGTCTTGATGAGGAGACTGTCGGTAATGTGCTTTTACATGAGAGAGCGCATATTGCAAGGTATGACCACATTAGAAAGCTTATAGGCTTTATTCTTCTTGGAATTCACTGGTTTAATCCTCTTGTGTGGATTTCCTTTACACTGTTTTGTAAGGACATTGAACTTGCCTGCGACGAGCGCGTGATAAAGAATATGTCACTTGAAGAGAAGAAGTCCTATGCTACATCACTCTTAAATTGCAGTACACATAGAAGATATGCCCTCACATATTCACTTGCTTTTGGAGAGGTGGGAGTAAAAACAAGAATTAAACAGATATTCAATTATAGAAAGCCTTCCTTCTGGCTTATCACAATGTTGATCGCGGTAAGCGGTGCTCTCTATGGATGCTTCTTTACAAGTGCTTCTGGTGGAAATGAAAAGAGTTATGATTACTCTGAAAGAGCGGCGTATGATGAACTGTTTTCTAACTGGATTAATGACTTCGAAGACAGGAATGCGGATGCAATTGTTTCTTATTCAAATGAGAAGGCAATGCAGAATCTGATGGACGAGGAGCTTTTGTTTTTTGATGCGGATGGATCCATATCCTTTGGATATTCAAGCCCATGGCCCAGTATGTTTGGAAGTGAGGAAATTCCCAATAAAACAATAATCATTACAAATGATTATAATAAGGCAGAGGTGCACTACTATGCTGCAGATTCAGAGCCTCACGTATATGTATGGCAGGAGACTTTGAAATTTGCCAAGGACAGAGAAGGTGTAGTAATGGTGGACTCCGAGGAAATGAACTTCTGCGAAAATATCGAATCAGTAAAGGATTTTAACAAAGCTTATTGCGAGCATCCTGAGGATTTCAATGCTGTTAATTACACTAAGAACGGCCTTGGTGAAATCCTTAACGGAATCGCAAAGCAGGATACAAACGGATACTACAGTAAGTTGTTTGATCCCAGTGCTTCTGCAAGATATCTTCTCAACCTTTCAGATGATGAAACAAAAGTTAAGATTGAGATTCAAGAGGAGACAGAACAAGGAGTTGTCATTAATCTGCTTTTCCCTGATGGTGCTATCTATGAAAGCTACGTCATGGTTCAACCTTGGGGCAGTGATGGCATCTATGTTCCTGTAATTACCGGTAGTTATGATTTAGGAGAGGAAGATGAATTCTAAATACCATAACATTTCAAGGATCCTTGTACTGATACCAATCATTGTATTCGTAGTTACCATCATATGTTGGGTACTTGCCAGTATGCTGGAGGCTCCCACTCACAGGGGCACAATATATTCAATATTTGCAATGGTCGGTCTCATAGGCATATTTCTGGCACCACTACCATGCTTGATTATTTCTGTTTTAGGTACAATCTTTGCTGTAAAGTCAGTAAAAGACGGAAGCAAACCCTCCAGAAAATATCTTTTCCTTGGGATCCTTGAAATCCTTGCTAATATCTGGGGAGGGCTCGTAGCAGTAGTTTTATTCATTGGTTCTATGAGTGTTTAAACTGTGATTTTTCCAATTTCACAGCCTTCCCATTATTAATACATAGTACATAATCACAACATAGCTCTATCAGTTCCGGATCATGGGTTGAGACAAGGACTGTTCGTCCGGAATCAGCAAGTTTCCTCAAAAGCTCAGAGACTTTCACCATATGAGAATAGTCCAGTCCCGATGTCGGTT
Source organism: Butyrivibrio sp. WCD2001 (assembly GCF_000424485.1). NCBI lineage: Bacteria > Bacillati > Bacillota > Clostridia > Lachnospirales > Lachnospiraceae > Butyrivibrio > Butyrivibrio sp. WCD2001. Next base: position 33,211 of record NZ_AUJZ01000005.1, on the reverse strand, counting down.
CGTCAAACAAGAGAAGCCTTGCATCTGCTGCTATTGCTGAAGCTATGGCAACTCGCTGTTTCTGTCCACCTGACAATGCCATCGGATGCTTGTCCTTATATTCCAAAAGTCCGAGGCTATCAAGTATTTTGTCACATCGCTTCTTATCCTCATTTTTCATGGAAAGAAGCACTTCTGCTTCAACGCTGTCAGTAAAAAGCTGGTGGTTTACATCCTGCATCACCATATAGCTGATTCCGATGCGTTTCTTGCCCTTCAATGCCGCTCCGTCAGTAATAATCGATCCGCGGCACTCATTTTCAAGTCCACAGACACATCTTAGGAAAGTCGATTTTCCTGTCCCGTTTTTCCCTATAACACCTATCACTGCGCCTTTTGGCACGCTTAGCTCAGGGATATTTAAACTGAGAATATCCCCGTCCGCCTGCGATAGCTTTTTCTTTCTGAAAAGATATGGGCGCCTCTTATATGTGAAATAAAAATCCTTAAGCGTTATGTCACTTTCGTCCGTAGCTGAAATCTTCCTGCCTTTTCCTGCCTTTGAGGCTTCATCGTATTTCGCAATGAACTTCTCTTCAATTCGTACCGGTCTAAGCTTTAGATTCTTAATTTCTTTATCAGACAATGAGAAGAACTCTTTCCCCTGCCATTCCCCCGCAATGTCACCGTCCTCCATATAGATAACGCGGTCTATCACATCCTTCAGATACCACAATCTATGCTCGGATATCACAATAGTCTTTCCCTGTTTCTTCCAGTTCTGTATAGCAGTCCTGAGCTCATCTATTGCGCTCCAATCAAGGTTCGATGATGGTTCATCCAAAAGGATTATTTCTGGAAGCAGCGCTGAAACCGATGCACAGGCAATCTTCTGTTTTTCACCACCGGAGAGCTCAAAAAGGCTCCTGCCAAGAAGATTCTCCAAAGTCATTTCCTTAGTCACCAGGCCGGCTCTCTTTTTAATCTCGGAAGGTTCAAGTCCAATATTCTCAGGTCCAAATACTATCTCGCCATCTGTATCCACTGAAAAGAACTGGCTTCTCGGATTCTGAAAAACTGTTCCGACAATACCTGCAAGCTCGTATAGCTGTGTTTTGCTTATATCTTTTCCTGCGACTTTTACACACCCTTTCAGATCTCCCGGATAATAATGAGGTATGAGTCCATTGATAAGTCTTATCAGAGTAGTCTTCCCTGAGCCTGAAGCACCGCACAGAAGAAGGGTCTCTCCCTCCTTAACCTTTAGTGAAACATCTTTTAAAAGTCCCTCATCAGACCCCTTGTAATGAAAACTTACATTCTTAATATCTACAATATTTTTCATCATTTCACATATTTAAAGAACACGAAAACAATTGCTGCGGCTGAGAAACAAAAGATAAGCAGATAATCAGCAATATTCATCTTCAGTTCCACAACACTGGTTCTTTTCACATCTCCTCCAAGTCCTCTGGTAATAGCTGCCGCAGACAGCTCATCTCCTATGTTCACACAGGAAAAAAGCAGCGGAATCATCCTGTATTCGAGCATCTTTACAGCATTTCCGCCTGCAAGCGAAATCCCTCTCATTTTCATTGCATCCCTAATCGAAGCGTACTCTTCCTTGATTGTGGGGAAAAATCTCATGACCACCGCCAGTGAAATTGTTATTCCATCGGGCACATGCATTTTCTGCATCGCGGACATGAACTCATCTATCTTTGTAGTTCTCACTACGTACCAGGCAGTTATAAGCGCCGGAAGAAACTGAGCTACAATGCCGCAATAGCCGGTGAGCAGTGCCTTAAATATCCCCGTGGAGTCTGCTGACAAAAAATAAAAAGTAAGAATCAAAGCAACTGCGTATAGCACAAAGAAACGCAATGCGCTGGCATAGCGTTTCTCTGCTATCAAAAGCATGATCGGAATCATTGTCATGATAATCCTTAAAGCCCAAAGAAGAGGCGTTGTAGCACTCATCATGACTATTGCTGATACAATCAGGATCATGTACAGCTTTGTCCTTGGATCAAGTTTTAATTCCATCAAACAATTCCCGCCTTCTCAAAATGTTTTCTAACCACAGCTTTTCCCAGAAAAGCTCCGATAAAACCGAACAAGACACAAACCAGAAGAAGCACAGCTATCGTCTTGTAATTAATTGCTCTGAAAAGACTGTCCGCGTACTCTGATGAGAATCCGCCCTCAATAAGATCCTGTCTGTAGGACTCGGCTGTCACAATTACAGGAAAGAAATTAGCGCAAACCCACATGCAGAACACGCCATAGCTGATGACAATCATTTTAAAATTCTTATAGCCACCTGCCTTCGCAATAAGGTCTGCCAGGAGCCCTACAATTATGATAAGCGGTGCTCCAAGAAATCCCATTCCGGTCACAAACATAATGATTGCTATAAGGACTGACATGATAGTTATCATTCCAAACTTCTCTATCTTGCTGTAAAAGAGCATCATGGGAATTGCGCCTGCAAGCGGAAGCAAGATTACATAAGATGCAACTATATACGGATGAATATACCCGAGCATTCCGCATGCAAATTCAACCACAAACCAGATTGCTGTAAAAATTCCTATTGTAATAAAATCCTTTGCCGTTAATTTCTTCGTTTCCATTTTTTCCTCCAACAAAACTTTTTTCTTAGTAACCCCTCATCCGGCACCTCGTGCCACCTGTCTACGCTCCGCTTCGGTCCGCGCTGAACCGACGTCCCCCGGACGTCGAGCGCCCCCTCGGGGGGAAGGCATAATCTTTTTAAATCACGCTATCTTCCAGCTGACCGCCTGCTTCCTTCCGCTGACAAAATTCTTATAAATTCCATCCTGTTCCATAAGCTCATCGTGCTTACCCTGCTGAACAATTTTTCCCTTATCGATGACAATTATCTGATCCGCATTTCTTACTGTCTTAAGTCTGTGAGCAATCATTATAATGGTCTTTTCTTTTGTCAGATTCTCAATCGCCAAAGTGAGTTCCTTCTCATTCTCGGGATCCACATTTGCTGTAGCCTCATCGAGGATGATTATCGGTGCATCCTTCATGATCGCGCGGGCAATTGCAATTCTCTGCTTCTCACCACCGGAGAGTGTTGCACCGCCTTCGCCAACCACTGTCTCATAGCCATCGGGAAGTCCCATGATAAACTCGTGGCAGCATGCTTTCTTAGCAGTGGCTATAACATCTTCCATCGATGCTTCAGGTCGTCCAAAGCGAATGTTGTTGGCAATTGTGTCTTCAAAGAGATATACCCTCTGGAATACAAAGCTGAAGTTCTCCATCAGTGAGTCAAAACTGTAATCTCTTACGTCTCTTCCGCCAAGCGTCACTTTTCCTGACTTTACATCCCAGAATCTTGCGATAAGAGAAGTTATAGTTGTCTTTCCTCCGCCGGAGGGTCCAACAATAGCAGTAGTCGTATTCTCTTTAATATCAAGAGTTACATCATCAATGATTGTCCTGTTTTCATAAGCAAAGCTCACATGTTCAAGATGAATGTCTTTGTTTGCCGGGCGAATATCTTCGCCATTTATATCCATCTGCTCGATAGACATGATCTCATCTACAAGATCAACTCCCCTGCCGATGATTTTCAAAAGTGCTGTATATATTCCCGCCAAATCCAGAGCTTCAAATACCATAAATGAGCACAAAAGCATTGTTATGGTATAGGTGAGCTCCATGGTACCTGTCAAATAAAAGTAAACAGAAGATCCTGCTATTACAACGCCGATGAGCTTGCATATCAGCATCTGAACCCCGACTGCCGGTATTGCTGCAATTTCTGCGCCGATATCGGCTTTAGTCTTTCTTTCAATGGCTTTGGATAATCTGGTACTGTTCTGGGAAATGATGTTGTAATTTCGTATCTCGGCAATTCCCTGAATAAACTCCAAAACCACGCCAACCATGTCCTTATCGGACTCAAGCTTCTCGCCTGCAACTCTGGCAACACTATAGTTTGTGTACTTGTTAAACAGGAAGAAAATAAGTATTCCGATTACTGAAATAATGCCTATTCTCACATCAAAAATGAACATTCCGATTCCAATGACAACAGTTGTAATGCTTCCCTGAAGGACCATCATTATCGCACGTGTTGCAATATCGCCTGTCTGTTCAAGGGTATTCGTTGTTACGGAAGTGATGTGTCCGAGACTTGTATCATTAAAGTATCCCATTGGAAGGTATCTCAGATGCTCACCAATCTCGATTCTTTTTCCTGCACAGGTATCATATCCGCCTTCAGTCTGAAGCATTTGCGAAAACCTGTTTACAATCATTTTTCCGATTGTGCTGACAAGCATAAATCCCATGACAATAACAAAAGTGTTTACGTTAATGTCCTTATTTACCACTGCATTTATAGCAAAAAATGCAGCAGGTATTTTCATTGCTCCCAAAAGTGCATCAAACACACCCAGAATTGCCGATTTATAAAACTTTGCCCTATTCTCCGGACTGCAAAAGGCAAAAAACTTCCTAAGCATCTCAAGCATTAGCTGCCTCCTTTCTGGCTTCCGCCAAGTCCTCAGATTCCATGGCATCATCCTTGGCAATAGTATGTGCTTCCCACATCTTCCTGTAGAGAATGCAATTTGAAAGAAGTTCACAATGATTTCCGGATGCTTCAATCCGGCCGTCATTTATTACAAAAATCTTATCCGCATCTTTTATCGTTGAAAGTCTGTGTGCGATGACAATCAAAGTCTTACCCTGCACGAGTTTTGCAACGCTTTGCTGAACCAGTGCTTCGTTTTCAGGATCTGTATAGGCTGTAGCTTCATCAAGAATAACCACCGGTGCATTTTTCAGCATCGCTCTTGCTATGCATATTCGCTGTCTCTCACCGCCTGATAAGTGTCCGCCTGCACTGCCAACAACAGTGTCATAGCCATTTTCAAGACCTAGAATAAAATCGTGACAGCCCGAAGCTTTAGCTGCATTTATAACCTCTTCATCTGTGGCGCCTTCCTTACCCAGTCTGATGTTTTCCATAATGCTCATGTCAAAAAGATAGTTATCCTGTGCGACATAAGCTATCTGACTTGTATAGTAATCAAGCGGAAGCTCCTTTATATCTACGCCGCCATAGGTTATTGTGCCTTCATCCACATCCCAAAGTGAATCGATAAGTCTAGCTATAGTGCTCTTTCCCGAACCGGATGGTCCTACAAAGGCATTAACCTCTCCCTGCTTTATCTCCATATCGATTCCATGAAGTATCTCTTTATCCTTATATGAGAACTTCACCCCTTTTATTTCGATATCCGAACCATTAGGAGCCTTAGTAAGGACAGAAGGTCTTACCATATCCTTTCTTTCTAAGATCTCTGTAGCTTCACCAAAAATAGTCTGCATTTTCATAATGTCATCCATATATGAAAAAGCTACCATAAGCGGTGTTATGAGACCGGCGGATAATATTACACAGGTGATGAAGTTTTCAGGTGAAAGGCTTCCTTTCCATACAAGAAACAACCCAACAGGAAGAACCCCAAGGAATGTCGCAGGCATAAAAGTAGTAGTTCCTGCCTGCCACCAGATACATTTCCTCATCCAGTTAATGAAGCAGTCTGCGCCATCTCTTGCTGCAACCACGAATTTCTCGTATGAACTGCCTGTTTTTCCAAAGGCTTTAATAACCTCAATGCCATTGATATACTCAACAGCTGTATCATTCAGGTATTTGGTCTTTTGAACCGTAACTTCGAACTCACCCTGACTCTTAGCCATCATGACAGCCGCAAATCCAACACCTATAATCGCAGGAATGAGATTGGATAAACCAACTCTCCAGTCGAGGGTTAAAAGATATACAAACATAACTATGGGTAAAAGAATATTCGAAGTGAACTCGGGAATAATATGAGCAAGTGTAGTCTCCATCGCATCTACACGCTCAACAATGATGTTCTTATAGCTTCCGCTGTTATCATCCAGAACCGATCCAAGCGGAATTGTAGAGAGCTTTTTGCAAAGCTGTTTTCTGATGCCACCAAGAACGTTGAAGGTGGCCACATGAGATAGAGTTGTGGATACCGAGTGAAATGTCACTCTCAGCACCCAACAGAGTCCCATAAAGAGAGTTGCTTTCATATAATAGCTTAAGTCCCTGTTACCCGACAAAAGCTTCCCCACCATATCCGCAATAATAAGATACGGAACAAAGGATGCTGCAACACCAAGGATAGCGAGTATCACGCTTCCAAGGTAAAAACTCCTTTTCCTCCCGGCAAACTCTAAGACCCAGGAGAATGTACTTCTTTTTTTCATAAGCCCTCCTTTTTGCTGCATTTTTATGCGCCTTAAAAACCAAGAAATTTTCTCCATCCCTCTTTGAAGAAAGACGCTATAGTTTCGGCATAGTGCATTGCCTCATCATAAGTAAAATCATGGTCAACCATCTCAAGCATTGCTGAATACTGCGCACTCAAAAGCAGATGCATTTCCTTTCCATCAACCTGATTAATATGCACTCCTCTCTCTTCAAGCTCCTTCATGAACGAAAGCGTAGCCACCTGAATCTTTGTAACTACCTCATGCATATAATTCTCGTATTTTGTTCCTTTACTCCTGCAGAAAAGAAGCTTTTGGGCGTCGAAGTCTTTGTAGATCATATCCACGATAAACCTTGACTGCTCAGTATCCTGCCACATGGCATCGAGTCCATGTTCCCTTGCAGTACCGGTCTGCCTTATCTCTTCGGTTTTGCACATCGCATCCCAGGCGCTTACCGCAGGTTCAACAATCGCATCAAATATTTCTTCCTTGTTAGCGTAGTGCCGATATAAGGCGGTTGCGGTTATTCCCACTTTTGATGCAATTTTCCTCATGGAGGCTTCTTGAAAACCCATTTCCATGAACTCTGCTTTTGCAATAGTAATGATTTCTGATTTTGTATCCATATTTTCCTTAATGATGTTAACACTGTTAACAGGTTAGTCACAGCTAACATTCTATTCTCAATTCTTGCAGCAGTCAACGGTATTACGGGATTTTGAAATGATAAGATTTCTCAATAAATAAAGAGGGTGTTCCTTTCTGAACACCCCCAAAATAGTAAATTGTTAATGGTTTACGCAATACTCCAACCGGCACTGTCGCTCTGAAGCTGAGCCATACGCTTAAAGATTCCGTTTTCTTTTTTCATAAGATCAGCAGGATTTCCTTCCTCTGCAACCTTGCCATCTGCAAGAACTACGATCTTGTCTGCAGCCTCAACAGTACGCATACGATGGGCAATGACAAGGACTGTCTTTCCGGCAAGAAGACGTGAAAGCGCACCCTGAACTTTGGTCTCATTCTCAACGTCAAGTGAAGCAGTGGCCTCATCAAGAAGTACTATAGGTGCGTTTTTAAGAAGTGCTCTGGCGATGGAGATTCGCTGTCTTTCTCCACCGGAAAGCTTAGCTCCGTTTTCGCCGATTGGTGTGTCATAGCCCTGTGGAAGCTTTTCAACAAACTCGTCGCAGTTAGCTGCCTTTGCCGCTGCCCTAACTTCTTCATCAGATGCTCCGTGCTTACCAAGGCGGATGTTCTCCATTACCGTGTCATCAAAAAGCACTACATCCTGAAAAACCATGGAGTAATCTGTAAGAAGTACCTCGGGATCAACCGCTGCGATGTTGGCGCCGCCAACCCTGATGGTTCCCTCAGGAATATCCCACAACCTTGCAGCGAGTCTTGCACAGGTGCTCTTTCCGGAGCCAGACGGTCCGACCAGCGCAGTAACTTCACCTTCTCTGGCTGTAAAGCTGACACCTCTTAGCACCTGCTCATCATCGTAGGCAAATCCCACATTTTCGAATACAATGTCATGTCCTTTGGGTGAAAAAGAATCTGCTCCTTCCGCGGTCTTTGTATCATGGATCTCCATTAGACGGGAAGCTGAAATCTGCGACATAAGCATCTCCGCAATAAGAGCCAGCGCCTGATCAAAAGGCGCATATATCCTCGTGATAACAAGAAGGAACATGAACAGTACCATAAAATCAACCTGTCCCTCCAGAATCAGTTTTGTTCCGGTGAGGATTGTTGTTGCCACTCCAAGACGCATAATCACGCTGGCCGCATTTACAAAAATACCGCAGGAAAGCTCTCCGGAGAGCATGGTCTTCTCATGGTTATCAATCTTATCGTTAAGAACCTTAAGGAATTTCTCTTCCTGATTGGTTGCTCTGATCTCTCTGATGTTCTCCAGTGTTTCCTGAATGCCATCGGACACCTGAATTCCCGCCTGCTTTGTGATTTCAGAATTGCGTTTGTTGATCTTGCGACTTCCGAAAAGAAGGATAAATGCTACAGGAACTCCCCACAGACAGGCGATACTAAGTCTCCAGTCAAAAGAAAACAGCATGACCGCAACGATGGCCGTTGAAATATAGGAACCGTACAGATATCCCAGACAATGTGACCACACATGCTCAAGACGGTTTACGTCACCCATGATAGTCTCTGTAAGATCTGCGAGATCTCTTTTACCAAAATATCCAAGCGGGAGCTTTCTCATACGTTCTGCCAATGAGATACGTACACTCTTTACTTCTCCGTAAACCAGACCATAGGTCGCTCTATACTGCTGAAGATGCGTAATAAGTGAGAACACAAAAAAAGCAAGCACAAGCAGCAGGAAAAGCAAAGGACCCGGAAGCGGTGCTCCGTTTGTGAGAGTCTCCATATACTTCGACATCATCATGTACAGGATTCCCATTCCGCCCATTACCACAAGGTTTACTACTACTGTCCAAAAAGTTGCCTGTTTTGTATTCTTGATACCCTGATCTGTAAGGGCATATTTTCTCTGAAATTCTTTTCCGAACATTTACATCACCTCCCCTGCAGAAATGCGCCACTTAACAGCCTGATTGTAGTCAGCCCACATACGTGAGTACATTCCATTCTTCTGCTTTAATTCTTCATGAGTGCCTTCTTCTGTCACCCGGCCGTTGTCAAGCACGATTATCTTGTCGGCTCCGACAACTGTTGAGAGACGATGCGCAATCATTATAACGGTTCGGTCCTTTGTAAGTGCCTTAAAAGCTTTCTGGATCAGGGCTTCATTTTCCGGATCCGCAAATGCTGTTGCTTCATCAAGCACGACGATTGGTGCATTCTTGAGGATTGCTCTGGCAAGTGCAACTCTCTGCTGTTCTCCGCCTGAGAGATACGTTCCATCTGTTCCTATGATTGTGTCCATACCATTTGGAAGCTTATCAAGGATATCGTCGCACTGAGCAGCGGAAAGAGCCTTCTGAACTTCTTCTCTGGTAGCACTCGGCCTTGCTACATGGACGTTTTCATAGATGCTTGCTTTGAATAATCTGTTGTTCTGAAAAACAAATGCGATCCTGTCCATAAGAACATGGGGATCCGTCTCACGAACATCTACACCTCCAACACATACCGTTCCGTCTGTTGCATCCCAAAATCTTGGGATCAGGCTGGCTGCTGTTGTTTTACCTCCTCCGGAAGGGCCAACCAAAGCCACTGTCTGTCCGGGTTCAACTCTGAAGGAAACATGGTCTATGGCAGGGATATCAGCGCCTTCGTAGGTAAAGCTCACATCTTTAAACTCAATGCTGTTATCCTGCGGCTCCTTTGGATTGTCAGTTATTTCCAGCGTAGGTGCATTCATAACCTGAGCAATCCTTCCAAGCGCAGTGCTTGCAAGCATCATTCCGCTTGCAGCGAACATTATCTTTGCAAGTGCTGTTGAAACAATAGCGGAGAATACCGCATAGAACGCAAAGTTTGTAACAAAGGCAGCAAAACTGCCGTTTTTAAGTGCAGCCGGAGCTATAAAAACAGCCACGGGAATCATAAATACAAATGCGCCTTCAGTAGCTGTGAGATTTATTGACTGAGGTACCTGACATACTCCAACGGTATACAACTCGGCCTTTTTACTGTAATTCTCAATCGCCTCTTTAAAAGCCTTGAAGGAATAAACAGTCTGTTGGAAAACTTTTACTACAGGAATTCCACGAACATACTCGGTTCCTGCCTTACTCATATAATCCTGAGCCGCCTGATATTCCTGCATCAGCTTTGCGTTTTTACCACCCATCATGGAAAACATAGCTGCTACTGAAATTACTGCAGCCAAAAGACATGCTGCCCCCATTCTCCAATCGAACACAAACATCAGAACTATCATTCCCACAAACATGGTTGCGCTTCCAACAATATCAGCAAGATTGTGAGCCAGCAGAGTCTCTGTTTCTGCAGCAGCTCCATCAAGACGGTTTCTTAAAAGTCCCGATGCATTTGAATCAAAGAAGCCTAAAGGTGTCTTCATTAGATGCGCCATTCCCTGCTTCCTGATGTTTGATGCGGTTCTAAACGCCGCCAGATGCGTACACATAAGCGCCGCAAAATAGACAAGTATTCCTGCCAGTGCAAAAGCAAAGGCCAGCCACCCGTACTTACTTATACCTGACGCCATTGTCCAGTCAGGTGCAACTGCGATCAGATCCCTGGCCACCAGCCAAATACATATATATGGGAGCATTCCCAGAATCATTGCTATTCCGGACAGCACAAGCCCCAGGAATGTCAACCCTTTATAACCACCCGCGTACTCCAAAAGTACCGCTAGATCACTCTTTTTCTTTTCCTCCATCACTCGTCTCCTCCTACCTTACCACTTAAATACTTTTTCTTACTTTTTTATGTGAAAAGCATTCATTCCCGGATACACAGCGCTATCTCCAAGCTGCTCTTCTATTCTGAGAAGCTGGTTATACTTTGCCACACGCTCGGAACGGCTCGGTGCACCCGTCTTAATCTGGCAGGTATTAAGAGCAACAGCCAGGTCTGCAATAGTCGTATCTGCTGTCTCACCTGAACGGTGTGAAGAAATAGCTGTATAGCCTGCGTTGTGAGCCATCTTGATAGCTTCGAGTGTTTCAGAAACAGATCCGATCTGGTTGAGCTTGATAAGGATTGAGTTACCTGCTCCAAGCGAAATGCCTTTGCTGAGTCGCTCTGTATTTGTAACAAAGAGGTCATCTCCCACAAGCTGTACCTTGTTACCGATTTTAGCTGTCATTCTCTGCCAGCCTTCCCAATCCTCTTCATCAAGTCCGTCCTCAATTGAAATAATAGGATACTTATCAACAAGACTCTCCCAATGTGCAATAAGCTCATCTGAAGTAAACTCTTTTCCGGACTTTGGCTGCTTATAGAAGCCTTTTCCTTTTTCACTCTTCCATTCGGAAGCAGCTGCATCCATAGCAATCATGAAATCCTTGCCGGGTTCAAAGCCTGCTGCCTTGATAGCCTCAAGTATCTTCTCTATTGCTTCCTCATCGCTCTTAAGCTGGTTAGGAGCAAAACCGCCCTCATCACCCACAGCAGTCACGTCACCCATATCCTTGATTAGCTTTTTAAGATTATGGAATACCTCTGCGCACCAGCGAAGAGCCTCTTTGAAGGAAGGTGCTCCAACAGGCATGATCATGAATTCCTGCGTATCAACAGCACTGTCTGCATGTGCTCCGCCGTTAAGAATATTCATCATGGGAACGGGAAGTCTGTTTCCGGATACTCCGCCAAGGAATCTGTATAACGGAATACCCAGTGCCTGCGCGGCCGCTCTTGCTGTAGCTATTGAAACTGCAAGAATCGCATTTGCACCAAGCTTCGATTTGTCCTTTGTTCCATCTGCTTTTATCATGGCTGCGTCAACTGCGTAGGTGTCTGATGCGTCAAGTCCAACAATGGCATCGTTTATTACAGTGTTGATATTCTCTACAGCCTTCGTTACACCTTTTCCCAGATATCTTGATTTGTCGCCGTCTCTTAATTCAAGAGCCTCAAACTCACCTGTTGACGCTCCACTAGGCGCTGTACCGGTAGCAACAGTCCCGTCCGCAAGCGTAACCTCTGCCTCAACCGTCGGATTTCCTCTTGAATCCAGAATTTCTCTTCCTATAACCTTTTCAATTTCCAAGTATTCCATCTTAAGTGCTCCTTTCCTCTTAAACACAGAATTCCTCTTTTCACAGCCGGTCATAGGCCCCGGTATGAAAAAGAGGAACTCACATGATTTACTCAACATGTTAGCGTTTGCTAACATGGATTATTCTATTACTGCTATCCTACAGTGTCAATTACTCTAATTGAGTATTTTTCTCATATTGCTTTTTGACATCTTTTCAATCCGTCTTGAGTATACTGTAAAAGACAATACCTACAGCTAAAAGCAGCACCCCGGCTATCAGGCATGAGGTTGTCACAATATTGGAAATATCTGTCTGCGGAAGATATAATCCTCCAATAAGCAGAAACACACTAATGATCATTGTGATGATTCCAATCATCTTGCAGGTATTCTTGCTCATGCACTCAACACCTCCGCTTTTTTAATCATGCTTTGCTGAAGCATATACATGTGATAGTACAACCCCTTGGATGCAGGATATATATGCGCAGCCTTCAAGCCTCTTTCTTGCCTGTTCTATCATATCTACGCTGTAGTCCAGACATGTTATCTGAGCCTCTGAAAGAGACTTCCCTGAGTGAGAACATCGTCATAAATATTCTTAGATGCCTGATATGCTTCCTGAATCTTATCTGCCATTATAGGTCTCCTCCAAATTAAATTCCGCCTACTTTTTCTTATAACCACAGTCGCAGTACGGACCGCCTGATGCCAGAGTATACTGTCTCACAAATACAGTCGCACCGCCCATCTCACTCATGGTGTAATCCAAATGGCACATGGCAGGCACAAATTCATAAATTCCAAGTTCCTTCATAAGCGTGCAGATACCACATTTAGTGAATCTGGCTTCGTATCCGGATCCATCACCGTAATCAAGATATTCCATGTTCCAGGAATATGGATTCCTGTCCGCAGCTTTTAGTGCAGCTGTTTTCTTCATACCGTTTATGTCTGCGTCACTGAATTTCTTTTTTCCTGCCTGTCTGCAGAACCACTTTGTTGCAGGCGTTGTCATGGCCTGTGCGTAGTAATCAGTAAGTGCATCTACTGAAGGCTTCTTTTTCATACTGAGAATTACTGCTGAAAATAATGCGCAGTTCACGATGTTAGTTTTAAACCGATCATCTTTTTCAAACTCCGGAAGCTTTCCAACAATTTCCTTATACCTTTTCTTCGCTGAAGTCATGACTTCGTCAGCTTCCGATTCTGATAATCCAAGGACTCTTACAAGATTATTTCGAAAGCTCTTTTTGTATATAAGCCACATCCCTGCCGGCATTCCTGAATATTCCATTAGCCATCATCTCCCTCATAAATGTATAGTCTCATGATAGCACTTACCGTTAGTTATTGCTAACTTTTCTCAAATATTTTTCCCTATTTTAGTTTTCTCTAACAGGATCATACATGAAACTCTTTTCCCCAAGAGTCCTTGTACCAATAGATAAACTGACCGAGGAAACATATATCGCCAAAGGTACATTTTACAATCTGTTTGAAAGCAAGTCCGAGTTCATGTACCACATGATGATCCATGAGAGAACCCGTGCCAAGGAAAAACTCCTCTCCTATCTAAACAAATCCGGTAAATTAACAAGGGATTCCCTGCGCGACTACCTGAAGTGGTTGTCAGCAGAAAATCCCAATGTATTTGCCTATCTTACCGATGCTGAAAAGAAACGCCTCATTGCATCCTGGTCAGATAAATATATCGAAGACGAAGACAACGACAGTAAGACCATGCATATGTTGATCTCATTGCTGGAATCACCTTCAGATACCCCCGACTGGAAGCTTGCCTGCAACTATATGAAGCTCATCGCCATCAGCCTTGCCACAAAGAAGGTTTTTATAAAAGAAAACTATAACGCTATGATAGACTCTCTGATTGAGCAGATAGTAATTCTATTATGTGCCTAACTCCCTTGAGTCATCCTCTTATCCTTTTGACTGCCCAAAGAATATATCAGTGCCCCAATAGCAACTCCTATAGCACCGACAATAATTGTGAATGGCACATTTATTTGATCATCCAATATGCCAAATAGAATTTCACCGGCTGCAATCGATATTGAAGTCACCATTCCTATCACCGAAGTTACTCTTCCCAGATATTTTTCATCAATCCCGGTCTGGAGCAATATGCTTCCTGCCATCTGCATCGGTATGGCCTCTGCAATGGTCATACAATCCAGAATTGTAATAGCTATAACAGTTACATAAATAGGCAAAATATGTGCCACTCCCATATAGGCAAAGACTCCGATAAGTGCTATCTCTGCTGCTATAAGTTTTGTAGATGTTTTAAAAATCATATCAGGCTTAAGCTTCTGTACTATAGGAATTACCACTAACGGCACCCATATTGTGGTAGAAGCCGTGACAGAATTATATAAACCATACTGATATGTACCCAGTTGATACACTACCCTGAATAGATAGCAGATACTAACTGAAAATGTTGCTCCAAAAAAAGCATCAATAACAGGAAGCGCCACTATATATCTCCTCAAAAAGCTATTGCCTTTTATTACGTCAATTCCTTCTTTAAACTCATTCCAAAATGTAAATTCCTTCATTTCGCTTGTACTACTACAATCAGAGACAATACTTTTCTGTATCAGAGCTCCCAGAAAATCCAGAGTTCCAACTATAAGAAATGCCAGAGGCAAATTAAGCTTTGTATATATGAGCGCTGCAATCATTGGACTAAGCACAAATACAATGCCATCATCAGCTTTGGATACAGCAATAGCATCAGGAAGAATCTCCTTATCAACAAGCTTCGGGATTACAGCATTCTCTGCCGCTCCATAAAAAACTTCACCAATCTCCAATATAGTGACCAGTGCAAATATTCCTGCCACACTTATAGGCATGATTCTTGCTATCAGAAAAAATATAACCAAAACCACCGTTTCTCCAAGCAGAATGAAAGACATTGCCTTCATCCTATTGGCCCTATCTGAAATAACCCCTGCCAGAGGTGTGAGCAGCAGCCTTGGAAACAGTATTATTGACAGCATTGATGCAAATATTGTGGCTGAACCGGTTACATCCATGACGTATAATGCAAGAACATACTGCAAGATATTACTTGCAGCCATTGACCCTGCACTGGCAAACCAATATTTCCAATAATCCATCCCAAGTCTCTTAAGTTTTTTCATTACAAATCCCCCAACAATTTTAGAGCATGTTTTTCAGTTTTTCTCTAACTTAGCCTTCTTCGCCATAATCAAAAGTCCGGCAAACATCCACAAATTTCCTATACTGATCCAGGCAGCAGTAATTGCATTCCGAATTGCCGTTTCAGGAAGGAACTTAAACAGCATTACTGCAGCCATTCCAACCGCAGGGCAGAAAATCCAGCACCATTTAGGATATGGAGTCAGCCCTTTTGTGAAAGCTGCAATATGTGCCACATGTTGAATGATCCAGAATAGAAAGAACACTATCATTCCCGGCAAAAGAAAATATTTCCCGAATTTTACTGCTGCATCTACTGCAATCTCAGGTGCAGCATCGTTCATATACTTGTAAAAGAAGCAAGTGGACAAACAGGGAACGTGTACTCCACACCCTGCATATGCCAACACGCCTAGTATTCCTGTCCTGTACAGATGAGCATATTTCTGAGATTTAGTAACAATCAGCCGGTACACTCCAAAATAGCAAAGAGCCTCAAGCGGAATACCTATGAATCCTAAAAACGCTGACCAAAATATCCTGGCATCCGATAGTTGCAAATATGCCGATAGGAACCGTTCCATGCCTGTTTTAGAAGAGTCATGCAATCCATAACCTATAAGCACATCTCCCACAAGCACCATGCATGCAGCAAATATGCCAATTCTCATAAGCTTCTCTACTCTGTCCCAGTCCAACTTGTTATCAATTCCGATGTCATTAAACTTATCCATACATTCCGCCCTTAATGCTTTACCATTTAAATACTGCCAGTCTGTTGTTGATGTTCTTTCCAACGATAGCAAAAAGTTTTCCGCGTATTGAGTATTTCTTCATTTCTTCGTTATAATTCGTCTCAGACACAAGGCTCATCCTTGGTTCAAGATCCAGATATTCACGGCCTGACTTTGTTCCCCAGCCGAAAGAAGCATTAGTATGTTTCACAGCATCGTGATGGCTACCATTCTTTTCAAGGAACGGAGAATGAAGCTCCGCAAGAAGATATCCATGTTCGAAGCTGTCACAAAGCATGTTGATGCATGTCTTTACCTGGTCCTTGGAGAAATACTCGAGAACTCCTTCCATGACAACGATGGTCATATCTCTCTTAGGAAGCTGCCCGGTCCATGCTCCGTCAAGTGCACTCCCATTGAGCATTGTGCATCTGTCCCTGTCGGAGTATACCTTTCGCCTCTTCTCTATCTGATCCGGAAGATCCACGTCAAACCATGTGATCTTACCGTTATCTACCTGAGAGAACTTATCATCAAATCCGCAACCAAGATTTATGCAGAGAGCATTCGGGTACTTATCAATAAGCCTTTTCAACTCATTTTTGTATAGTATTGTTCTAGCCACTACGCCCTCATGTGATAAAAAGGGATCGTATTTACTAACATCAACTCCAAGCGCATCAATAATCTCTTTTGCCTTAAGATCGATTATCCTTGCGTTAGATCTTGCTGTCTCACTTGCCTTTATCGCAAGTGGAATAAGAGCTGTTTCCTGTACATCACCAAAAGTAAGTTCCATTGTCCACTCCTCCTTTTAAAATCGTTAGCTTTTGCTAACTCCAAATCATAGCATTCTCTTTCTCTCATGTCTATAGCCTTTACAACGACTTTGTGAGCCTGTAGTCACAACAGTCATCACCTTCAGCCACTGATTTAGTCCTTTTATAATCAACTCCCCTGAAGCCGTTCATGTATTCTTTATCCATGCAGCAGATCATCTGAACAGCTTCCGGAGTACCAAGTTCCCGTGCCTTATCATAAAGAGGACAGCTTACCACATCCATGAAGCACTGTTCTTTGGTAACTTTAAGGTTCTTTATTTCATATCCATCGCTCAGTTTTGCAGCAATTCTATCCATCCTATTCCACATGAGTGAAGGAATGCCCGGAAAAGCAGTAATCTTGCTAAAGATACCTTGTAGTCTGCGTCCCATCTTTGTTCCAAAGCCTCTTGTAACAGCCAAAGCTTCTTCGGGATAAAAATGTTCAACCGAACGATACAGTGCTACTGCTGGAAAGACATATGACACACTCGCCTTATCTGCGGTTGTTTCAGCATTCTTCAATCTGATAAATTCGCTTTCAGCATAATCCCATATGTCTTTAGCCTTAGCTTTTCCGTATTTCTCAGCCAATTCAGAATAAAAATGCTTGAACACAATAGATTTTTTAAGAGTATTGCTCATACAGACTGCTCTCCGTTGCTTCTTCATCCCCAACCTGTTACTTACTATACTTCATGATACTACTTATTGTTAGTTGTTGCTAACTTTTCTCAAAAATTTATCATTTCATTTTTCTCTTACAAGATCATACATAAAGCTCTTTTCCCCAAGCGTTCTTGTACCCACATGTTTCATGCCAATAAGGGCACCTTCTATAATCTGTTCGAAAATAAATCTGAATTCATGTACCACATGATGATTCACGAGAGAAACCGTGCCAAAGAAAAGCTCCTCTCCTATCTTAACGATTCCGGCAAACTAACAAAGGATTCTCTGCGTGACTACCTCAAATGGTTGTCAGCAGAAAATCCCAATGTGTTTGCTTTTCTAACCGATACCGAAAAAAAGCGCCTCATAGCATCCTAGTCAGACAAATATATAGAAGACAAAAGTAACGACAGTAAGACCATGCATATGCTGATCTCACTTCTTGAATCACCGGCAACGGAGCCCGACTGGAAGCTTGCCTGCAATTACATGAAGCTCATCGCCATCAGCCTTGCTACAAAAAAAGGTCTTCATCAAAGAAAATAACAACGTAATGGTTGACTCTCTGATTGAGCAGATCTTGAATATGCTATGTTCCTGACTTACCACTTACTCAAAGCTCTTTTCTTATTCAACCCATCAAACTTATGAACAGTCCTACAATCGCTGCCGGAATCAGTGCAAACAACAGCCCCGGCAAGCTTCGCGCATATGGTAAGAATAACTGTAAACATGATTATTCCACAGGACTTCGCCAGTACTACCTTTTTTGATTTATATGAAACATCCACTCTTTCATGTGTTTTGAAGTATTCTTCTTGAATATCAGACGGGTAATTATGGATACATGCCGGACTGTACATTTTTCCCCCATGAAAAGACACAAAAAGAATTGTTGTAAATAATACTGCAAATACTATCGCTTCAATTACCAATACATACCAAACCATGTTACCTGCTTCCCTCCCTCATAATACGACCATCATAATCCCTGCCAGTACAGCTGCAATAATAGGATTGCCTACAATTGTAATCAGCCACTTCACAATCTTCGTCTTTTTGGGGATGTAAGGCCTTAGATCTTCTGTTCCCGGAATAGCCCAGGCTTTTGTATGCTCTACCCAATACCAATCAATGAAGAATCTGTCGAACAGCCCTTCTGCCATTGTCATCGCATAAATTTGAAGAAATGGCACTATAAAACCTCTGGCTCCATTGATGCCATAAACTGACCAGAGCACAAAAGCAATCATTACTGTAAGCGTGCATAACTTGAATAACTTACCGTTCTTTTCAATCTGTGCCTTTGAGATAAGTCCCATCTCTACGACGCGATCCTGCACATCTTTTTCATATAAAAAAGCTCCCTGTTCTGTTCCATTTGCTATAACAACAACACATGGGAGAAATAGAATAAAGCAAACCACAATGCACTCTAATATTAGAACCATAGTCACCCCCATATTACCCTCAAACTGCCATTTCCCCATTCAAAATATTGTTTCCCTTAAAACAATGTACATATCCAGGCTGCAAGTGCTGATGCAGCCGGGAATATCACAAGAAGCTTCAGCAGCTGGCTCTTGATGTTATATCCATACTTTCTGTTCTTATAAACGCTTTCAACTTCCGGAAAATAGAACTGAAAAAACTGGAATTTCATGAGCAGGAAGTAGTCAAAGCAGATCATGTCATAAAGCTTGTAAACAGTGAATATAAAGACAAATCTGAAAAAGAACTGTCCAAACGTGTAACCACTCCTGAAACCGTCCCAGATTGAGATAAAGCCTACCCCCAGTATCATCAGAAAACTAAATATCATTAAAGTCCATCCGATTGTCCTGGCGCCGTAGAACAATTCTTTTTCCCTTGGCAAAATAGCCTCCTGCGCTTCTTTCGGTGCTGAAGAAAAGAACTTCTTATCCTGAATAAATGCTACGGCAGAAAACATCATCAGTGTTATAGCCACGCAGAATATTATTGTCAGAAATATAGTTAGAATCATCTCTTATCCCCCTGCCTTATGACCTTCTCAATCCCCCTCACAAACTTTTCCGGCTTAAATGGAGCCAGCCCTCCGTGGCCTGTGTCCTTGATCTTTCTAAATACTGTATGTGGAAAGATCTTTTTTATATATTCCACATCCCACTTTCTATCTTTTACCTCTTTTTCTGCAACCCAATATTCTATGTATTTACAGTCAGTATGGATATACTTCGGCATGGAATAATTGTTGCAGGATTCAAATGTCCTCCAGATTGTTTTAGCGCTAATCATCTTAAGGACCTTTGCTGCGTACTGCACATCTTCCTCTGACAGTTCATCAGTAGAAAAAGCTTTTTCCAACAGCTTTGTTCCACAAAGTTTTCCTGTGTATATCAACAAAAAATCCTTTATTGCTATCAATCTTGTAACGATCCAAGGAAGCTGATATGGAGTAATACCACCATCGATTACTGCACTCTGTATTGTCACTTTGTTGCCTGCAAGTATCCTGACTGCAATGCTTCCACCCATGGAGCAGCCGTAAAGACACGTCACATTGCTCAGTCCGTTCAGGTTCAGCCATTCTTCCAGTTCTGCTGAGATCTCTTCAACACTTGTGAAATCGCTCTTGTTGTCAGGGTCATACCCCGGAAGTGCAGGAATTATCAGATGGTATTTCTTTTCCAAAAGCGGAATCGTATACTCGAAGTAATCCCACATAACCACGGACGGATGTAGCAACACTATGACCTTATCATTATCTTTTCCAAATTCATGTATCGTCATTTTTCCTATCATTCCTCTCTTTTAAAGGTCACAAAGATGAGCCCTGCAAACAGAGCACATAATACTGCTCCTGTCAGCATCCATAGGGATAATCCATAATCAGTATTTGAAAGGATTCCATATATTGAAATAGGGATTCCAACTATTCCGCCCAGCGACAATGCTCCAAAGCCCCTGTGCAGCCTTGTCGCTGTAAGGATGCGGTTAAGCCCTGCCGCCCTCTCACTAATTAGTTCCAACACGCCAATCATCATGAAAATTGCTACTATGACAGAAAGTACGGCATACATATTCGCCTCTTGCCTCAAACATTTCACTGTACAAACGATCCATATTATCCAGCCTGCATTCCCCGGCAAATCATATATCATCCACTTAGCTGTGGATATCTCCGTTCTATATATCCCAATGCCAGGTTTCCACGGGATGCATCTGTTTACGTTTTTCTTATACTCAGCGTACTCCTCACCATATAAATCCAAAAGCCACTTCTCTTCCGTTTTTATAAGTGCAACTGTCATAATAATCCAGTCAACAATCGGAAAAAGTAGCAGCCATGCATTATGCCACATAAGGGTAATCCCAGATAGCGCAAACCACCAGCCGCTGTACATCGGGTTCCGTACCCATGAATAAATGCCAGTGGTCTGAAGCCTGTTCTCTGTTATAGAATCATCCATATCTGACCGGACAGCTCCTATATACCATACACCGATTCCCATTATTATGAGTAATGTACCAACCACTCGGAAAATAAGTATCCATGAATCATACAGAATTCCTATCTTAAGCACATAGCCAAACAAGATAATTCCTATTACATTGACCATAGCAATTCCATAAACAATATATGGCCCGACTCCAAAGAGCGGGAGTTTCTGCCCTTCCTTCATGTAGTTCTTTAACATTTTCTGATCACCTCATCATGACATGCAGGCCCATCTGATAAATCCGAATGTCTGATAAACTCTACATGCCGTGTAAGTCCCGAATAGGCTCTTGTATCTGTATTGCAGAATATTTTACAAAGCGGTCTTATCCCATAGGTTTCAAACATTTCGACATACATACACTTTGAAATTCTATATTCTACCTTGTCTCTGGTGACATTGAAATAATCATAGGTTATGCTGCCATCAGTCATTCGTTTTTCATGGTCGCCGATATTCCACTTTCTGGCAATATCAAAACTGTTCGGAAGTGCGTTGATTATTGCAATTATCACATTGAAAAATGTCCTTCTTGCTTCAAAACCAGCGTTTATATAATCCATGATATCTGTGTCAGAAAAGCCAAATTGCTTTAGTTCCAGACACATTGCAATTACCGCATATACATGAAGCGTACTTGTTGATGGATAAACATTGTGTTTCCTGAAATCATCAGAGGCATACATCTTAGAAAGTCGGACAGCGTATGCTTCAACTCTGTCATCGACATTATTAAGTCCAGTTTTTTCAATGGCCTTTCGATATATCTTTTTATAGGCTTTTATCTTTCTGTCCATCCCTTATCCTCCAACTTTACTGAGGATTCGCTATCTTATCAGGCACAATCCAGTAATCACAGATAAGTTCCTTTATACTTCATCATAAGATCATACTGCTCATTCATGTTCAGATTAGAAACGTCGCCCTGCTGAACCTTGCAGCGTCCCTTCTGTATCATGCCTGTGTTGTAAGCTGCTGCTTTTGCAACCGAAACATCTGAATAATCAATCGCCGTAACCTTAGAAGATGGATACTTCCGTAGCAACTCATGTGCATTTCTTCCACCACCGCATCCAACTTCAAGAATTTCTTCCGGTGCAATAGTTTTTAAATGTGCCATTCCCCAGTCGGCCATCTTCGCGTGCCCACTGTTCATGCCATTGACCATCATCTGTCCCAGGAAACCTTCTGGCTTTCTTATCTGACTTACAAAGTTTTTAAAAAGTCCCATAAATCATTTCCTCCCCATAAGAATCGCAGAACCTGTAAGAGCCATCCAGGTGGACTCACACTTGCTCATGAACATACCGTTAGTAGTATCAACAAGTTTTACTTCTTCGTAGCCCATATTTTTAAGCTTTTCTACAAAGCTTTCCATATCTCCATATTTTGCCTTGGACATAATATCGTGAATAGCAAATGTTCCGCCCTTCTTAAGGGTCCTTAGTGTTTCAAGAAGAATCGCCTGTCTGTCCTTACTTGATATGTTGTGATACACATAGTTACTTGTAACTGCATCAAAAGTCTCATCTGCAAAATCAAGCTTACAGGCATCCTCCTGCCTAAAAGATGTGTCATTTACACTTTCGGCAACAGAGTTACTTTCGCAGAGATTCTTACTGAATGAAGCATACTCTTTACCCCATCTGTCTATACCAATGATCTGAGCGCCTGGATTTTTCTTTGCACAGGCAATACTTAGAGCCCCGCTTCCACATCCAACATCAAGGCATTTACCGCCATCCGGGATTTTTACATAGGATGAAACACCTTCTATTATCTGCAATGACATCTGCAACTATCATTCTCTGTCTGGTTATTCTCATACCGCTCTCTTTTAAAGCCTCAACAATCTGCTCATTATTCATCATGCCATCACTTCCAGCCAAACATTATTTCGTTAGTTTCAACTAACCCATTCTCAAAAGAAAAGCCCGCACTAACCGGGTGTTTTTAATAGATATTTAATATCATGAAAATCATTATCAGTTATCTCAAATATTAGCATGCGCTAACTCCATTTTCAATAGTACTGCAGTATTTTTCTGTCTCATCTCCTATCCTTATTCAGCAAGATCTATTGCCCCACTCATCAAACCCGTCAGTAAGTGCATGGCTTGCTTTATCATATATACGCCATTCAACTCGATATTGATAATCTGCATCTCTAAGCACTTTTATCATTCTTGGAACAGCTTCATCTGAAGGCCACGCGTCATCATCTTTTGCTGCAAGAAGCGTGTAACCAGCCCCGGTCGATGCTGATGTCATGGCAATCTTATTGATGCCCTTTTCTTCTTTGAGCCATTTTACTGCTTTTTCCACATAATCAATCGGTATGGAAACAAGTTCTTTTGGAAGCCCCTTCCACATTTAGAACCCCAGCACAAGGACATTGTAACCCGCCTTGCGGAGGAATCTGCTCATGGATATACTTGTTTTTCACGTATAAATGTGACTTTTGGCACCTACATCATTCCATAATATCACTATTCGTTAGCATTAACTAACCCATTGTTTTGAAAAAAGCCAATATCAACGTTGATATATAGCTTTAATGATTTTATGTTATTCGAAAGCAGAAATCACAGCATTCATTTCCCCTGCCAAGTGTTCCTTTACGCTCAAAACAAACACCATTCTTCATGTTTCCAAATGATATATCATCCTGAACACAAACAGCAGGGCACACCTCTGGGCACCCAAGTTCACTGAAAACATTAACATATGGACAAGTCAAAAGATCATAACGTTTTTCATGATTATTATTACAATGCCACTTTCTCTTAAACCCCGCTTCCTCACTAAAAATCTTTCCTGTTATGAATCCTGCAACTTTCATAAAAACAGGCGCCGGTAATCTTTCTATTTTATTATGCTTTGAAATAGAAGCCGGTTTCATAGCTTCCGACAGAAGTTCAACAGCATCTTCTTTATTCATGAGTTTTACTAATTCCATGTAAAGAGACGATACAGCCACAGCTGCTAAAGTATGCTCTTTTTGTATCCCTCTTACTTGTTTAAATCGTTCTTTATATTTATCATATGACTCTGAAGCATTCTCGAACAGCTTCTCTGTCTGATCAAGCCCATACTTTTCAGATAATATTCTATATGTCTGCAACCATCCACAGGATTTTTGAATTGTATTAAATTTCCTAATATTCATCTTTTATTCTTTATACTGCTTGCGATAAGGCAGCTCAGATATTTTTAAATGGTTATCAGTCATTGCACAAGTTCTCCCTTATTATCGTCGATATCATAGATCGTACTCAAAGCGATTCGTTAATAACAGCTTTCAGCGTCTCAGAGGATTTCTCCAGTGCCTCTTTTTCCTGATCACTGAGCCTTATGGGCACAGCGCCTTCAACTCCGCTTCTTCCGACAATGGCAGGCATACTAAGAGCGACACCATCGATCCCGTTATCTCCATGCTGAATGCTGGAAATCGGAAGAATAGATTTTTCATCACGGATGATAGCTTCGCAGATACGCCTTACACTCATGGCAATTCCGTAATATGTAGCGCCTTTCTTTTCGATAATCTCATAAGCGCTGTTCTTTACATTCTCTGCGATCTCTTTCATGGCCTTTTCATGCTCAAAGTGCCCTCTCATCTCGCAGAAATCATGAATAGGAATTCCTGAAACATTAGCACTGCTCCATGCTGCAATCTCACTATCTCCATGCTCGCCTATGATAAATGCATGTACTGAACGGCTATCAACACTCAGATGCTCGCCAAGAAGATATTTAAATCTTGCTGTGTCCAGAACTGTTCCCGAACCAAAGACTCTGTTCTCAGGGAAGCCGCTCAGCTTGGCAGCGGCATATGTAAGAATATCAACAGGGTTCGCCACAATAAGGAGAATTCCGTCTTTATTGTATTTAGCTATCTCAGGTATAATAGCCTTAAAGATGCCAACATTCTTTTTCACAAGATCAAGCCTGGTCTCACCGGGCTTCTGTCCGGCTCCGGCAGTTACAACCACAACTGCAGCATCTCCGGCATCCTTATAATCTCCTGCATATATCTGCATTGGTTTTGCAAAAGGAAGTCCATGACTGATATCAAGGGCCTCTCCCTCGGCCTTCTCTCTATTCACATCGATCAGCACCATCTCTGAAAAGAGCCCACTCTCCATAAGGGCAAATGCCGATGCTGAACCGACAAATCCACAACCTACAACCGCTACTTTTCTTTCGTTTAATGCTGCCATCATGTACCTCCTTATTTTTCACTGCTTTCAGTATATACTCGCTCCTGTCATAAGCCCACGGATTTTCTGCTTGTTGGGAAATTTAATCAATTACCTCTCCGTTACGAGATATTGTCACAACCTGCCAGGGGAGGAACTTTCCACTGTTTCTTATAGCATTCTCTGCAGCTCTCTGGAGCCCGCCGCAGCAGGGTACTTCCATCCTTACGATAGTCACACCGGTAATATCGTTGTTTGAAATTATCTCTGTAAGCTTCTCTGTGTAATCACCTTCGTCAAGCTTGGGACATCCGATCATTGTAACCTTACCCTTCATGAATTCCTCATGCATATTTGCATAAGCATATGCTGTGCAGTCAGCTGCAATAAGGAGTTTTGCACCATTATAAAAATCAGCCTGCGTCGGCAGGAGTTTAATCTGACAAGGCCACTGCAGCAATCTTGAAGGATGTGAGCTCATCCCTGAGATCAAATCCTTTCCGGGATTACTGTTCTCCTGCGCGCTGCTCTTAAGCGTCATAAATCTTGAGCCGGGACAACCATGTCCTTCCAATCCTTTCTTCTCCTGTGCTGCCTTTACTGCTGCCTCATCATAAGCAGGGGCCTCCCTCTCTTCAAAAGAGATTGCTCCCATTGGACATCCCGGCAGACAGTCTCCAAAGCCATCGCAGAAATTCTCTCTTACAAGCTTTGCCTTTCCGTTTACAATATCAATGGCACCTTCGTGGCATGCATTAGCGCAGATGCCACAGCCGTTACATTTTTCTTCATCAATCTTAATTATCTTTCTTACCATCGTTAAACCTCTCTGTTTCATACTTATTTCTTGTTCCGATGGTGTCAGTATAATATACTGTTCATAACAAGTATGTTGTTTGAGCCACATTTGAGGTGATTTTTATGAACTATGAAGGAATAGAAAAAAGCAGACTTTTTCTGGGCATGACGGCAAAAGAGCTGTCTTCATGCCTTGCTTCTCTTGATGCTAATGAAAAGAAATATAAAAAAGATGATGTGATTCTCTACGCCGGAGAGCGCACCTCAAAGATAGGCATGGTACTCTCTGGCAGTGTAACTATCGAAAGTAATGACGTCTGGGGTAACTGCACTGTCTTAAGCCATGTTGGGCAAAATCAGTACTTTGCTGAAACCTATGCTCTTCTTGGCGAGGTCCTCCTGGTTGATGTCAGAGCAAATGAGGACTGCAGAATTCTCTTTTGCAATATCAAGAATCTACTTAACGATAATAAAAAGAGCTCTCCCTGGAAGGAAAAGCTCCTTAAAAATATCCTTATTATCTCATCTCAGAAAAACCTTGTCCTCTCCGGACGCAGCTTTCATACTTCTCCGAAAAGCTGCCGCGGACGTCTCCTGTCATACCTTAACGCTGTTGCGCTCCAGACCGGCACCAGAGAGTTTGACATTCCCTTCAACAGGCAACAGCTGGCCGATTACCTGAACCTTGAACGAACCAACATGTCAAAAGAACTATCTCACATGAAGGACGAAGGAATTATAGAATATAGGAAGAGTCATTTCAAACTTCTTGAGTCACCTTAATTTAGAAAAATGTTTTTGGAAATGTTCTCTTCTATATTCCTTTGGTGACATCCCTTCCTCTTTTGTAAAAAGAGTGGAAAAATGACTCTCATTGGCAAATCCCAGATACTCAGCAATATCCGTACATGAATACTCATTAAATGTCAGCAGATGTTTTGCTGCATTTAACTTCCTTGACCTGATGTATTCGGATACCGATACTCCGACTTCACGCTTAAAAACTGTTGATAGCCATGAAGCATTCATCTCCACCTCATCCGCGAGATCCTGAACCGTTATACGATCATGAAGATGATTATCGATGTAATTCATACATGCTATGACCTTCGGGGAAAGCTGCACACTTTTTGCCTTGAGTGCATGCATCCTCCTGGTATAATCGAGCATCATCTCCTCATAAACCTCTGTCACCTCATCAACAGTCTGGCATTTATCCATTTTCAGAATATAAAGATCAGATAATCCATATGATTCATCTGCCGGCATTCCTGCCTCTATACAGAACCTGCAGCAACTTGTAATGCTTGACACAAAAAGGTATTTTCTCTGCAACACCGGAGATTCTGACAGTTTGGGGAAAACTCTGCTTCGATGCTTTATCAGATTCTTTTTTACAGTTTTTATATCGCCATCTCTGACCGGTATGAAATCCCCCATTTCCTCATTAAGCGAAGGATGTACCACCCTGTTTTCCCTATTTTCAAATAAATACTGTGAAAGGGAACTATCCATTTTACTGAATACATTTTCATTCTGAAGCTTATCTTCATTTCTTCCCATATAAGACCTCATTTGCACCTGCAATCAGGCTCACCTCAACTTCCTATATGCCGTCTCAAGCATTCCTATATTCAATGCTGCAAACAAAAGCAGGTAAAAAGGCATGATCCATATGCCCATGAGCTGCTGCAGATGGCCGAATACCATAGGCATAAAAGTACTTCCAACGTACGCAGAAGCCATCTGAAGGCCTATTGCCGCTGCGCTGTATCTTTTTCCGAAGTTCGTCGGTGCCATGTGCTGGATAGCAGGATAAACCGGTCCCATTCCTGTTCCGATAACTACGAAACCGACAGCTGCAATCAAATACCCCGATGTCGGCATAAGGACTAGTAATATTCCGATAAGTTCTACTATTATCCCAATTCTTATAAGAAGCCTGTCTCCCAGCTTATTTGAAATAAAGCCTGATATAAGCCTTCCAAGCATAAGCCCACCAAAAATCAACGATCCAAAAGATGCTACCAGCTCCTTTGATAGTCCTGCTCTTGTTCCTGCAAAATAGCTTGGTGTCCAAAGAAAACATGTTGCCTCGCCTGAGCAATATGCAAAGAACGCAATCAATGTCAGAACCACTCCCGGAACTGTTAATGTTTCTCTTATCCCGGCACTGTTTTTGATTTCTTTTTCGTCACTTTCGGACTCATTCTTTTTCCAGAGAGGCAGGGACAAAATACATACAAGAAGTATTCCAATCTGAACAAAAGCAGTCCATCTGTATCCCTCATTCCATCTGGCATATTTAAGTGCAAGCGCCATGATGGAAGGGCTGATAACCGCTCCCACTCCATAGAAGCAATGAAGGAAATTCATCACCGATCCGGAAAAATTATTAGCAACATAATGATTTACAGAAGCGTCTATTGCGCCTGCACCAAGGCCATAGGGGATTGCAAACAAAAACAGCATATAGTAATGCCTTGAAACCGAAAATCCCAAAAGTCCAAAAACTGTCAGCAATATAGAAAAAATCACAATCCACTTCGTATGAAATCTCTTTATAATCTTGGGACTAAAAAGTGCTGAAATAATAGTCATAAAGGATATCGTCATCGACACATATCCCGCATATGACGAGGGAACACCAAATGCTCCCTGCATTACAGGCCATCCGGAACCCAAGAGCGAATCCGGAAGCCCGAGGCTTATGAAAATTAGGTAAATTACTGCCAGTAAAAGTGATGCCATATAGTTAATACTCCAAATCTGTTATCTCAATATTTTATATGCTCAAAATCCTGATTTTCTCTGAGCTTTGCCTCTTCCTCGAGGTCATCTTTTTCTATCTTTCTGTCTCTATAGTAGTACTCGTAGTCCTTATCGTCTATCTCACGAAGAGCCTTGCAGGGCCAAACATAAAACCCTTTTTTCAGAGCTTATCTACTTTACTTACTAACTCCCCTATTTTTTCAATGCAGCATTTTACTATATCTCCCTGCTGCAAAAACTTAGGAGGATTGAATCCCATCCCAACTCCGCCGGGAGTTCCTGTTGCAATGACAGTTCCTGCTTTTAGCGTCATTCCCTGGGACAATTCTGAAATTGCTTCTTCCACTGTCGTGATCATACATGCCGTATTACTGCTCTGTCTTTTTTCATCATTAACAAAGCATTCAATACTAAGATTATGGGCATCGCCAATTTCATCTGCAGTAACAATGCAAGGTCCCATTGGCGTGTAACCATCAAGGCTTTTTCCTCTATACCACTGTTGATGCTTTAGCTGTATATTTCTGGCACTTACATCATTAATTATGGTATAACCAAAAATGTAATCAGCCGCCTCTTCTGTTGATATTTGAAAAGCATCTATTTTCAGAATAACTCCAAGCTCTACTTCATAGTCCAGACTATCTACAAAATCATAGACAGGAATAGTTCCATCGGGATCATTACATCTGTTAACACGCTTAGAAAAATAAACCGAATCCTGTTTCTTTGTAAAATCCACTACATCCACAGTTTCATCAATATGTTCCTTATAATTTACCCCAAGGCATATGATATCCTGCTGTGGAACAGGAATAGGTGCCAAAACCCTATAATTTTCTAATTCTCTACCGATGCTGATATTTTTATCAATCTCTCCTCTAAGCTTATCAAATCTCTTAATAAGCTCATTGATATCTGAAATCTTAATCCCCATGGAATCAAGTGTAACAAGCTTTTTATCCTTGTTTTCTACCGCTACGTATTCGTTACTATTTACTTCAACTGTATATAATCTCATTACTGTCTCCCTTAAACTGTCATTTCCATAAATTCATCTATTGTCTTAAGCACAGGCTCTGCGTATTCTTTACCGCCAAACAGCCACTGTTCATGCTGCATGTTGAATTCCCTGATATCCGGATTATGGAAATACTTCTTATAACGTTTTAAGTACTTCTCCCCCATCTTGTTTGCATAGATAAAATGAGCTCTTGTATGCTCTACATTGATATCATCCTCAAGATGTGTCAGGAGGTCAGTGTAATACTCATTCTTAATGGACTCGGGATTGAACTTGGAAAAGCAGTTCATGAATTTCTCGGCATTTTCATCATCCATTTCGAATATCTTCTTTAGCTTTTCTTTTGATTTATATCGTTTCTTCTCACTGCCTGTAAAGCTGGTAAGAAGAGGTACAACAAGCATCGACTGAAGTTTCGCTGATACCTTACCGCTCTGATCGAGATCGGGGCTGCCAAAAATTGCATGGTCTATATGCACGTTCTTTCGCATCACAAGCTGACCCACAAAACTGGAACCAAGAGAAGATCCAATAGCTCCATCAAGCCTGCCATTATGTTTCTCAATGATATATTTCTCAATTTTCTCAGTCACTGTTATCATATCAGGAAAGATATCATCACTTCCATCAAAACCATCATAATTCACACATATAAGATGATACTTTTCAGATAAGCTATCGATTACCGTTCCAAAGTTTGTCTGCCAATCACAGCATGTTCCCGGCAGTAACATTAATGTCTTTCCTGACATATTCCCCATCTCTTCAAATTGCATTTATCTCTCCTCCTAATCAATTTCTCAAAATAATGAACATATCCAGGGGTGATACCACCATCTATTACGGCACTCTGTATTTTCACTATGTTGTTCGCAAGCATCCTAACTTTTTCATTCTCCTGCCCAAATTCGTGTATAGTCATTTTTCTACACCAATCTTACATTCTGCATACATTAAAGGTATCGTTGATGGTAACAGATTTGAGTAAACGGCTGTAAATCCATTGTCTCTGAGGAATTCCAGATATCCGTTTGTATCCTTTTCAAGGTCTATCCACGCTTGAGGAATATCGCCATATTCCTCAATGTATTCCTTGAAATCTCTGTTGAGTGCACTCATCTCATCGATTGCATTCATGGCATGATCTGAAGTGCAGAGTTTGCCAAGTTTTGTTGCGAAAATGAACTGGTAAAACGGGATATATTTCTTCTTGAACTTGGGATTTCTGAAGTCTTTATCTGAATCAGGCATTATTTCATGCCCGTTGTCTTCCAATATTGCGTAGGCCGCGATAGTTGCGTCCATGATCCTGTTGATGTAGGCTTTGTCACTCTTAAGTTTTTTAATGTCTCCGTTCGCATAATAGCAGGCAAATGCTATTGGAATAACTGATGCCGCATGGCACAGAAGCCAATCTGTCATGTTAGGTTCATAAACGACTTTGAAGTTTGTTCCGGAAAAGACATTTCTTATAAAAGCCTCCCCCGATGGATTTCCTTCCTATAATTTCAAGCTCAAATTTCAGTATTTATGAGCTTTTTGTTTGTTGATATACCTCTTTAACAGGAGCCAGAGGTGATGAATAGTCATATATCATATACTGAATAGCTGATTGAAGGTAGCACTAATAAAGCATCCCTTTGTTTGCTCTATAAAGGCTATTTTCCCTTTGATCAACCATGATGGTGAACCTTCCGTGTCTAAAGGGATCGTGTCCCAACTTCCTTCGTCCCACCTATTCATACACCAAGTGCCAGCAAAGCTTTCAAACAGGGTCTATGCCCTATGGAGAGAACTCCCGCCAGCTACAGCTCTTGTTTGTCTTTGGTACTTACTAACTGACCTATTATGTCTTGAATGGTACCGGCAAACGGTGGACGCAATCCATCAAAGACATATGTTGGTAGTTTTTGTAGGAGATTCCCCCTACTGTTAATGGGTTACCATCCGGAACCCTGCTCAGCTATCGAACTGTATTCAACAGCTCGGCAGGATTCCGGAAATGTGATTCTTACTTATGCAGCTACTATCTCAGCATTCTCAAATCTCTTGATATCATCAAGCATCTTTTGAGGGTCATAAGTAACGCCTTTCTTGAGGATTGCATATATAATCCTCAGAAGCTTACACGCTATGACTATCAGCGACTGCATCTTCTTTAGCGGATTCTTGGGCCGTGTAGTGTAGTACTCATGTATCAACTGGAATTCTTCAGCATGAGCCACAACTGATTTAGCTCCTTGGAACAGCCAGGTTCGCAGTTCTTTGCGTCCTCTGTGGCTTATCTTTGTTTCGCCATTATGCTTGCCCGAACTGCATGCAACAAGGTTTAATCCACTTAGTTTCTGTATTTCCTTAACATCGTCAAATCTATCAATATCCCCCATTGAAGATATGATCCCTGCAACTATGTTCTGACCCAGACCAGATATTTCAAGAATGTTTTCAGCGTGTGGTATTTCCATACACTTCGTATTTATAGCTGCCTCTATTGTGGTCAGCTTTTCATCTAGAGAGAGCATTTCTTCCACAAACCATCTGACAGCTTCTCTGTCGTATTCTGCGCCTTCATTTCTTCCCACGCTTGTACTGGCATATCTGAATAGTTCAGCTGCCCTGCTATAGCCGCGTCCTCTTAGCTTAGCATTGTGCCAAATCTCTCTTATGCCATCTTCACCCAATGCAACTATGTCCTTTGGAAATGGTGCAATCTTTAATACTTCTAAAGCAAAACTTCCATCCACTCTTCCAAATGCGTCCTTATATTCAGGAAAGTGTATTTTCATTAGCCTGTGCATCCTGTTTGCACAACGGATCCTATTCTCGGTAAGCTGACTCCTTAGAAGCGAGAGACTACGCAGATCTGCGTATATGCCCTCTGGAAGATATGGCATACCATAGTTTCCGTTCATTACCAGATTTGCTATTACTTTGGGATCTTTTCTGTCATCCTTTAACTGGCTGTTGTCTTCAACCTCCTTTGTCTGCTTGACTGCATATGGATTTACCTGTACAACACTGATACCATTGCTTATAAGCCATGTCGCTATACAGAACCAGTAATGACCTGTAGGCTCAAGTCCTAATACTATCTGCTTTTTGCCATTTACTGCAGCAAGCTCAACCATCCATGCCTTTGCAGCTTCAAATCCTTCTTCATTATTCGTGAATGAAAATGGTTTTTTGCTGAGTTCTCTGCCTCGTATATCTATAGCTCTCAGATAATGAGTTTCACTGCCTATATCGCATCCTACTATAAGCATGTCCTCCGATATAAAAGAGAGCTTGGCATTCTTATCAAACTTTCCTGATGCTTCCAGATCATGCCAGGTCTTAGCCTGCATTGTCTTGAGAAGATCATCGATTCTTGACTGTCTTTCTTCGGCTGATAAAGTGTTTATCACCGAGAAAGCTTTGTTTACTTGATTTTTGTTTTCATTTGCTTTAGCATTCATGTAAGATACCTCTTGTAGTTTTGGATTATTACCAACTGCCAGGTCAGTAACAATCCAACTTTACTTGAGGTATTCTTTTTAGGTCAATCCCTGTTTAAATCATACAGGAAGCTTT